>CALUUT010000055.1 GCA_944324045.1 uncultured Desulfovibrionaceae bacterium | reverse complement strand
CGGCGGATCCAGCCCCCCTCCAAATTCCGATCTGCGGGATCTGGCGGGCAACCCCGATGTGGCCGAATCGGCGCGCCTCGCCATCTCCGTCGCGGACGCCGTGCAGAAAAGCCCGTCGCGCGGCGCGCGGATCGTGGGCATGGCCGCCGCCTTTCTTTTAGTGTGCGAAAACGCCGGGCTGCCTGTTTCGGACCTTATGGGCATGGCGCGCAACTGTATGAACATGGCGCAGGGCGTGCGTCCGGAATTTTCGGCGGTCAGCGAATACGTGCAAAACGAAGTGCTGTGAGTCTGGTTTTTCCGGGAAAAGGGAAAACGCCGGCTTCGCCGCATCCCGCGGTTTGCCGTTGCGGGCGCGGTTCGCTTTGCGCGTTGCGGCGAAGCGTTCGTGTTCTTTGATGCGCATGAGCGCGTTTTTGCAACGGGCCTATTGAATGCGTTCAGAGAAAATCGCGGCGTCCGGCCGGGAGCCGAAGCGTTTTTCTGGGAAAAGTTCAACACGCCGCGCCGTTTGGCGAAAAACAAGGAGGACGGCATATGAGCACGCCGGAACAGAAAAAGCGATTTTACACCACGCCGCGCGGCGAGGCCCTGTTTGCGCGTTTGCTGAACCCGGATTACGGAACGGAACGCTATCCGGACCCGCGCGGGAGTTTTCATCTGCCCCTGGCCCTTGACGCGCCGGCGGCGGCCGAGCTTGATGCGCTGCTTGAGCCCGCGCTTGAAGACGCGCGGGCGTCAGGCCGGCAAAAATGCCTTGCGGCCTGCAATGAGGCGGAACGCGAAGCGTTTCGATTCGTCGCGCCGGGCGTCCTGGAGTGCGACCGCTCCGGACGTCCCACAGGCCGGCGTCTGTTCCGCTTCAGAACCAACGCCTTTTATCCCCAGACGGAAGGCGCGCGCGTGCGGCGCGCGCTTCCGGTGTTCAACGCGGCACTTGAGCGCATGGAGCTTTTTGAAGAGCCGGGAAACGGCTCTCTGGTGCGCGTGGCCTTTTCCGTGGCCCCGTATTGCATTGAAAGCATGAGCCTTGCCGGATTGAGCCTGTTTTTGGACAGCGTGCAGATTCTCAGGCTCAACGCCCGCGCGCGGCGTTCAGGCGAAGCCTACGGATTTTGCGTGGAAGAGCCTGATTGTCCGGTTGCGGCGGATGCCGCCGCGCCTTCCTTCATCCCCAATGACGTGCCGTTTTGATCAGCGAAGAAGATCATATTCGGGACGTTCGTCCCCTTTTTCCCAAAATGTTTCAATCCGCGTCTCGTCTATTTTCCTCTGTGGTTTGAAACCGGAAAGACCATATGGTTCCGCCTCGGGCCTTTCTGGCGGGGCGGCAGACGGGCGTTTTGCCGTCTTATTGTTCCCATGCCGCCGGCCGGCTGAAGCAGAGCGGCGGACAGGGACGCCGCGGAGCGCTCCGCGCCTTTCGGGAGAGGGCGCGCAAAAGGATTTCACCGGCTTTGCCGTTTTTCCGGCGGGCCGTTTCCCTCTGAAAAGGGCGGTTTCAAACCGCAAAAGAATTTTTGACGAACAACAGTCACATCGTAAGGAAGGAGCGAGTCGGTCATGAACGCGCCAAAGGGAAGTGTTTTCACCGGTCATGAGCCATGTCCGCGCTGCCGCGAAAAGGGCGGGGACGTCAAGGGAAACAATCTGGCGCGCTATTCCGACGGGCACGGGTATTGCCATGCCTGCGGGCATTACGAGGCCGCGTCGGGCTCGTCCGGAAAACCGGATGCCGGAAAATCAGGTTCCGGGCGGCTGCAATCCAGAGGCCGGGAAGCGGGACGGGAAGCGTCTTCCGGGGAGCGGCCGGATCATGCCCGCATTGCGAAATTCACGGCGCTTCCTGTGGCGTTCAGGCCCCTGAAGGCGCGCGGCATCAGCCTGGAGACGTGCCGCCATTTCGGGTACGGCATCGGCGCATACCAGGGGCGGCCCTGTCATGTCGCGCCTTTTTTCAATGCCCGGCGCGAGTTGGCGGCCCAGCATCTGCGCATGGAAAACAAGGAGTTCCGGTGGATTGGCGACGTTAAGTCCATAGGGCTTTTCGGGCAGCATCTGTGGCCTGGGTCCGGCCGGCGCGTGGTGGTGACCGAAGGCGAGATCGATTGCATGTCCGTAAGCCAGATGCAGGGCAACCGCTGGCCTGTGGTGAGCGTGCCCAATGGAGCGCACAGCGCCGCGAAGTATTTAAAGGCGTCGCTGGAGTGGCTTGAGGGATTTGAGGAGATTGTTCTGGCCTTTGACATGGACGAGCCCGGCCAGAATGCGGCCATGGAGTGCGCGCTTCTGTTCACGCCCGGCAAGGCGCGCATCGCGCGTTTGCCCATGAAGGACGCCAATGAATGCCTCATGGCCGGATTGACGCGCGAGCTTGTTTCCGCGCTTTGGGACGCCGCTCCGTGGCGTCCGGACGGGATTCGTTCAGGCAAGGAGCTCTGGGAGGACGTGCGCACGCCGCCGCCGGAAGGATACGGCGCGCCGTATCCCGCGCTTTCCGCCATGCTGGGCGGCTTTCGGCCGGGAGAGCTGTACCTGTTCACGGCCGGGTCCGGAATCGGCAAGTCGACGCTGGTC
>CALUUT010000054.1 GCA_944324045.1 uncultured Desulfovibrionaceae bacterium | reverse complement strand
GAAGTTATGCCTTCTTTTCGGCCCTGAGAAATAAGACTATAGGGGCAAAGTATAATTTTTTACAACCGCGAAACAGCGGGGCGTGAATGAATGCAACGCATTGAACATTTTGATTTTAAACAGAAAGGCATGCCTGGAAAGGGAACGCGCGCTAACTTGGGCGTATGAAAAACAGCGTATCCGGATCTATGAGAATGGGCGAATTTTCATCTATTTTTTCCCTTCTGACGCGAAATCCCCGGCTGTGAATGGCTCGCGTCGCCCTGGGTTCATGGCTTGCGTCGCGCAGGATAAGCGTATCATTTTCAATTGTTTCGCCAACCGTCCAGTGAGAAATAACCGGCGTTTCATGGCCGGGCAAAAAACGGTGAAAGCGAAAGATGACGGTATTGGCGTGCGCTCCGAGAGGAGAGAGCCAAAGGCGCATTTCCCGCCAGCATATTTTTTCCGTGCAGGGGCCCTGGGCGGACTTGCCGGCCCATGGGCGTTCGACGTCCAGAAGATAGCCCCGAAACCGGGCTATTTCCAAAGCGTCTTCGACCAGCCATAAAAAGTCGGTGGCGTTATATACCGTATCATACCAGCGTTGCGTATCCGCGCTCATATGCAAAAGTATTTCCCGAAAAAGCGGAACAGCGTTTGAAAGCGTAAGGCCGTGCGTTATGCCAAGGGCATTCAAAACAGCATACACGGCGCAGAACGAATCAAGATTTCCCTGATAAAACGAATTGCTATGCATGCCTTTTTGTTTGCTGCCTTCATGTTCGCGCATATGGCTCATCCTCCGGTTCAACATGATTGCGGATGGTTTTTGGGAACGGGCGGCGTCTGGTTTTTCTGGCGGTCACACTACGTCCGTATTTCTTTCTGGACAAGATGCAAATTTATGTGTAATAAAATTCATGACAGATATATCAGAATAGTTTGATATATAGATTTAACATGAACAGGTAGTCAGGCGTTAGAAATGAAGTCTTGCGCCCCCAAGGAGGAAAAAATGATCCCCGCAAAAGGCAAATATTGCTTTACATCCGAATCTGTGACGGAAGGGCATCCTGACAAGGTTGCCGACCAGATATCCGATGCCGTGCTTGATACGCTTCTGGCACAGGACCCTGAATCTCATGTTGCTTGCGAAACCTTTGTGACGACCGGTCTTGCTTTTATCGGTGGGGAAATCACCACGAGCGGCTTTGCCGATTTGCCGGCCGTCGTGCGTAAAACGATTGCGGATATTGGGTATAACAGCTCGGAAATGGGCTTTGACTCAAAGACGTGCGCCGTCATTTCCTCCATTGACAAACAGTCGCCGGATATTGCCCAGGGCGTAAACCGTCCCGACCCTGAAAACCAGGGGGCCGGCGACCAGGGGATGATGTTTGGCTTTGCCTGCGATGAAACCGACACGCTGATGCCGGCTCCCATTTACTGGGCCCATCGCTTGTCTGAACGTCTGACCGAAGTGCGCAAAAACGGCCTGCTTCCGTTCCTGCGTCCTGACGGCAAAACCCAGGTTTCGTTTGAATATGTGGACGGCAAGCCCAGCCGTATCACCAATGTGGTTGTTTCTTCCCAGCACAGCGCGGACGTGTCCAATGAGGAAATTCACGAGGGCATTTTGAAGCATGTGATCGCCCCTGTTTTGCCGGAGAAATTTTATGATCCCAAGACCTGCGAAGTCTTCATCAACGCAACCGGACGTTTTGTGGTCGGCGGTCCGATGGGGGACGCGGGACTGACGGGACGCAAGATCATTCAGGATACATACGGCGGCATGGGACACCACGGCGGCGGAGCGTTTTCCGGAAAGGACCCCTCCAAGGTGGACCGCTCAGCGGCGTATATGGGCCGGTATATCGCTAAAAACGTTGTCGCGGCCGGCCTTGCGCCCAAGTGCGAAGTGCAGATCGCATACTGCATCGGCGTTGCGCAGCCTGTATCCGTGCTGTGCTCTTCTTTGGGAACCAGCGAACTGTCGGATGAGGTGCTCACGGAAGCTGTAAAGCAGGTGTTTGACTTGCGTCCGTACTATATCATCAAGCGCCTGGACCTTAAGCGTCCGATTTATCTCAAGAGCTCCTGCTATGGCCACTTTGGCCGCGAACTTCCGGAATTCACCTGGGAAAAAACCGACGCCGCGGCGGATCTGCGCACGGCCGCCAAGATATAAAAGGCGTTTTTTCGGATAGTTTTGACCTGTACATTATGGAGTAAGCGACTCCTGCCGGGGACCGGCCACGTTTTCCATCAGCGCGTGCAGCCGGTCCCCTCATTGTACAGAATTGAGTATTTTGGTCTCAATTCATCATTATATCTCAGTTATTTTTGAAGATCAATAAGAACATGCCTATTCGCCCGCCTCTTTTTTATCGAATGCTTTTTTGGTCCAGACTACAGGCGGATGAAGCCGGCCACCATGGATGGTCCGTGCAAAAACGGATGCCATTCCCGGGCTGGCGCGGCGCAAAGTTCCCAAGCCTCTTCCGGAAGATTTTTCCACAACTCTCCGTATTTTCCAATAAGCCTGGCGCGAAGCAGTGCGTCAATCCATTGTGGTTTAAAGTGGCTTAAAGGCTCGAATTCCAGCGTATCAACGCGCAACGGGAAAAAGCGTCCAAGCGCCAGAAGCGCGCGATAGTTCCAAAGCCCCATATGGTGAGGCGGTCGGTTCAGAAGTTGAACGGCGTCAAAATGATAGCTGAATGCGTCATTGTTCGGCATGGACAGTACAAGCTTTCCGCCGGGCCGGAGCATGCTGAGCGCTGAATGGAAAAAGGAGCGCACATCGTAAATATGTTCCAGCACCTCAAAGGCGAGCACCGCGTCATAGGACGACTGACGGCGCGCAGCGTAATCCTGCAAGGAGTCCGTATGAACGTCAAGGCCGCGTTCGAGCGCTTTGGCGGCGGCCTTTTCATTGATATCCAGTCCTGTGCAGACGCATCCCGCCCTGGATGCGGATTCAAGAAAACTGCCCTGACCGCATCCGATTTCACAAATCCGCATTCCGGGGCTTAAAAGGGTGGCCGCATATTCGTGCTCCCAGCGGATGGGCGAGTAATACCAGGAAAACGCGCTTAAAGCCGCGTAAAACTCCGTATCGCCAGCCAGAGAAGGCGGGTCGTAGAATCGGTATCCGGTCGTCGGGCAACTGTACAGGGTTATAGCGTCCAGACCGGCAAAAAAGCGGCGGACGTCAATCCCTTTTTCCGCATAGCCATTGATGAGAAACGCGGTTGGAAAAGAGGCTTCGGGCCTGGCCGGCTCCCCTGAAAGCGGCGACAGAACGATGGGCGGACTTGAGCCTGCATTCACGCTGTTTTCCTTTGTGGATAGGAGTGGAAAAATATGGAAGCGTTTCCGCGTTTTTTACGATAGGCGAAAAAGAGGCGAACGGCAGTATTTTTTGATTAAATGCTGCAGCCGCCCTTTGCCGCGTCTTGCGCCATACTGTGATTTATAATTCAGGTTTGGGCTGGTAATGGGGCGGAATTTCCAGTCCGGGATGCCGCCGGTTCTCTTCAAGCGCGAGTATCATTGCTTCCAGTCTCCTCGCGGTTGCTGCCAGCGAGCGTTCCAGTGCGTCAATCTGCTTTTGCTGCAGGGCAAGCGCTTCATTGAGCGCCTCAATGGTCCGTTCCTGGAAATACGCTTTTTCTTCGAGACGAACGAGCCGGCTTTCGGCGTTGCGCATGTTTTTTTTCCTCCGGTTGCCGTATAAGAATGGAATGCTGGCGCAAACGCTCCGCATCTGTGCGCGCCACAGGCAGGGGACGCCCTTTCATGTCTGTCTGGGAATAGAATAAAGCGGCAGCCACTGTTCCGGGCGTCGGGATAAAACATTGAACCTGTTGCGGGCTCCAGTTTCGCGCCGTGAGCCATGCTTTCAGTTCATACATATGTTTGTCCGTGCACCCGGGGAAGGCGCTCATAAGATACGGTATGACGTATTGTTCTTTATGGGCCTGGCGGGAGTATTGCGCAAAGGCTTTGAGAAACGTTTCAAAAACCTGGCGCGGCGGTTTGCGCATCAGGGCCAGAATATCGGAGCAGATATGTTCCGGCGCGACTTTCAACTGACCGCCGGTAAATTCGGACGTATACGCCTTCAAGGCGTCCTCGTCGTTTAAGAGCATGTCGAAGCGCACCCCGCTTGCGACGCGCACGCTTTGTATTCCGGGCAACGCCGACACGGCCCGCAGCAAGGCGGCGCACTCTTTCTGATTGACGGAAAATGCCGGACAGGGGCGCGGCGTAAGACAGCTTGCGCGCACGCATTGGCCGGGTTCGGCCGTGCAGCGTCCGCCCCACATATTCGCGCTGGGGCCGCCGACGTCGCTTATGGCGATGCCCGCCCTGGAGCGCCTTCCGCGCGGAATGAGCGCGACCAGTTTTTCCGCCTCCTGAAGTACGGATTCGCGGCTTCGGGAAGCGATACGCCGTCCCTGATGCAATGCGAGCGAACAAAACGAGCATCCGCCGCCGCATCCTCTGTGCGTGGTGATGCTCGTGCGCAGCATTTCTTCCGCGGGAATCGCCGCCTGGTATGCGGGATGCGCCCTGCGGGAATAGGGCAGGGCATAGAGCTCGTCAAGCTCCGCAGCGGACAGCGGATGAGCCGGCGGAGACAAGATCAGGATTCGGCCGTCGGGTTTGGCGTCAAGCGGTTCAATGGCCCAGGAGTTTCCCTGATGCATCAGTTTTTCCATGAGCATGGCGGTCTGGACCAGTAATTTAGGCTCAGCTTCAATGGCCGCAAGGCCTGGAAGGCGGGCGACGGCTTCGTCGTCTGGCAAATCGGCGCGTCTGCCGATAGTTGCGACGCCCCGCACAAAGCGGGCTTTGGAGAGAAAAGCATCGTTACTGTTTTGGGCAAGCAGGGCAAGTTCAAGCAAAGGGCGTTCGCCCATGCCGTATACCAGAATATCCGCTTTGGCGTCCGCCAGCAAAGGACGCCGCAGGGAATCGCTCCAGAAATCATAATGGGTTATTCTGCGCAGCGAGGCTTCTATGCCGCCAAGAACAAGAGGAAGACCGGGGAATGCCTGGCGCGCGAGATTGGCATAGACGATGGCGGCGCGGTTTGGCCGGGCGCCGGCGCGGCCGCCGGGCGTAAATGCGTCGTCGCTTCGTTTTTTCCTGAACGCCGTATAATGCGCCAGCATGGAATCGACAGCGCCCGCGGTTATTCCGGCAAAAAGCAAGGGTCTGCCCATGGCAAGCAGGCTTTGCGGGTCGGTCCATGCAGGCTGGGAGATGATGCCGGTTCTAAAGCCGTGCCGGATCAGCCAGCGTCCGAGAAGGGCCGGGGCAAAAGCGGGATGATCCACATGCGCGTCGCCTGTAATCAGCAAAATATCCAGCTCGTTCCAGCCAAGCGCTTCCATCTCTGCGCGGGTCATAGGCACAAATTCAGGCTGCGCGAGTCGCGTGCGAAGGGACGCCGGCGTCCCGGCGCGCATGGGCGGCGTCATGTCGTTTGTCCGATGCATATACGGATATCCTGCAAAAAAAAACAGCCATTTCGTATGCGCGCAACCGCGTTTTTCAGGCCGTCTGGCGGCTCCGGCATTTTTTGCGTTCGTTGCAGAGCGTTCGTTTGCCCAGAATATAAAGGCATTTTTCAGCGGATACAAGCTGAAGTGTGCAAGCGGCCTTGCCTTTGGCGCAAGGCATTCTTCCGGCTATAAACCGGCGCGGAGCGGATTTGAAAAAGCGGCCGTCTTAACGGCGTTTACGCTTTGCAAATCGCCGGCAGCGGGCGGATAAACGAAAACTTGCTAAAGACACGTTCATCTCTTACTATGCGTCGGCTTTATTTTTGAACGTGTATTCGAAGTCGTAAGCAGAAAAGAAGAACCCGAAGTCATGGTTGGGGCGTTTCAGCCCGCTGAACAACCGTTTTACGAGCTCAAATGCAGTGCGTTACGCCCGGCAGGCCGGAGATCTGTATTCTTCTGTCAGCGAAGAGGGTGGGGTTGCGCATGGACAGGGGAAATATGATCAAAGATGCATCGGTGCGCAAGCTTCTTGTTTTTTTTGTCGCGGTCTGGTTTCTTCTGGTCGTCCTTCGTCTGGCGTTTGCCGTCTGGCAGTGGGAGAGCCTGTCCGTAGCCTCATGGGATGATATCTGCTACGCCTTTTATATTGGGGCTAAATTTGACGGACGCATTGCGGTCGCCCTGTCGTTGCCCATGCTTCTTTTACTTTTTCTGCCTGGACTGCGTTCCCGCGTTTCCAGATGGAGCAGGGGAATCGGCCTGTTTTACGGCGTAGTGTTTTTCTTGTTGTTTTCCCTGTACCTTGGGGATTTCGGTCACTTCTCCTATCTTGGATTGCGGATAAACGCCGCATTTTTCGACATGGCCAGAGATCTTAAGACCTCCGCCCAAATGGTCTGGGAGAGTTACCCGGTCATACCATGCGCGCTGGCTCTTCTTATTGCCGCATATATATCCTGTCGCATGGTGCGCCGTTTTTTATCGAGTTTTGCGCCCACGCGGATTTCAGGCTTAAGGCGCGTCCGGAACTTTCTGCTGTGTTTTATTGTGTTGGGGCTGGTCGGATTCGGACAAATCAGCACCAACCTGTTTCCTTTGCGCTGGAGCCATGCCTACTTCTCCGGAAACCCGAATGTCACGGCGCTGGCGCTTAACCCCATTCAGAATATTATTGATACCTATAAGTCCGTCAAGGCCAATGACTATGACATTGAGAAGGTGCGCCGGTACTATCCGGCAATGGCGTCGTTTCTTGGCGTGACGCATCCGGATGAAGCCGCGTTGAACTTTGAAAGAACGGTTCCCGAGCGTCCGCTCGCTGAAAGCGGCAGGCGGCCCAATGTGGTCCTGATCATCATGGAATCGTTTTCCCATCATAAATCGTCCTTTGCGCCCTATGGGCCGGACACCACTCCGGAAACACTGGCTCTGGCCAAAGAATCCGCCTATTTCAGCTCCTATTTCGCACCGGCGCGGACGACAGCGCGCGCTATTTTTTCCCTGTTTACCGGCATTCCGGATATCAACCAGTCCTACCAGACAAGCTCCCGCAATCCTTTTGTGGTGAACCAGCGTCTTATTCTCAATGAATTCAAGGGCTATGCCAAATTTTATTGTCTTGGCGGCAATGCGAGCTGGGCCAATATCCGCGGTTTTCTGGAACATAACGTGGATGATCTTGTCATTCTTGAGGAAGGCGCCTGGAAGGCTTCCAATGTAGATGTCTGGGGCATTTCCGATCTTGATTTGTTCCGGGAATCGCATGAGGTGCTGGAAAAGGCCGCGGCTGAAGGCAAACCTGTATTTATGGCCATTCAGACAGCGGCGTTCCATAAACCTTTTACCATTCCCAAAGACCATGGCTCATTCAAGATCGAGGAGCGCTCTTCGGAATTTCTGAAAAAGTACGGATTCGTCAGCCTGGATGAGTATAATTCCTTCCGGTTTTGTGATTACGCCTTGCACGAATTCATGAATCTTGCAAAAAATTCTTCATACTATAAAGATACGATATTCGTTATAACCGGCGATCATGGATTGACGGAACATTCGCCTGCCGCGCCGGAGGGATATCAGGAATTGCGTCTTTCCGCGTTTCATGTGCCTTTGATCATTCACGGGCCGGGCGTGGTTCCCGGCGAATATGCCAAATCCGGAACTCATCTGGACGTGTTTCCGACTATTGCCGGGCTGTTGGGCATAGGGTATAAAAATTATACGCTGGGCCGAGATCTGTTTGATCCGCGTTTTGACGGCAGCCGCTATGCCTTTGTGGGCCGCGCCGCTCCCGCTCCTCTTCTTCTGGTTGACGGAGATCTGTGCCTCTATGACAATCGGGATGGGGAGGCGAAATTATTGCGCTATGACGCGGAAGACTGGAGAAAAAATTGCGCCGGCGAATATCCGGAACTCTTTACGCGCCTTGACAATGTGGCCAATGGCATTTTCAATACCGCCAAGTATATGCTTTACAATAATAAAAGACAGTCATGGCCCGTGACGAAAGGGAAAGAAGAGGCGTTCAGGACTGTTTCCCAATAGATTTTTTTGCCTTTTGGGGCGGCATAGCCTTTCAAACGCATTGCGCCTGCCGGGGCCTTGCGCGCGTTGGAAAACATGAAGGGCAGAGAGGCGCAGCGTTTTTGGGGCATGCGTCATAGATATATGTTCAATCGTGCCCCGCATTCTGTTTTCGTCGTGTCGTCATAGATAAGAATCTTTGCATTTTCAGAATCATAAGGTAGTTTTTGCAGCAGGCGGCATTTTTTGAGGATGCCTTGATTTTGTATCTGATGCGCTGATTTCCCATGACAAGTTTGGCCGTTTTATGAATTTCAGGGGACCGGGATGAAACGTTTGCTGACGCTGGCTCTGGTGATTGGTTGGGTTTTGGGCGCAGGCGCGGCCGGCCTGTGTGCGGAGCGCGCTGTTTTTCGTATGGCGACGGCTGCCGATCCTGAAACCCTCGATCCTATGGGGCAGCTGTCCGGTCCTGTTCTGGCGTTTTGCCATCTTGTGTATGATCCGCTTGTGCGTTGGAGCGCGGATATGAAAATCGAACCCAGACTGGCGGAACGTTGGGAACAGATTGATCCGCTTACGTTTCGTCTGTATCTGCGCAAAGGTGTGCGGTTTCAGACCGGGAATCCCTTTACGGCCAAAGATGTGGCCTGGACTTTGAATCGTCTGAAACGCTCGTATGATTTCAAAGCGCTGTATGAGGTTGTTGCCGGTTCAAGGGTTATTGACGATTATACTATTGATATTATTACAAAAGAACCATACGGCTTGATTCTTAATCTTGCGGCCTATATTTTTCCCATGGACAGCGCATTTTTCAGCGGCCGGGATGAAAAGGGCATGGATAAAGGACTTATTGTCAAGGATGGGTATTCCTTTGCCTCCGAACATACGGCCGGGACTGGTCCTTTTAAAATTGCCGCGCGCAGGCGCGGCGTCAAGTTTGTGCTTAAGGCTAATGAGGGCTACTGGGGCGAACGCGGCAATGTGGATGTGATTGAATGGATTCCCATTAAAGATGAGACGGCGCGTGTGCTTGCTCTTTTGCATGGCGACGTGGATTGTATTTCTCCTGTGCCCATAGAGGAGTATGACCGGCTTATGCAGGCGCCCGGGCTAGAATTGATTGCAAGGCCGAGCACAAGGATTGTCACCATTCAGATGAATAGCGCAAAAAGCGTGGCGCTTGCCGATGTGCGAGTGCGCAAGGCCCTGATTGCGGCCACTGATAATGACGCTATAGTCTCCAGGATTATGCGTGGGCGTGCTAAGCCGCTGTATCAGCAGGCGCCTGAGGGAATGCCGGGGCATGACCCTTCTCTGGGAAGCCGTTATAATCTGGAGGAAGCGCACGCTTTGCTCAAGGCGGCCGGTTATGAAGGCGACCTTGAACTGTCCATGATTGCGCCCAACGATCGGTATGTAAAGGGCGTCGAAGTCGCGCAGGCTTTTGTTTCCATGATGGCGAAGGCGGGCGTCAAGGTCGTTCTCAGGACGTACCCCAGGCCGCAGTTCTGGAATGAATTTGACAATCAGGTCGCTGATCTTCAGATGATCGGTTGGCATCCGGACACTGAAGACACGGTAAACTATGGCGAATATCTGTTGATGTGCTTTGACCGGAATACCGGCAAAGGACAGTACAACAGCGGCAACTATTGCAATCCGGCCTATGATGCGTTGCTTCGCAGGGCCAACCGTGAAATGGATGCCGCAAAGCGCACAGCCTTGTTGGTTGAGTCTGAACGCATCGCATACGACGATGCCGCTTTTATTCCTTTGTACACAGAGCCTTTTTCCATGGCCGCCCGGTCAACTGCGGCTAATCTTAAAGACGTGATTACATCCCAAGGTTTCCTGTATGTGGGCGATTTGATTATGAAGTGATTATGCGCGAAGTTGCGGCGATTTTTGATATCCTATCCGTCCATAGACCCATGGACGGATAGGATGCGCGCGGGTATATTACTAAAATACGTGTGGCGGCGCGATAGCGTAAAAGGGCGGGCTTGAACAAGCTGTTTTTATATAGCCGGCGCATTCCCAAATGCCGCTTCTTGTTCAGACATGTTTCATGCATAATCCCTTGCTTGCGTAATGCCGCCTTGGCGGCAGACGTTCGGCCGTATCGGCAGGCCGGCTTTGATCCTGCGTGATTCTATACGATCACTGTCTTTTTTTAATAAGCGAACAGTTTGGCGCGCCAGCGTTGGTTTTCATGGCATTAGCCTGGATATCGCACTATTTGAATGAAGTATGTTTGACGCATGGCGGTTTTTCGCCGGGCATGTATTTCATTGATGGAGTCATGATAAAGGTGTAATAAGTTTTAGTGTTTTTTGAAGTTCAAAGAGAGTGTTTTAGGAACAGTAGCACTATATACGATTTATTACAAAAAATTAATTTTACTGCGATATTATTTATTTTATCTTCTAAAATTTTTTATATAGAAAGAGTGCATCAAAAATGTAACCGAATTTGTTGATTGATACTTTGTAAAATTAATTTTTTCATAAACATGGTTATGCCGCCTGAAATGGTGTTTTTTATCTCATATTTAATTTTTTCTTGCATGAATTTTAATTTATATTAATAAAAACCCATGGCGATTAAAACGATTACCCCCGGATGGAAAAAAAAATATGCCGCCGTAATTTTTTTGCGGGATATCGTGTGCTATGGCCTGGCGTTAAGCGGCGTCGCCTTTCTCATATTTCGCGGAATTGCGCAAAGCAGTTATAATTGGCAGTGGTACAGGGTCAGCCAGTTTTTTTATACATGGGACGATAATGGCTTTGTGGCCGGTCCTCTTTTAAGAGGCCTTGGCATGACCCTCTATATTGCGGTCATAAGCCTGGCGCTTTCTTTTGTATTTGGTCTTGCCGGGACGATTGCCGGAATGGGAAAATCCCGGGTAGGGCGTTTTTTTTCCCGCGTCTATGTGGAAACCATCCGGAATACGCCGCTTGTCGTACAATTGTTCGTCATGTATTTTATCATTGCGCCGGTGTTTGGGCTGGGGCAGGTTCCCTCCGCGGTTCTGGCTCTGTCGCTTTTTGAAGGCGCATATCTGGCTGAAATATTCAGAGCGGGAATCGGCGCTGTGCCGAAAGGGCAGTGGGAAGCGGGATTCAGTCTTGGCTTTTCGCGTGCGGCGACGTTTCTCCATGTTGTTTTGCCTCAAGCGTTCTCGCATGTATTGCCGCCTCTCACCGGCGAGCTTGTCAATCTAGTAAAAAATACAGCGTTGGTCAGCATCATTGCCGTAACCGATTTGTCCATGCAGGGGCAGGTCATCATTGCCGATACTTTTCTTTCTTTGGAAATATGGCTTGTCGTCGCCGCCGTATATCTGGTTTTGACATTGAGTCTTGCGTTTCTTACAGCGCGCCTCGAACGAAGGACGCAGCGCAGGATCTAGAAATACCCTAAGGAGAAGAAGTTATGGTAAAACGTGCAGTTCGAGCTCTGATCATGGGACTGGTTTTATGCGCGGCGCTTGCTCCCCACGCATTCGCGCAGAAACAGGAACCGCAAAGTGTCGTTGAGGATGTTTTGCAGCGCGGCGTGTTGCGTGTGGGATTTTCCACATTTGTTCCCTGGGCCATGCAGGATAAAAACGGCAAGTTCATAGGGTATGAAATTGACGTGGCCACTCGTCTTGCAAAGGATATGGGCGTTAAGCTGGAGCTTGTTCCCACCAAGTGGTCCGGAATTATTCCTGCGCTTTTGACCGGCAAATTTGATGTGATCATCGCAAGCATGGGAGTCAAGCCGGACCGGAACGCCAAAGTGAACTTCACCATTCCTTATGAATATATGGGAATGGCCATTGTGGCGAACAAGAGCGTCGGCGAGTTGCATTCTCTGGAAGATTTCAACAAGCCGGAAATGATTATTTCCGTCCGTACGGGCGCGACAAGCGTGGATGTGGCGAGAAAGTTCCTGCCAAAGGCTACTTTGCGCATGTTTGATGAAGAACCGCAGGCCGTTCAGGAGCTGCTCACCGGCCGCGCTCATGCGTTTCTTTCCAGCGCGCCGCTTCCGGCGCAGCTTGCCGCAAAATATCCCGAAAAATTGTATCAGCCCGTCAAGGGCACGATTACTAAAGAAATTGTGGGCTTTGCCGTGCGCAAGGGCGATGTGGACACGCTTAATTACTTTAACAACTGGATTCGCATGGTGGATGCGGAAGGCTGGCTCGCCGAACGGCAGGCATACTGGTTTGAATCCGTGGAATGGGAAAAGGATCTGAAATAGCGTGCATAAACGCAAAGAATTGTTTGCCGACGTCGCCCTGATACTGATTGCGGCATTTTTCAGCTTTTGGTTTTTGTGGCGTACCCGAACAATTCTGGTCTATCATTTTGACTGGGCTGCCGTACCGCGTTTTTTGGTGCGGTCAACAGAAGACGGCTTTGCCGCCGGGGTGTTGCTGCAAGGGTTGATGACAACTTTGCGGCTGTCCCTGTGGGGAGCGCTTCTGGGCGTTGTTTTCGGATGCGCGGCAGCTCTTCTCCGATTGGGGCGCGTGCGGTTTTTACGCTGGCTTGCCGCAAGTTATGTGGCCATAATGCGTAACACGCCGCCGCTGGTGCTTCTATTTCTTTTTTATTTTTTCATCAGCACTCAGGTTCTTCCTCTGGGGTTCGTGGAAGAGTCTTTGCGGGATGCGCCTGAGTGGATTCAGTCCCTGTGCGCGTTTTTTTTGGCGCCTGTCGGGTCGCTGCATACCTTTATTTCCGCGATTATTGCTCTGGGCGCTTACGAAGGCGCCTATATTGCCGAAATTGTACGCGGCGGGATTCTTTCTGTTCCAAAGGGCCAGTGGGAGGCTTCATCCAGTTTGGGCATGCCGAGAGGTATGCAGATGCGGCTGGTCATTCTTCCTCAGGCATTGCGCGTCATCACTCCGCCGCTTGTGGGGCAGCTTATTTCAACCATCAAGGATTCTGCCATTGTTTCGGCTATTTCCGTTCGCGAACTGACGTTTCAGGGACAGGAACTCATGGCCGCCACCTATATGACCTTTGAGGTCTGGACCATGGTCACGCTTTTGTATCTTTGCCTCACCCTTTCCTGTTCGCTGATTGGGCGAAAACTGGAACGGGTTATTGCCAAAAATATGGGGCGGGATCATCCGGGTTCCTGAGACCAGGTTCGTTTTGAGCCGGCCTTTATGCATATGGAGGCGGCTTTTTGGGACGGCGGATTCGCTGCTGTGCACGGTATGCTCCCGGCATTTTTTTACGCAAATGAATCGCCGCTTTTTTAGACGGAATGTTTCAGCATTTTTTTCCGGTAAAAATCGTTCCTGCGGGTATATCGGTCAAAACCGTTGTTCCGCACCCGATTACCGCTCCAGCGCCAATATGAATTCCTTGCCGGCAGACGGCGCCGGCGCCGATAAAAACCCCGTCTTCCACAGTGACGTTTCCGCAGACGACAGCGCCCACGGCAATATGGCAATGGTCGCCTATGTGGCATTCATGCTCAATGACGGCGCGGGTATTGACGATGCAGTTTTTTCCAACGCGCGCATAGGCATTGACCAGGGCAAAGTGCATAACTATCGTGCCAGCCCCAAGATTGGCGCTGTCCGCGGCATGCGCCAGAGGGGAAACAATGCGCGGCAGATTGCATCCCAGGGCTGCGAGCGTGGCGAATAAGCGCATTCTGACGGTGGGCGTCTTTATTTGTCCAACGGTGATAAACGCATTTGGATACAGGCGCGCCAAAGCCGGGAGATCCTCGTCGCGTCCCAGTACGGGATAGCCGAAGCAGTTTGTTCCCGGCTCAAGCGCGGGATCAACAAAACCTGCTATGGAAAATATGCCGGAAAGGCGCAGTACGTCGATGCAGGCTGCGGCATGTCCGCCGCCGCCGATTAAGAGGAGCTGTTCTTTCATCTGTCTTCCTCTGTGGTTTAAGACCGAAGGCGGGAAGGACATATAGCCCCGCCCCGCGCCCTTGGGCGGGCATCAGATGGGCGTTTGGGCGGGGATGCTCGCCCCCTCTCAGGCCCAAGCGCAAAGCGTCTCTTGGGCTTTGCCGCCTTATTACTATCCCAAAAAGGACAGAATTGACGGCGGGCCTTGCGGATGTGCGTTCTTTGTTCTGGAGAAGCTGAGGCGATGCCGCCGAATGTATTGAATCTAGTCTATCTAAGGCGGATTGTCGAGCTGTGGAAACAAAGAGCGCAAAGGGCGAAGACGGTGGAGATATTGCGGCTGTTCTGTTTACGGAACCACGTTCGCGCAAAAAAAGCCCGCTGAACAGGAATGCTGTTTGCGGGCATGAGCGGCAAAAAATGCCGTTATATTTGCCGGGCCACCTTGCGATATAGCGAAGAGCCTGCAAGGGCGCGGGAAAAACCTTTAGCCGGTTGCGGCGTTGAGGGCGCGGCTGGCGGGAGGGGCGAAAGAGGTTCTTGAACCGGGGCCGCCTGTGCCGGAAGCTGTTTATTTTGGGGCGAGCTTGCCGCCATGCCCTGCTCCTGGGCATTGGATGCGGCGCCGGATTCGGAAACGGCTGAGGCGGAACTGGGCGCGCCGGCAGGCTGCATGGCGCATTCGGTATCGTGTCGATAGGCAAGGCATGCCTGCTGAGGCCGCGTAGTCGCCAGCAACGGCGTTTTGCCTGACGGATTGACTGGTCTGCCCAATACGGTTTTTTGTGGGGCGCGGTTTGGCATGCGTGTAGCGGAGGATAGGGGAGGCGCCAGTTTCGCCGCGTTCTGGGCTTCCGGCGTATTGATGACACTTGCATATGCATCGCGCAGATTTTCAATAATCCTGATGACTTCATCGACATACGGAATGCTCATCTTCAAATTGGCGTCAAGAAGCCGGGTGTTGCAATATGCATAAAGCCGGTGCAGATTTTCAGTGAGCGCGCCGCCTTTTTCAGCATTCAGGCATGCATCAAGTTCGGAAATGATATCCATTGCCTTGGAGATTGCAATGCCTTTGGCCGCGAAATCCCTTTCACGTATTTTTTCTTTTGCCCGTGTAAGAAACTTGACGATTCCATCGTAAAGAAGAAGGAGTATTTCCCCTTGGGACGTTGTGGCGGCTTGGGTTTGAAAGTAGGCGTTTGCGGCCCTGTTCATTGTTGTTTCTCCATTCCAACTGCGCTTGAGCGGCAAAGGACGGCCCGATAAAAGACTGTTTTCGCAGGGACCGGCAAAAGACGGCCCCTGTGCCGTTTATATTAACTGCTGCTACTGGAAGATTTAAGGCTTTCAAGCTGCGACTCAAGGGCATTCAATTGCGCCTGGTATGTCGAAAGCGTCGCTTCCAGCCGTGCAAAACGTTCGCGCTGCGTGCGTTGCCACAAAGCAAGCCGGTTGTTTTCAAAGTCAATCTTGGTGTCGATGCGTTCTATGATTGTTTGATAATTATTGATAAGAACAGGCAATGTTCCGGTATCCGAATTGTTGAGCTGGCTGAGCACCGCGGACAAGTCGCTGGCCTTGCCGCCTTTAAGGCGCACCTCTCCTGAGTAGGAGCCAGGCTTCATATTGTTGACCATAATAGCCAGACCTGCGGCCGCGTCTCCTGACGTCGTGGCTGTGATCAGCCGGTCTTCCTGATTGATTTTTGCTGGCTGGCCGTTGATGTAGGCATTGGTGATGATATACTTGCCTGTTGCCACCTGCACATATACGGGATTTCCTTCGGCATCCACCTTCAGGGTTCCGTCATCGTTCACATCCTGCTCATAGACAGGATTGCCGTCGGCATCGACCATCGGCGCGCCGCTCGCATCAACTTTTTGCTTGTTCACATACTCCATTTCCACATCATAGCTGACTGTATATGTGCCGCTTTGCGTGGTGCCGGGGAGATATGAGTCATAGGTGAAGTCGGCCGAATCCGTCACGCCGTTTCCGCCCGCCGCAAACAGCTCCACAACCGCGTTCATGTCTGTGGAGAGCGCCTCTTCAAGCGCCTCCTCATCTATGGTCAGCAGGCCGAAGCTTTCGTCTCCCTCATCCGTGACCGTCTTTATTCCTATCTGGGACAGGGCCGAATACCGGTCGCCGCTTATCAGGTTGCCGTCCAGGTCGAATTCGGCATATTCAAAGCCCGTGCCTTTTTGCGTCAGAGCATTTTTAAGTTTGGAGGCGATCATCTGCACGCCGTAGTTGCCGGTCAGCACCGAGCCCATTTGCGAATCATAGAGGGAGTTTGTATCGTCGGTATCCACGACTTCCTTGTTTTCATCAACCTTGGTCAGCTCCTGAATCTTCGCCATGACCGTGTTATAACCGTCAATGAAGGTGATGATGTTTTCTTTGATGCCGTCTATGCTCGCGTTGACGGAAATTTGCGTGCTTCCCGTGTCTTTGAGAAGGATGGTCATGCCCGGCACGGCCTCTGTCAGAGAGTTTGTGGCGGATTCCAATCCTTCTTTGGGCCATCCGTTTATGGAATACTTGGCATTGGTCGGATCTATGATATCCCAGTCGTCCGCGTTCATAAACGTATTCAGCCCGGAAACGGAGCTGGAGACGATGAAGCCTTTTTGCTGAGAGGGATCGCTTTCCGTAATGACCAGTTTCCCGTTGGCGTCAAGCTCAGCGTTGACCCCTGTCGAAGGATCATTGAGATCATCCAGCAAATCCTGCATGGTGCTGCCCGGATTGAGCGTAAAGTTTTTTTGGGTTCCGTCTCCGAACGTAATGGAGAATGTCAGGTCGCTACCGCTGTCCGCGGGATTCAGCACAGAGTCGCTGGAAAAAACGCCGCTTGAGGTCTGCGAAGAAGAACTCGCCGTATTGGAAAAAGCAGTCAGGCTGCTGACTGTGGTGTTTGCCGAAACGGTGATGCCAAGTCTTTTGGAAGAGTCCGTTTCTTCAAGAATCAGTCGTCCATGGTCGCCTTCCGACAGACGCGCCTGAACGCCGGTCGTATTGCTTTGGGCGTTTATGGAGTTCACCAGATCATTGATGGTTTCTCCGGGCGCGACGTCTATGGTGTGATTTTTTCCGTCATATGTGAAAATGAAGCTCAATGTTGCGCTGTCCGGGCTCGATGGGTCGGCTGTATTGAGAACTTGGCCGTTGGTGAACGTGGAATTCGAAGTTGCGGATGCGCCAAAGTTCAGATTGCTCGAATAGCCGTCGATCTTCAATGTCGCGTTCGCCCCCAGGTCTTTTCCGCGCAACTGAAGTATCTGGTTGCCGTTGCCGTCTTTAATCAGAGTCGCGACGACACCCGGATTCTTCTGGTCATTGTTTAAAAGAGAGACGAACTGCTCGATTTTGGTGTCAGGCGGCACATTGACGGAATATTGCGTCCCCTTATAGGAATAGGTGAACGTGCCGTCTGTTTGCGAGTTGTTTATTTTGGCGCCGGCGGCAAAACGGCGTCCTTCAAAAGTCACCGTGGCGGTTGTGGCGATCTGCTCGACGTTGATGTTGTAAATGCCTTCAGGCGTATCCGGCGAACTGGTCGCGGAAACCACTGTATCATCACTGACCGTCGCGGTTTTGGAAAGGAACTGATTGACCGTGCTGAGGCTGTCCATGGTCCTTTTGAGCGCCAGCATTTCGGTGTTCAGTTCCTGAAATGCATTCACTCTGATCTGCCAGTCGTTTTTCCAGATGGTAAACCGGTTTTTGGGAATGCACTCAAGAGTGTACATATTTTCAAGAATGCCGTCGAAGTCAAGGTCAAAACCAAGACCCGTGATTCTGGTTCCTCCGGAAATATAACTTGTCGCCATGGGGGTATCCTCGCTCAAACGGAAGTTTTTGCCCTTTACCGGGTAGATCCTTCCTTTATGCAAAGCGTGCGCCAAAGAAACATGTTATGCGCAGATGTTTTATTATCGGCAAGAACCGGGAAAACTTAAGGCGGGCTGAAGGGCGGGCATGCTTTACCCATGTTTTGCTGCCTGCGCAGAGATGAAAACGGACGGTTTTTCTCCCGGTCCCGTGTCATGGGCTGCGTATCGTTTTTATTTCATGGCGTGCGGTTATGGGTCAAAGCGGCAAATCTGCTCACGGCGTCGTCAGGATTTTGCCCCATGGTTTTGGCGATTTCCGGCAGATTCTGTTCCGCATCGCAGGCCCGGACATAGGCGGGCTCAATCGGAGACAGTCCATACGATGCTTTGGCCGCGGCTTTAAGCAGGGATTCAGGAGCCAGACAGGTGATATCTTCCAGCAGAAACGACGATGCGGCTTCCGGAAAAAGGTCCGCCAATTCCTGGGCGTTTCGGAGCAGCCCTGAGCCGAAGACCGCCAGGGGAACGCCGTGTTTTTGCATGAGCTGCGCCGCATCCTTCAAAGCACAGGCCAGTGTGGGCGTAATTGGAGCCAGATTTTTGGCAAACCCCTGGAGCACCACCTCGTTTCGCCGTGCGTGGAGAATCGCCCATGCGATTTTTTGAGCCTGCTCGCAGTGGGCCTTTGGACATGCGGCAAGCGCGTTTTCAGCTAAAAGCGGCAGATAGTCCAGTCCGGCAAGAGTCGCCCCGCATGCTCTGGCAAGGCCCAGAGCCGTCGCTGTTCCAAGTCTGATGCCGGTGAAACCGCCTGGTCCGCGAACGCAGGCGATGCGTTTTATGCCGCCGGCCGGTATGGCGCATGCGCGCAACATTTTTTGCAATGCAGGCGTCAGGGCTTCCGCTCCCCGTGAAGCGGCGCAAATGGACGCGGCATTCACAACGCTGAACGTTTCATCCAAAAATGTATGGCCAAGAACTATCTGGAGGACGCCTTCAGCGCTGTTCAAGACCAGGGTGAGAAGAGTGCTGTCATGTCGCATTATTGATTATCCGCATAATGTCATTGTACAGGGCCAAAATCATCAGGCCCAGCAGAAAGAGCAAACCGACTTTTGTCGTTACGTCCTGAATCCGCCTTGGGATAGGCCGGCGGAATATCATTTCCAGAACAAGAAAAAGCGCGTGACCGCCGTCAAGCACGGGAATGGGCAGAAGATTGAGAATGCCGAGGTTTATGCTGATCAGCGCGGCCAAAGCCAGAACGCTGCTTATGCCATGATCTGACTGGCGGCTGATCATCTGCGCAATGCCCACCGGCCCGGCCACCTCTTTAAGTGAAGCGCTTCTCTGGATAAGTTGGCAAAATCCGTTTCCTGTAAGAGCGATGATGCGTCCTGTTTCTTCAAAGCCGTATCGTGCGGCGGAAAAAAAGGAAAGCCGGGTCAGTTCCGGGAGCATCCCCACAATCCACACCTTTTCTTTGGGATTAAGTTGCGACGGCCGCGACTCCGGAACAACGGTCAAAGACAGCGGGACATTGTTCCGCTGAATATCAAACACAAGAGGTCCGCCCCCCAGTTTTTGTATGGTGGGGGATATTTCGTGCCACGCCTGAATGGCATGTCCATTGATGGATATGATGCGGTCGCCCGTGATTATGCCGGAACGGGCCGCCGGGCTTTCCGCCTGTATTTCGCCTGCTATGGGCTCGTTGGTGAACAGTCCGCTGCTCCAGAAAAGGCCCCAGTAAATAAAGCCCGCGAGCAGAAGATTGAAAACCGAGCCGGCAATGATGACAATAAAACGTTGCCATGCGGGCCGGAGCGAAAAACTGTCCCGGGTGGAGAATCCTTCAGGTATCTCGTCTTTTTTTTCTTCCCCAACCAAAGAGACATATCCGCCAAGCGGCAGGCAGGCGACTTGATAACAGGTTCTTCCATGTTTGAAAGAGAAAAGCCGCGGACCAAAGCCCAGAGAAAAGGTTTTCACTCCCATGCGCAACATGCGCGCAGCAAGAAAGTGGCCAAGTTCATGAAAAAAAATGAGGCCGCCCAATACCAGGACGACGGCAATGGCACCAATCATGTTCACCAACTGTTTTATTTTAAATGGTTAAAGAATCCGTCTTGGCCAGGAAACTTTGAAATCATGGAACGCCTTTGGCCGTCGCAGGCAGGCGGCGGCCGTTGAAAAAGGATTGGCTTTCCTTATACTGCGGACAAACGGCCGGGATAGCGTTTAACGTTTATGTTTCATCAAATAAGCCTGCATCATGCTGTTGCAGCATCAGGTCATGCCGCTGTGTTTTATTGTGCAATCCCGTTCTCCATTGTGGCGGCGCGCAACGATGTTTCGCTGTTTTTTCGCGTCCATTCTCTGGCAAGATCTCTGGCGCGGGCATCCAGGGCTTCTATTCCTTCAAGTTGCAGGAGCGATTGCGCATTCTTATGCGCATTTTGGTTCATACTGTCCAGAACATATTCAATGCAAAGCGGAATCTCCGTAAATGCGATGCGCCGTTCAAGAAAAGCGGCGACCGCTTCTTCATTGGCGGCATTAAGCGCTATGGGTTGCCCGTTTCCGGCGTCCAGGGCGCGTCGGGCGAGGTTGAGACAGGGGAAAACCGCGGTGTCCGGCTCTTCAAACGTCAGCGGACCGGCGCTGACCAGATTGAGTCTGGGAAGTCCTGTGTTCAGGCGTCGGGGCCAGCCAAGGCAATAGGCAATGGCCGCGCGCATGTCGGGCTCGCCGAGCTGGGCAAGCTGCGAGCCGTCTTTGAATTCAACCAGCGAATGCACTATGGACTGGGGATGGACAAGCACGTCCACCTGTGAAGCAGTAAAGCCAAAAAGAGCGCAAGCCTCAATGATTTCCAGGCCTTTATTCATGAGGGTCGCGGAATCGATGCTGATTTTCGCCCCCATTTTCCATTTTGGATGTTTAAGCGCGTCCTCAGGCTGCACGCGCTTTATATCATGCAGGGAAAAACCGCGGAAAGGACCGCCTGACGCAGTGAGGATAAGCCGCGCGACGTCATTGCGGTTGTGTCCGGAAAGACATTGGAATATGGCGTTGTGCTCCGAGTCCACGGGCAGTATCTGCGCTCCGCTTTTCATGCAGATGGCGCGGATAAGCGGTCCGGCCAAAACCAGCGATTCCTTGTTGGCAAGGGCTATGATTTTTCCGGCCTTGGCCGCGGCCAGCGTTCCTCTGAGTCCGGCGGCGCCGACCTGCGCCGAGAGCACGATATCGCACTCCGGAAGTCCGGCAAGAAATTCATAGCCTGCGGCGCCTGTCACAATTTCCGGAAAATATTGTTCAGGCAGCAACGGGATGAGCCGTTGCCGCGCGTCGTCGTCAAGAACTCCAAGATAGCGGGGACGGAATATCTCGGCCTGAGCCGCGAGCTTTTCGACATTTTTGCCGCCGGCCAACGCCGCGACGCGAAACGGTTCCGCATTGCGCGCAAGAACGTCAAGCGCGTTGCCGCCTATGGAGCCTGTGCTTCCGAGCACGCAAACCGTTCGTGGAAAGCGTTTTGTTGTTTGGTCCCTGAACAACGGCGATATGTATCCATCAAGCTGAACAGACATGAGCGGCCTCTGGCGGTATAAATGGGAATATGCGGGAAAAAAGACGGCCTCTGCGCCATGCGATTTGGGGAAAGCGCATGGCGTATCCATAGGGCTGGCTGAAAAGAGCAGAGGAGAAATTCACCGTTTCGCGATATCGTTGCATCAGGGCAGAGGCACGGCGTTTGCCGCGGTTGCAGCCTTCGATATAAGGACGCCCTGAAAAAGAACATATGCCGGCAGCGCAAAAAGGATACTGTCGATTCTATCCAGAATGCCGCCATGTCCGGGCAGCAGGTTGCTTGAATCCTTAACGCCGGTGGAGCGTTTCAGAGCGGATTCGAAAAAATCTCCCAACTGTGAGGCAATGTTCAGGATAACGCCCATGCAGAGCCACCCCAGCAGGGAGCCGCCAAGAACGATTTTTCCATATGCCATGACTAAAACTACGCAGAGAACGAGCCCGCCCAGACTTCCTTCCCATGTTTTTTTGGGGCTGACGGAAGGCCAGACATGGCGTTTTCCATATTTTGCCCCGGCGTAATATCCGCCGGTATCTGAACCCGCGGCGGCCAAAAGGATGAGAATGACCTGCGCCGGGGCAAGGGACAGAGCGAATTGCAGAGTGAAAGGCAGATACAGTATTCCGGCAAGGGCAATGGCCGGGGTTGTGAACGCCGTCTCTTTGCCGCGGCCGAACTGCCAGAGAAAAAGCAGAGCGACAAGCATGAACGCCGCGGTCGTGCAGGGCGTTATGGCGCTGGGAGAATATAAAAATGCGCCAGAGATCAGGATGACTCCGCAAGCCAGCGAAAGAATTTTGTATTCAAGGACAGTCTTGCCCGGCCAGAACATGGTGTAGAATTCCCACTGCGCGAGCAGCGCGGCGGCAAGAACCAGAAGAAAGAAGAGCCAACCGCCGATAAAAAGCGCGATGAGCAGGACGGCGGCGATGACAAGGCCGGTAAGAATACGGTTTTTATGCGTTGGGTTCATGCTGGGCATCCGGAAAGTCTGTATTTGCGTGAAGTTGCGCAGCGGTTTTACCGAAGCGGCGTTCACGGCGATTGTAGGCGGAAAGGGCCTTATGCAGTTCCTGCGGCGTAAAATCCGGCCAATGGACCTCGGTAAAGTAAAACTCGCTGTAGGCGGCCTGGTAGAGCAGATAGTTGCTCAGTCTCATTTCGCCGCTGGTCCGTATGAGCAGGTCCGGGTCCGGCTGTCCGGCTGTGTAGAGATATTGCGATATCAATTCCGGCGTAATCCGGTCCGGCGAAATGCCGTCCTGAGCGATCAGACGGAAGGCCCGGGCTATTTCTTCCCGACCGGAATAGTTCAAAGCCAGGTTCAGAAACATGGAGTTGTTGTCGGCGGTTTTGGCGAGCGCATGCTTTAATGCGGCGCGGGCCGCGAACGGAATATCCTCAAGTTCTCCCAGAAGAACAAGGCGTATGCCCTGCTGCATAAGCTGCGGCAGCTCTTCGCGCAGAAAAGCGACAAGCAGGTCGAACAGGAACGATATTTCTTCCTTGGGACGTTTCCAGTTTTCTTTGGAAAAGGTATACATCGTCAGGTGCCGGATGCCGATTTTGCGGCATTCGGTGACAATGGCCCGTGCGGCTTCAGCCCCGGCTCTGTGGCCTTCGCTGCGCTTTTTCCCGCGTTGCGCCGCCCACCGGCCGTTTCCATCCATGATAACGGCAATATGCGCGGGCAACCGTTTATACTGTGTTTCTTCCACAACAACCTCGCAATAACTTCTTGTTTTAGGCTATCCTGAACGCACTGTTCGGTCAAGTCGCTGTTTTTCATTTATGTATGGCGCGCGGTTTTACGGTCGAAAACTTTGAGTCGGAATATGGGCGGAAAAAAGCGCGGCGTTGCAAAAAGACGCCTCATGCCCCGCAGGCGGTCCAGCGAAAAAAGATACGCTGATCTTTTTTCAGAAAAAAGATCAGCGTATCATATGAAGATAGAAACCGGGACCGGCGCCGCGAGCATGACGCTTCTATGCGAACACTTCGGGATATTTACGCCCTTTGCGCCCGGACACTCCGCTTTGGGATGCCGGCTAAATCTCCATGATTTCTTTTTCTTTTGCCGCAAAAAGAGAATCCGCCTTTGCGACCGCCGAGTCTGTCAGTTTCTGAATATCTTCCTGGGCGCGTTTATATTCGTCTTCCGTAATCTTTTTTTCTTTTTCCAGCTTTTTCAGCGAGTCGTTTGCATCGCGCCGGACGTTTCTAATGGCGACCTTGCCCTCTTCCGTGTATTTTTTGGCGACTTTCACCAGTTCTTTACGCCGTTCTTCAGTCAATGGGGGAATGGTTATACGGAGAATTTTGCCGTCATTTACCGGATTCAATCCCAGATCAGATTTGAGTATGGCCTTTTCCACAGCGCCGAACGCGCCGCGGTCCCAGGGTTGAATGGTTATGGTGCGGCTGTCGGGCACAGCGACAGTGGCCAGTTGGCCAAGCGGGGTCATGGTTCCGTAATAATCGACTTTTATGCCGTCAAAAAGCGCGGCGGAAGCCCGCCCTGTCCGCAGCTTGGCGAACTCCCGGTCAAGGCTGGTCAGCGCTTTGTCCATGCGTTCCTTGGCATCTTTTTTAATGGCATCCATGATGAATCAGACTCCTTGTACGATGGTTCCTACTGCTTCGCCCATTACAACACGTTTGATATTGCCGCCGAACATATTGCAGACGATAATGGGAATTTTGTTTTCCATAGCGAGCGATATGGCCGTCGCGTCCATGACGCCCAGTTTTTTGGCCAGCGCTTCACTGTAGCTTAATTCCGTATATTTTACGGCGGACGGGTCTTTCATGGGATCTTTGTCGTATACGCCGTCCACTTTCGTAGCCTTGATGATGGCTTCGCATTTAAGTTCCATGCCCCGCAGGGCGGCCGCGGTATCGGTTGTGAAATAGGGGTTGCCCGTTCCAGCCGCGCAGATGATGATTCGGCCGCGTTCAAGATGACGAATGGCGCGGCGGCGTATATACGGCTCGCAGACCTCTTGCATGCTGATTGCGGAAAGCACCCTGGTCGGATATCCGATTTTTTCCAGAGCGTCCTGCACAGCCACGGCATTCATGATGGTGGCGAGCATTCCCATATAGTCCGCTGTGGCCCTGTCCATTCCCTGGGCTGAACCGGAAATGCCCCGGAAAATATTCCCGCCGCCAATCACGAGGGCCACTTCAAGCCCAAGGTCGGCGACTTCCGCGATTTCTTGACATATCTTTGAAACGGTGGAAGGGTCAATACCGAATTTTTGCGTGCCCGCCAGAGCTTCCCCGGACAGCTTGAGAAGAACGCGGCGGTATTTCAATTTTTCCATGCAAGCCTCTCTTTGGAGTTGGAGCCGGTTACGCTTGAAAACTTTTAACGGTCATTGCCGGAAGCGATTGGATGCATGCTGTTTTGATTGCCCTGTTTCTGGCGGCAGTCATTCATGGTCAAAAGGCGCTCCCCAGTCTGCATGCAGCACCCGCACGTATTTGAGGAACGCATATATTGCGCCATGCGCGGCATTGATGAACCCCGCGCGACCGTCGCGAAACCCTTGCTTGAAAAAATATAGTTTGCAAAAGCGGGCAAAACCGTGCCCCAGCCCGGCGAATATGCCGCCCCGGACGCCTCTGGCGCGCAGATCGTCGGCTCCGCGTTGCGCATAATCGTTGAGCTTTTCAAGCTGGTTGGCAAAGCTTGAGTACGGGTAATGAATGATATCCGCGTCAAGGCGTCCGGCCTGTCCAAGCGGGATGAATGTCTGATGGGCGCCTGACATGTGGATGCGCACGGCGTTTTTTTTGAACAGGCGGAACAGACGGTCCGGCCTCCAGCCGCTGTGTTCCATGAAGCGGTCAAAATACCAGGAACGCCTTGGGATGTAATAGCCCGCGATATCCTGAGACAAAGAACGCATGTTGTCTGATTCTTCGCCCAGAGCGGCCAGAATCTCCATTTTGAGTTTTTTGGAGCAGACTTCGTCTGAGTCAATGATGAAAACCCAGTCCGTTTGAACGTGATCCAAAGCAAATTCAAATTGTTTGCCGATTCCTTCCCATGAGCGGACAAGCACCTGAGCGCCATGCGTCTTTGCGATGCGGACGCTGTCGTCGCTGCTGTGGGAGTCCACCACCAGAAGCGTGTCGCAAAAATCCAGAGAAGAAAGGCAACGGTCAAGAAGGCGAGCGGAATTATAGGTAAGCACGATGCCGGTAATGGTCGGAACAGAGCCTGTGTTCATCGGATGCCCGTGCGGGAGAACGTGTCGGGGTTAAAAAAAAGGGGGGACAAGCCCCCCGTTTTTTACGGAAAACTAAGCGTCTTCACCCAATTGCAGGCGGGCAAAGCGCACTATTTTGACTTCGCCGCCAAGCTCTTTGCCTTCCTGGGCCAGAAGCGAGCGGATGTTTATCTTGTCGTCGCGGATAAAGGCCTGATCAAGCAGGCAGGCGTCCTGGAAGAATTTTTGCATGCGGCCGTCGACAATCTTATCG
>CALUUT010000053.1 GCA_944324045.1 uncultured Desulfovibrionaceae bacterium | reverse complement strand
CAGTATAAATTGCGCAAAGACCCGGAAACCGTGCTGGAAATGGCGCGCGACGCCGTGGCCTATGCCGCGAAATACACAAGCAACGTCGAATTCTCGGCTGAAGACGCTTCGCGCTCCGACCCGGAATTTCTGGCTCGCGTGGTTGAGGCCGCCATTTCCGCCGGCGCCCGGACCGTGAACATTCCGGATACCGTGGGCTACGCCCAGCCCCTGGAATTTGCGGAATTAATCCGTTACCTTTTTGAAAACGTAAAAAGCAGCCACCGGGCCATATTCAGCGTGCATTGCCATAACGACCTTGGGCTTGCGCTTGCAAACACGCTTGCGGCAATCGGCGCGGGAGCGCGTCAGGCCGAGGTGACCGTCAACGGCATTGGAGAGCGCGCCGGGAACGCGGCGCTTGAGGAACTGGTCATGGCCCTGAATGTCCGGCGCGACACCTATGGCCTTGACTGCGCCATTGCAACCCAGCAGCTCTATCCGGCCTCCAAGCTGCTCTCAAGCATCATCGGTCAACCCCTGTCTTTGAGCAAACCCATTGTGGGCGCGAACGCCTTTGCTCATGAATCCGGCATTCACCAGGACGGCGTGCTTAAAAAACGCGAAACGTATGAAATCATGTCTCCTGAGTTCATCGGCCGCAATCATGAAGACCTTGTGCTTGGCAAGCATTCCGGGCGCAACGCCATAAAGACCCGTCTTATGGGCATGGGCTATGAGCTTAACGACGAGCAGATTGACGTTGTGTTCAACGCCATGAAGAGCCTTGCGGACAAGAAAAGCCAGATTCATGACGAGGACTTGCGCGCGGTGGTGCTTGAAGAGGTCTATCGCATTCCGGACAAATACCGGCTCATTAACCTGTCCGTGCAAAGCGGCGACACCGGCGTGCCGCCTGTTGCGGCCATGGTTCTTGAAATAGACGGCAAGCGCAAACAGCATGTCTGTTTCGGCATGGGACCGGTGGATGCGGTGTTCACAGGACTTGCGGAAGCCGTGGGATTAAAGCCGCAACTGTTGTCCTATACCGTGAACGCCGTGACCGGCGGGACCGACGCTCAGGCCGAAGTGACGGTGCGCCTGTCCTTCAACGATAAGCCCGCGGTTGGACGCGGGGCGCATAACGACGTTATAATGGCCAGCGCGCGGGCGTTTTTGAACGCCTTGAACCGCGTGGCCAAAGATCAACAGGAGAAAGCATAGTGGCCTCTCTTACCCTTGCGCAAAAAATATTGTCCCGGCATGTCGGACGCGAAGTCGTTCCCGGCGAAATTATCGCCTGTCCGGTGTCCATGGCGCTCGCCAACGACATAACCGCGCCGCTGGCGATCAAAGCCTTTGCGGACATGGGCGCGGAACGGGTTTTTGATCCGGCGCGCGTGGCTTTGGTCATGGACCATTTCACCCCGCAAAAAGATATCGCGTCCGCCGAGCAGGTGTGCATAAGCCGCGAGTTTGCGGCCCGCATGGGCATCATCCATTACTATGAAGGCGGCGACGCGGGCGTGGAGCATGCGCTTTTGCCCGAACTTGGGCTGGTTGGCCCCTGGGACGTGGTCGTGGGCGCGGACAGCCATACCTGCACCTACGGCGCGCTTGGCGCGTTCGCCACGGGCATGGGCTCCACGGATATCGCTTCGGCCATGGCCCTTGGCGAAATCTGGCTGCGCGTGCCTGTGTCCATCCGTTGCGTCTTCAGCGGCGAGATGCCGCCTTTTGTCTCCGCGAAGGATCTGATTCTTTGGCTTATCAGCCGAATCGGGGTGGACGGCGCGCGCTACAAGGCCCTTGAATTCAGCGGCGCGGCCATTGACGCCCTGTCCGTGGAAGGCCGCATGACCATGGCCAACATGGCCATTGAAGCCGGCGGCAAGGCCGGGCTCTTTTCGGCGGACGCCAAAACCCTTGAGTACTGCCGTCTTGCCGGATATCCGGACCCGCAGCCTGTCGCGGCGGATGCGGGCGCGGAATACGAGAGCGAGGTTGTATGCGATGTTTCCACGCTGCAACCGCTGGTGGCCTGCCCACATCTTCCGGAAAACGTGCGTCCCGCGCGCGAAGCGGATTGCGGTCCCATTCAGCAGGTCGTCATCGGCTCCTGCACCAACGGACGCATTGAGGATTTGCGCATGGCCGCATCCGTGCTCAAAGGCCGAAAAGTCGCCAGGACCGTGCGTTGCATCGTGCTGCCCGCAACTCCCAATATCTGGAAGAAGGCCCTTGCCGAAGGACTCATCGCAACCTTTATGGAGGCCGGGTGCGTGGTCGGTCCGGCGACGTGCGGCCCGTGCCTTGGCGGACACATGGGCATTCTGGCCAGAGGCGAAAAATGCGTGGCCACGACCAACCGCAATTTCAAAGGCCGCATGGGCAGCCTTGATTCGGAAATCTATCTTGCGGGACCGGCCGTGGCCGCGGCGTCAGCCGTCGCCGGGAGAATCGCCGAGCCGGGGATGCTGTAGCGCCCTTTCGGCATAGGGGCTTCACATCGCGGCGTACGCTCAGAGAACGTTATTTCAGAAAAGGAACAACAATTATGAAATTCAGGGGAAAAACCCATAAAGTGGGCGATCATATTGATACGGACGCCATTATTCCGGCGCGTTTCCTGGTCAGCTCCGACCCGGCGGAGCTGGGCGCAAAGTGCATGGAGGGCCTTGAGCCCGGCTGGATTAACCGCGTGGCCAAAGGCGATATTCTGGTGGCCGGGAAAAACTTCGGTTGCGGCTCTTCGCGCGAGCACGCGCCCATAGCCATTCGCGGCGCGGGCATTCCCGTGGTCATTGCGCACAGTTTCGCCCGCATCTTTTATCGCAACGCCCTTGATATGGGGCTTGCGGTTCTTGAAGTCGGCGACGGCGTGGACGCCATTGCCGACGGACAGATCATTGAGGTGGATGCGGCAAAAGGCGTAATCCGCAATGAAGATACCGGGGCGCTCATACCGGTCATGCCGTTCCCGGAATTCATCCGCGCCATGCTTGAAGGCGGCGGGCTTGTGCCCTATACTCGAAAACGTCTGGCAGAGCGCAAGGCGCAGTGATTTTTTAACCTCTTTATTGAGAGATGCACAATGAAGTTGCAAATAGCGATTCTTCCCGGCGACGGTATTGGCCCAGAAATCATGGCTCAAACTGTGAAAGCTCTGGAGGCCGTGGCCCGCGCGTTTCATCACGAACTGACGCTCTGCCATGGTCTGATAGGCGGCGCGGCCATTGACGAAAAAGCCACGCCTTTGCCCATGGAAACCATCGACATGTGCGCCGCGTGCGACGCCATACTTCTTGGCGCGGTGGGCGGCCCCAAATGGGAAACCCTTGAGCCCTCTTTGCGTCCGGAGCGCGGTTTGCTCGCCATTCGCAGCCGCTTCAAGCTGTTCGCCAACCTGCGGCCGGCCAGGGTCTGGCCGGAACTGGCCGGGGCGACTCTTCTGCGGCCCGACATTTCCGCGCGCGGCGTGGATCTTCTGGTGGTGCGCGAACTGACCGGCGGCATCTACTTCGGCAAGCCTTCAGGGCTGGAGACCCGCGACGGCAGGCGCGTCGGGTACAACACCATGATCTATGACGAAGACGAAATACGGCGCGTGGCGCGCGCGGCCTTTGAAGCGGCCCGCAAACGGCGCAGGAATGTCTGTTCCGTGGACAAGGCCAATGTGCTTGACGTGTCCCGGCTCTGGCGCGAAGTGGTGCATGAGGCGCACAGCGAATACAAAGACGTCGAGCTCTGGGATCTTTATGTGGACAACGCCGCCATGCAGCTTGTGCGCGACCCTTCGCAGTTTGACGTGATGCTGACCTCAAATCTCTTTGGGGATATCCTTTCCGATGAAGCGTCGGTCATCACCGGATCCATAGGCATGCTGCCTTCAGCGTCGCTTGGCGAAGGCGCATTTGGTCTTTATGAGCCCATCCACGGGTCCGCGCCCGACATAGCCGGTCAGGACAAGGCCAACCCTCTGGCCGCCATTCTGTCCGCGGCCATGATGCTTCTGCACACCTTCGGGCTTGAAGACGAAGCGCGCAGCATTGAAAACGCCGTGGCCCAGACACTTAAAGAAGGATACCGCACCGGCGACCTTGCCCGCGCCGGGAACGACGTTCTTGTGTCCTGTTCTGAAATGGGCCGCCTTGTGGCCGAACGGATTACAGCCGGGAAATGATATATGAGAGGCGGGGAAGAGGAGAGGATTCCCGTTTTCCCGCCTTTCAAACTCCTTGTCCCGTCTCCCCGCTTGCCAATGGGCGGGGGCGTTTTCTTTCTTTTTTCCCTTCTCTGGGGGAAGGGGTCCAGGTCGCGCCAAAACCTGCGGCGCTTCGCGGGCCGTTTGTTCAGGGACAACGCATCCGCCGCATATGTTGAACTTTAGAGTAATGAATTTGCGCGGCTTTTTGCGATAAAAGCTTTTCTTGTCTGGTTTGCATCGTTCGACGGCATAACAACAAATGATGCGGGTCAATTGTCCTTTTGCATCAGAAAAGAGCGTTTTTTACAGGAAGACGACGCGGGCGGTCTGGAGAAGAGGCAAAGGCGGAATCATGTTCCCTTTCCAGTCCTTCAGCGTACAGCTATTCTTCCCAGGCTTCTGGGCAGTCAAGGCCGCGGCAGGCTACGGCAATGGTTTGGGTCCAGGTCTGTTTGGCAAGCAGGCTTAAGGATGCGCCCACGAGCAGGCCCAGACGCCGCCGAACGCTCAGGGATTCGCAGCGCAGGCGAACGGCTGTTCTGCTGTTGCGCAGGATGCGCTGGGTCAGAGGAATGAAACGGAGCATGAGGGTCATGGCCAGGGCGGCTTTCCATGCGTTTTGGCGCAGTATGGGCTTAAGGAGCCAGGCAAAGGCCAGACTCAGTTTGCGGGCATTGGCCACGCCGACGATAAAGACCCCGACAGCGCCCATGGCGATAAGACGCGCGCCAAGGATGCCCGCCTGAGCGAGAATGGGGCCGCACGTTTGCGGAACAAGCGGCGAGCTTTGCCATATAAGTCCGATGATATCGAGAATGAGTTTAAGCCCGGTCCAGAATATGAAAAACAGGGCGTAGCCGCGCAGGATAGAGGGGCGGATTTTCCGCAGCGCCCCGGAAACAAGGGCCAGAATCGTCCAGAATGCGGCAAAGGGCATAAGCCATTGCCAGGGCAACCGCCAGATAAGCGCCCCGGACGCAAGCGCGATAATAAGCAGCAACCGGGCGTCAAGGCGGCTGAAAACGTTTTTTTGCCGCACGCGCGGGGCGTCCGGCCGGGCATGTTCTTTTGATTGCTGTGCGTTGCGTTTTTTGTTCATGGCGTTTGCTCTGTTGCTGTTTGTATAAAACAGCCATACTGCGCAATATGGCAAAAGCGTGTCGTCTGGTTGGAAACCGTAGCGCAGGCGGTGAAAAAAGTCGATGCGTTTCGCCTTGTCTCCATGCTTTTGGGAAGCCTGGGGAATTGACGGATGTATTTGGAATGTTTACCTGAAAAGACATGCTTGCGGCGGTTCGGCGGGTTTAGGGCATAGTGACGCGCGGCATGGTTTTGGAAAATGGGGGCATACGTCGCTGTTTTGTCCGCAGCGCGCCGCCGGGGTAAAGGGCGCGGCGAAAACCGGTCCGGCCGGGCGGCTCGTTAAAAGAAGCGCCGCGTTTTTTGCAAGGCCGCCATTTGGGAAGAATTCTCCGGCATTGAACGGGGGAAAGCTGGTATATCGCATGATTGAAGCCCATTCTTTGTTTTTTTCTTACCCTGATGCAGCTTCCGCATCGTTGCGGGGGATCAGTTTTACGATTCCGACAGGTTCGCTTGCCTGTTTTGCCGGGGCGAACGGGAGCGGCAAATCAACGCTGCTTTGCCTTCTGGCCGGACTTTTTGTCCCAACGCCCGGACCAGGGCAGAAAAAACTTGTAAGTCCGCCGTTGCGCGTGGGCGAGGCGCTGTCGCCCGGCGACGAGAAGCTGATGCGCAAACAGGCGGCGTTGGTGCTTCAGGATCCGGAGCGGCATATTCTTGGGGCGACGGTCAGCGAAGATTTGTATCTGGGGTTGCCGCCGGACGACGGAACGCCTGGGTGCGCCAGGCGCAGGGCCTGCGAGGCGGCCCGGCGTCTGGGGCTTGAAGGGAATATGGATTCGTTTGTTGATGAATTGTCTTACGGTCAAAAGCGCAAACTGTGCCTTGCGACCGCGCTCGCGCGTTCGCCCAGATTGCTGCTTCTTGACGAGCCGTTCAGCGGCCTTGATTATCCGGCCATTCTTGAAATGCGGCGCATTCTGGTTGCAAACCGGGAGGCGGGCATCACGCAGATCATCGCGACGCATGACCTTGAGCCGCTTGCGGATATCGCGGATTATCTGGTCTTGTTGCAAAAGGGAACGCTTGCGTGTCAGGGGCGGCCGTGCGAGCTTATGGACCGGGCCGCGGAGTGCGGTTTGCGGCCGCCGTGTTCGTGGCGAAAAAGCCATACGCTTGACCCCTGGAGCTGAAGAAAAGCAAGGCAATGTGGCGGCAAAGCCCTTCAGTGCGGGGCTGGGCCTTGCGGCTGGGGGCTCAAACCACAAAGGAAGATGGATGAAAAAACCGTCCATTCAGAGTCAGGGACGGCGTGCGGCGAGATTTTACGGTTCGGGCGTGCGCGTTTGCTATCGCCTTTCAAAACGCAGAAGCAACGCTGAAAAGACAATGATCAGGTAGCCTAGCAGTTCATTGGATTCTTCCACAGCGGTTTTGGCCATGCGCCATCCGTCGATGGGCAGAAGCTCGCGCCAGAGGGCGCCCATGCCGATAAGCCGGGAATAGGCCAGCACAATGGCAAGGCCGATAAGCAGGACGGAAAAGTGCCGCCAGCGCGCAAGGCGGGCCAGCCCGGCCAGCGTGGCGCGAAAGGTGGCCGCCGCATAGGTCAGACATGCGAAGGTCAGGGCCAGGGCGGGCCATTTCCAGCAGCCGTGATGCACAAGGTCAAGAAAGTAGTCCTGCTCGCGAATAAGCATGCAGCCGATAAAGCCGCCGACCAGAATGAGCCCGCCGCGCATGTCGGGACGGCGCCGGGCTTCAAGGAAGAAAAGCGCGGCGCTGAACGCAAGCAGCAGCGTTTGAATGAGCTCCGTGGGGCCCGCTTCGCTGAAGGGATTGTCGGAAAAGGCGTCCCACTGGAAAATGAGAAACAGGGCGATGACGCCCAAAGTTAAAAGAGCCGCCAGCCGGAAGGTTCCGAGAAGGATTTTGATATCGGACGAAAGTTCGCTTTGAGATGCGGAAGAATGGGTATCCATGGAGCACGCATATCTTTACAGACCAGATTTCTGTTTTTTTCATGAAGCGCGTGCTGGCCGTTGCCGCGCTTTCTGTGCAGCAATGCATTCCCTGGACCATTTTTCATTGTCATTATTTTGTCAAGATTTTTTTACAGAAAAGAAACCTGCGGCTTTGGGGCCGGAAAAAGCGGGCGTCAATGTAAAGCCGGACGCGCCCAGGGGGCGCGTCCGGCGTAATTTGTCCGGACATGAAAGCATTCGTCTGTCCGGCCCGTCCGGCGTCGCTTTACAAAAGGACATGGCATCGTCCAGAAAAGCGGCCCGGCGGATGCTTTAAGAGCAGTGCGCTCATACACAGGGCGTTTGGCTGAGTTTCCGCCAGCATCAGCCATGCGCCGCTTTTTGGGGAAGGGCTCCCCTGTTTTTGAGCTTGGCTTTGCGCATCTTGGTTTCGGCATCGCTCCCGTAAACCATATGCGCGTTTTTCGTTGCACCGTATGCCTGTAGAACTTGGTAATAGGAACGTATATCATTTTGCAAAAAAAGCCAAGAGGCATTTTGGGAAATTTGGTCTTTTGCGTAAGCGTATCGCATTGTTCAGCGGCAACGGCCTTTGGCGCGCGGTTTTTACGCCGGACGCTCCGCCGCTGAAAGAACGCGGACTTCAGAGGGAGTCAGGGCATGGCGTCGATCAGGCGCAGGCATGGCTCAAAGGCGCGCGCCGGGGGATTATGGATATCCTGTATGCGCGGGATGACGCCGGTTACGGGAATGCCGGCGGCCTCGCAGACAGCTTCCTGATTTTCCTGAATCAGGAACGGGTCCAGTGGGCCGGGCTCCTGAACCATGAGTATGGCCAAGGGCGGGATGCCCCTGTTTTTGAGGGCATCGACGCTTAACAGGGTATGATTGATGGTTCCAAGTCCGGCGCGCGCGGTCAGAACGGGTTGGAAGCCGAACGATGCGGCGTCGGCTATGAGATCAAGCATCATGACGTTTTTTGATACAGGGACCATGAGGCCGCCGGACGCTTCGGCCACAATGGTTTCGTGCTTTTCGCACACGCGCTGAAGGGCGCGGAGCAGGTCCGGACGATGCAGGGTCATGCCCGCGTCCCGGGCCGCGTGATGGGGAGATTTGGGGTTTTCAAAGCACCAGCCCACGGAAAGGCCCGGGTCGCGCCGGGCCAGTTCCGGCGTGTGCGCATACACGAATCGGGCGTCGCTGTCCGCGTCGCGGGGGGTGCGGCATCCGGTTTGCAGCCATTTGTAATAATGCGGCGACAGGCCGCGCCGGAACAGGGCGCGCACCAGCAGAAGGGAAACCATGGTCTTGCCGATGCCGGTGTCGGTTCCGCATATAAAGAATCGTTTCATCTATCTTCCTCTGTGGTTTGATACCCCGACCTTCAGGCCGGATAGAGCCCCACCCCGCGCCTTTTGGGCGGGGCAGCAGATGGGCGGAAGCTTGGGAGAGGATGCACGCTCGCCCAGGCGCAAACGCAAAGCCCTTCAGGGTTTTGTCGCCTTATTGTCAGGACTCCTGCCGGCATGACGGCGTGTATGGAGCAGGGACAGGGAGAAAAGGGGGATGCATGGTTTCGCCTTTTCCCCAAAAATTTTCGCTTATTCAGCAAGGCCGCAGGCGCATAAAGCGCGCACGGCGTAATCCGCATGTTCTTTTTGATGCAGCGCGGTCAGGCTGAAGCGCAGCAGTCCCTGACCGTGCGGCGTTGTGGGATGCCGCGCGGCGAGCGCCAGCACGCGATTTTCGCGCAGGATTCGGCCGCATTGCGCGGTTTTGGCTTCATTGCCCACGGGAATGGCGACAATGTGCGCGCGTCCGTGGTTTGGGATGCCGTGCGCGCGCAGTTCACGCCGGAAATAGTCGGAAATGTCGCGCAGGCGGGCGCGTTGCGGCTCAAGGCCGGGCAGACGGCGCATAAGGCGGAGAACCGCGGCCGCATGCGCGGGCGGAAGGGCTGTGGAGTGCATAAGCGCGGACGCCAGATGCTCAAGGATTGCGGTGAATCCCTGGGGCAGCAGCAAAAACGCGCCGAAAAACCCCAGCGCCTTGCCGAAGGTCCCGACCGCGACGTCCGCAAGTCCCGGAAGATGCGCGCACAGGCCCCGGCCATCCGGTCCCAGAACGCCCACGGCATGGGCTTCGTCCGCAATGAAGAAAAATCCGCGGCGTTTTTTAAGAGCGGCCATGGCGTGAATGTCCAGAAGCGAGCCGTCCATGCTGAACAGGGATTCGCTCAGGACAACGGGCTGGCCCTGGTCCGTCCGGGATGCGGCGGCCGGGCGCGCGTCCCCGTTATCCGCGCCTGCTTCGTTTTCAGCGGCGCATAACCGGCGTTCCAGATGCCCGCAGTCCGCATGGGCGTATGTACGGATGAGCGCTTTGCTTAACGGCAGGGCGCGGGCCATGCTGGCATGGATGCGTCTGTCGGCGAAGACGGTTTGCTTTGACTGCAAAAGAGCGGTTATGCAGGCCAGATTGGCCTGGTATCCGCTGGGAAAGAACACGCATTCGTCATATCCGAAATAGCGGGCAAAGGCTTCTTCGGCTTCGGCGGCCATGCGCCAGCGCCCGCCGGAAAGCCGGGATGCGGTTCCGGAAGCCGGAAAACGGGCGAAGCAGGATGCGACGTCGGCGCGCCATGTTTCGGATGCGGCTTGTCCGAGACTGTCGTTGGAGGAAAAATTGAGGTAATGTTTTCCCGCAATGGCCACAATCGGGGCGCGGCCGGGCTCGTCAAGGGTAACGGGTTCGCGTCCCAGACCGGCGGCGGTCCAGGCCGCCACGCGGGCCTCAAGGCGTTTTTTCAGCGGGACGTACTGCGGGCGTTCAAAAGACATGTAAAGGCTTCCTTGTATCGAAGGCGTAGTATTTCTTCCTGAAAGCGCGCGTCATACGGCATAAGCCCGATGTGCAAACACGCGCAAAGCGCATGGGCTTCAAGCGTGAGAAGCGCGTCGTAGCGGGCCGCGTTGCGCGACTGGCCGCAAAGCGCGACCGCAATCCGGGCTGAACCGTTCAGCGGCCGGTTTTCCGTAAAGCGGCATACGTCGCAACTGAGAAGAAAGGCATGGCGCGTGAAGTCCGTCAGGGCGCGCTGGTGCATGGCCGCGGCCTGGGCCATGCTTTCAAGTCCATGCCAAAGCGGGGCGCGTCTGAATCGTCGCGCGGCGGCAAGGCGCGCCGGTTCGTATTCAAGTATGGCGTCAAGCAGCGTAAAAGGCGAAGGAATAGCCGTCTGTTCAATGAGCGCGTCCGTGACGCCGGGCGCATGCAAAGAGATCGTCAGGCTACAGTGCGTGTGCGGCATGGCGGTCCCGTTTTTTGGAAGCGGAGGCGCTTTGGGATTGGCTTTCGGCGGGCCAGGGCCGCACCGCCAGGGCGGCGTTTTGTCCGCCGAATCCGAAGTTTTCCAGAAGTCCGGCGCGCTGTTCCGGAAAGGGGCGGTGCTCGCGGGCAAAATTCAGCCGCAACGAACAGGGATGGTCAAGGTTGCGGATGCGCGGTATGA
>CALUUT010000052.1 GCA_944324045.1 uncultured Desulfovibrionaceae bacterium | reverse complement strand
CTTTTTTTCTTTGTCAACTTCTTTTTTCACGCCCCGGAACTTTTTTCCCAGTTCCCTTCCGGAACCTTCCCCGGCGCGCGGTGTGTGCTTCTACTCGAAACCCACACCCTTCGTCAACTCTTTTTTTTCATCTTTCGCTATTTTTTTTTCGCGCTTCTCAAAAAAGAGCTTTTCCGAAACCCGCGTTTCACGCGGTCAGTGCTTCTACTCAAAATCGCACCCTTTCGTCAACCCTTTTTTTCAACCCGCGCTTCTTCCACACTGAAAAAACAACCAGCCCCCCCAGCGCGGAACGCACTCTCTAGTCCTTTACACACACATTGTCAAGAAAAAAATCGTTCTTTTGCCTGAAACGGCAAAAATTCTTCTGGCCGGAAAAACTTGGCCCCATGCGAGAGTTACGATATATTCCCCGAAAAACAAACCGTAAGGAGCGTCTATGGGCTTTCTCTCCGCCAGTGCGACCTTTACCCGTTTTCGATTTACCGAGCCTGTCCCCAAAGAACTTTGGGGAAGCATCTCCGCAAAACTGAAGCAATATTCCTTTAAAGACATTGACGCCATTCCTGAGGAACGCGCCTGGGGCTGGGTTAATTTCGACGATATGCTGGATGCCGCATGGACTGGCAGTCCGCCGGAAAAGGGAGAATATCTCTGTTTTTCGCTCCGTCTTGACACCCGGCGCATTCCCCCGGCGGTCCTTAAAAAGCATACGCTCCTTGCTGTGCGCGAAGAAGAAAAAAAGGCGAAGGAGCAAGGCCGCGAATACCTCTCCCGTACACGCAAAAAAGAAATCCAGGATGCTGTGAAGGGAACGCTGATGACGCGTTTTCTGCCTATTCCGGCTGAATTCAACGTTGTGTGGAACACGCGGGACAACATTGTTTATTTCGCCTCCACTCAAGAAAAGGTCATCCACTTATTCACCGAATTTTTCTCTCTCACCTTTGATCTGGACCTGGAGCAGCTTACGCCTTTCGCGCTTGCGACCCGCCTTATGGGTGAAGAATCAAGCAAAAAGCTTGAAAATGTCGAGCTCACCCGATTCGTATAGCCTGCAAGGATGCAATAAATCAAAGCAACATAATGGAGCGTCTTCGTGGATACCGTGTATCTTGGCCAAGGAAGCGATATTATTTTGGGGCAGGATTTTTTGACATGGCTCTGGTATAAAAGCGAAACCGCCGGAAATGACGCCTTTCAGACCAAAGAAGGGCGTCATTTCATGGTGCATATGGAACAAAGAATCTGCGTTCAGGGCGGGGAAGGCGAAAGCCTGGACACAGCCACCGTCTCCGGCCCGATGTCTGAATTGCGGGAAGCGCGACTTGGACTCGCCACAGGCAAAAAAGTGACGCGCGCGTTGCTGCGCTTTGAACGGGAATCGGAAACATGGCTGCTCACCCTTAAAGCGGAAGATTTCGCTTTTTCCGGCATGAAGACCCCGACTGTGGAAAAAAATGACGCCAAAGACGACCCTGACGCGTTGTTTCTTGAAAAAATGTACCTATTGGAAGCGTGCCTGGAGATGCTTGATATTCTCTACCAGCGCTTTCTTGAAATCCGCCTCTCGCCTGAATGGGAAAGAGAAATCTTGAATGTTCGCGGATGGATACGGCATGAATCTCTTTAAGACAGGGACGTCTCCTCACGTCCTGCAAAATAAAAGAAGCTTACGTTTAAGCGACTAAAAAAGCATAGCCCCTTTGAATATAAGGAACACGCATGGGATGTTGTCAGGAAAGAAACACAAGCGACGAGTCTTCCGAACAAAAAAAGCAGGATGAAACGCGCCTGCGAGGCTGTGCGGCCGCAGGCGTCGCTTTTCGGATTCTCCGAAAGCTGGGGCTGATGCTGATCATTTTTTTTGGGATAACGCTTATCAGCTTCTGGGTCATTCATCTTGCGCCGGGTTCTCCCACCGATATGCAGACAACGCTCAACCCTCTGGCCGGAGAAGCCACGCGCAAACGCCTAGAAGCGCTCTATGGCCTGGATCAACCCATCCACGTGCAATATATTTCATGGCTGAAAAGAATGGCGCATCTGGATTTCGGTCTTTCCATGAGCAGCGACAGCCGGCCGGTATGGGACAAAATTAAAGAACGCCTGGGCCTTACTTTGGGGATGAATATAGCCTCCCTTGTTCTGACCTTACTCGTCGCAATCCCTCTGGGCATTCTTTCCGCCGTCAAAAAAGGAAGCTGGTTTGACAAGGGCGTGACCATCTTTGTATTCATTGGGTTCGCCATGCCCGGATTTTGGCTCGCCCTTTTGCTCATGATGTTTTTCGGCATTCATCTTCAGTGGCTGCCTATTTCCGGAATTACGTCCATTGACTACGACGCGCTTACAACCTTTGGAAAAATAAAAGATATAGCGGCTCACCTGGCCATGCCGATTTTCGTATACACATTTGGAAGTCTGGCCGGAATGTCGCGCTTTATGCGCTCCTCCATGCTTGAAGCGCTCCAGCAGGATTATATTCTTACGGCAAGGGCCAAGGGATTGAGCATGCCGCGGGTCATTCTCCGTCATGCTCTGCGCAATGCCCTTTTGCCGCTCATCACGCTTTTGGGACTTTCCATACCCGGCCTGATAGGCGGCAGCGTCATCATCGAATCAATATTCGCTCTGCCGGGGCTGGGCCAGTTATTCTACTCCGCGGTCATGGCCAGAGATTACCCGCTCATCATGGGGAACCTCGTATTAGGCGCGGTTTTGACCCTTGCGGGCAACCTGCTGGCGGACATATGCTATGGTCTTGCAGATCCGCGGATACGCACAGGGACACGGTTATGAAAACCCCGCCCGCAACTTCTCAAAAAATATCGCCGGCCAAAAACAGCGCCGCATCGGACGGAAAACATGACGCATCCATGCCGCCTCCATGGGGACGCCTGAGCGTCCTTCTAAGGCATCTCTGCCGCCTGCTGCCGCGCAATCTCCTGCTTGTTCTTGGACTGCTGATTGTGGGGTGCATGACGCTTGTCGCCATTTTCGCGCCGCTCATTGCGCCGTATGATCCCACGCAGCCCCATCTTCATCTCGTGCTTGAGCCGCCGTCATCTCAATTCTGGCTTGGGACAGACGCTATCGGGCGCGATGTTTTTTCCCGATTGCTCTATGGAGCGCGCGTTTCCTTATGGGTCGGATTCGTATCCGTGGGCATCTCTGCGGCCATTGGCGTCACGTTGGGGCTTATCGCCGGGTATTTCAGGGGATGGGTTGATGAGGCGATCATGCGTCTTGTGGACATTATGCTGTGTTTCCCTTCATTTTTTTTAATTCTTGCGGTCATCGCCTTTCTTGAACCAAGTCTTGAAAACATCATGGTCGTCATCGGCCTGACTTCATGGATGGGAGTCGCCCGCCTTGTACGGGCGGAAACGCTGTCTTTGCGCGAACGGGATTATATCTTCGCGGCCCGCCTGTCCGGAGCGGGAATTCCGCGTATTCTTTTTCTGCATATTTTGCCCAACGCCATTGCGCCGGTTCTGGTCTCCGCCACTTTGGGCATAGCAGGCGCCATACTCACGGAATCCGCGCTTTCCTTTCTGGGGCTGGGCGTGCAGCCGCCGGACCCAAGTTGGGGCAACATGCTGCTTGACGGCAAGGAAGCGCTTGAAATAGCGCCGCGTCTTTCCATTTTTCCCGGTTTGGCCATTCTGGTCACGGTTCTGGGATACAACCTGCTTGGCGAAGCATTGCGCGATATTCTCGACCCAAGGATTTCATCTTGAAATATTATGAAAATATCCATCCGCATTACAACAAAAGACGCAATTGACCTTCGGCATGATGAACGGTATTTGGCAATGGGTCTGAAGAACCATTCCAAATCCGCGCCCTGCTGAAAACGTATAACGTAAATATGCCGTGTTGACGGACTGCGAAATCATGCCGGCCTAATTTTCTCGCTGTCCGTTGCCGCCGTCATAAAGTCAAAGACCGGAATGCGATAAAAATCATGCTGGAACTACTGCGTATCCGTAATCTTGCCCTTATTGAGGACATGGAACTGGAATTCGCTCCTGGCCTGAATGTGCTCACGGGCGAGACTGGAGCCGGAAAAAGCTTTATTCTTAAAGCGCTTACTTTCATTATCGGCGACAAACTGGCGCCGGACATGGTGCGGCCGGGGACTGAAAAAGCCCAGGTCGAGGCCCTGTTCTCTCTGCCTGACGCGGAAATCGTAATCCGCCGCGAATTACTCGCGGAAACCGGCCGAAGCAGGCTTTATATCAACGACCAGCTGCGTTCTCAGGATGCGGTGAAAGAACTGCGCTCAAGCCTTATCGTGCACGCAAGCCAGCATGGGCAGCAAAAACTGCTTCAACCGTCTTTTCAGACGCACATCCTTGATTCCGCCATGAATCGACCGGATATTTCCGCCCAACGCGACGAGTCGCTGAAAAAACTCCGTGAAGCCGTCTCCCAGAAGGAACGCCTTTTGGAGCGATTCAAAGCGCTGGAAGACAAACGCGAAATTCTGGAATTTCAGCGACAGGAAATAGATAAGGTGGAGCCCCAAAAGGGCGAAGAAGAAGAACTGGAAGCGGCGCGTTTGGAACTAAGAGAGCTTGAACATATACGCAATGCGGTTGAAGAATCTCTTGAGGTCATTCATGGAGATGGTTTTGCAGGGACGTCCGATTCCAGCCTGATCAACGCATGCGCCCGCCTTGAACGGCTTCTTGAAACCCTTTCGCGGTATATTCCGGAATATGCCGGCGATTTGGAAAGCGTCGCGGATTTCCGTGCCCAAATCCAGGATTTGGGCGCCCGGTTGCGCCGGCAGCCTGTAACGTCCGCCGACGGGCGAAGCATTGAGCGTCTTGACGCGCGGCTTTTTGAACTGGCCCAGCTTAAACGAAAATTGCGCCGCTCGTTTGACGAAATTCTCAATTTGCGTGAAGAGATTGAGGAAAATCTGTCTTTTTTGGATGCGTGCGCCCTGGATGTGCGCCGGCTTGAAAAGCTGGAAAAAGAACACGCCGCCGCGCTGAAAAACGCTCTGGAAAAACTGAATGCGGCGCGCGCCCAAACGGCAGTCCGGCTTTCAGCCGAGCTGGAATCCGCGCTTCAGGAGCTGGGGTTTTCCCGGCAGGTGCACGTTGAATTTTCCTTTTCTCCGCATGAATTTTATCCGGGGTGCGTGGAAAACCGCCCAAGAATGCTTTGGATACCGAATCCGGGACAGGCTCCGCAGCCCTTGGACAAAATAGCGTCCGGCGGAGAATTGTCCCGTTTTCTGCTGGCTGTCGTCAGCCTCTTGACGCGCGATGAAAATACGACCCTTATTTTTGACGAAGTGGATTCCGGAGTCGGGGGGCTTACCTTAAACAGCGTGGCGCAAAAAATCGCTTCCTTGGCGCAAACGCGACAAATCCTTCTTATTACGCACTGGCCGCAGCTCGCGGCCAGGGCCGCGCGGCATTTTTTTGTGCATAAAGACGTGCTTGGAGACTCGACTTATACCCGGTGCCGCCAGTTGTCCGGAAAAGAAGTCATGGCTGAACTGTCCCGCATGGCCGGAGGCGGTCCTCAAGGCGATGCGCTTGCCAGAGAGCTCATGCCGGAAATGAATCAGAAATCCGGCAGATAACTCGCCCTTGCATCCGCATGCGGCCGTTATTGCGCGCCGCGCTTCAGGCCGGCGTTCGAGCATACGCAACCTTTGAACGAAACGGAGTTTCACGCATATGAGCCAGACCCCGGAAAAAGCGCCGTCTCCCGCTTTTGGAGTGGTTTCCGCTGACCAGCGTCTTGCGCTCTATGCGGATTATTTCAATGAATCAAAAGAGCGGCAGGTTGTCAGAGAAATTCTTGAAAGGGATCTGCTGATTGCCCTTACCCATATGAATCAGCATCGCATCAAGGAATACCCCCTTATTCCCATGCAGCAACAGGCTGTTGTAGAGTTTATTACACTAAGGACTTCTGGAGACAATGAACTTGAAGAATATATACACAGACTGACAAAAAACTTTATTGACTGTCTTGAAAATCATATCCATGCCATTGAAGTCAATGACAGCTATGAAGTTGAAAACAGCAGAGCCGCTTTACTCAATGCCGAATCTTTGCTGATAAAATGCGTGCAGGGCGTTTGTTTCACCATCGCCGTTTGCGAAGATAATTTCATAGAAGCATTGCAACGCTTATTCGGAGAATTCGCGTTATCCATCTCCGATGAAATCATCCATGAACATGCGATGGGGGAGCTCTACTGGCGTGAACACCTTGAACGGATAGTAGTCAAGGGGGTCAAAAATGCGTTCGACAATATTCGGGAAAGCAGGGACATGGATATCCGCAAGGAAAAACAGGCCCTTTTCCTGACATATTCCCTTGATTCGGTTATCAAGAGACTCAGGCCGCCCGCATCGCAATTTGGAAAAAGCCAAATCCAACTTGATTTTGAAAAAAATCTGAATCCGGCCCGGCGGCCCTGTCTCAAAGCCGTATACCGCATACTTTCCAGCGCATTCGACTCTGAAACATCCATTCCGGCAGAGCTCAGACAACCGATAAGCCAGATAATGTGTCTTGATTCATGCGCCGGCGAGTATGTGCGGCAAAAAACATCCGCCGACGCAGTCAAACAGTCGTTTCTTGAATTGCAGCTTATATCCGTGGCCTGCGGAGCGTTCATCAGTTTCAACGCGGTGACGCAGGACTTTTTGCGCGCCCTGGAAATTGTATTCCCCAGCGCGCTCAACTTCGCCCTCCAGGAATTGAAAGACTTTTCGCCGGCGACTCTTGACGCGCTTTTGCTTCATCTTATTGAAATCAGCTTTATACAGCGCTTATATGACTGTTTTGGAGAGAGCAGATCGCAAATGGATATGAAAGCAATCCGGTTTCGCTGTCTGCCTGAGGCGTCCGTTGAAAAACTTTTCAAGGCCGGTCTTGCCGCGGATATGCGCGACAAGCTGTGGCGAAGCGACCCGAACGCGTCTGGATATCTGCTGTTTATCCCCACCGCCGCGGCGGACCTGAAACGGATTTTAGAACAAAGCGGAATACAATCCGAAGCGCTCGCGCAAATTATACGGCTTTGGCAAAATGCCGAAATCAAGACAAAATTCCAAATTACAATCCGCCTTGACAAACTGATCAAGGTGACCACCAACCTCAACCACCGTCTCTCGCTCATTCTCCGCCGGTTTGGCGTGCTGTCCAAGGGGTCTTGAGACTTCAGCGGCGTTTTTCCAAAAAAACGCCTTGCCTTCCATCGTCAAAAAAGCGTCGCATTTTCCCAAAAAAGAGAACTCTCCCGATTAGCCGCGCAAAAATCCGCGCGGTATGCCCGGTTCATCTCTCCAGCGCGCCGCCTGCTCATGCAACTCGCCGCAATAGAAGGCCTTTAGTTCCTATTCCTCGTTTTCAAGAAAGCGTTGCAGAGCATTGAATAAAAAATCTTCTCTTTTTAAGATGTTAGCCAAAAGTGTAAGGCAATATGCCGCATTTTTTTAAAAAATTTCCCTTCTCCCTCTGGACGACCCGAAAATCGGCATTACCTTTTAATCAGCAATAAGAAAATTCGACTGTCGTTCAGTCATATAAAACAAAAAAATTCCGCTTTCAGGAGGATTTTGGATATGGGCAAAATTATTGGGATAGATTTGGGAACAACCAACTCATGCGTATACGTCATGGAAGGAAAAGAGCCCAAATGCATAACAAACCCGGAAGGCGGCAGAACAACTCCCTCTGTTGTCGCTTTTACCGACAAAGAACGCCTTGTGGGCGATATTGCTAAACGACAGGCTGTAACCAACCCAGAACGCACGGTTTTCGCCATCAAGAGGCTGATGGGCCGGAAATTTGACGCGCCTGAAGTCTTCCGGTGGAAAGACCACGCGCCGTATAAAATTGTCGCCGCGTCAAATGGCGACGCCGCCGTTGAAATTCAGGGCCGCGTATACAGCCCGGCGGAAATTTCCGCGATGATTCTTGCGAAGCTGAAATCGGATGCCGAAGCGTATCTTGGCGAAACGGTGACTGAAGCCGTCATCACGGTTCCGGCCTATTTCAACGACTCCCAGCGTCAGGCCACAAAGGACGCCGGCCGCATCGCCGGGTTGGAAGTCAAACGCATCATCAACGAACCGACCGCGGCCTCTCTTGCATATGGCGCGGATAAAAAGGCGAATGAAAAAATCGCTGTCTATGACCTTGGCGGCGGCACGTTTGATATCTCCATTCTTGAAGTGGGCGACGGCGTTGTCGAAGTTCTGGCCACCAACGGCGACACCTTCCTTGGCGGCGAAGATTTCGACCAGCGCGTCATCCAGCACCTGGTCGATGAATTCAAGAAGGAAAACGGCATTGACCTGTCCAAGGACCGCATGGCCCTGCAGCGCCTGAAGGAAGCCGCGGAAAAGGCGAAGAAAGACCTTTCGTCCGCCATGGAAACGGAAATCAACCTCCCGTTCATCACGGCCGACCAGAACGGTCCCAAGCACCTGCTTCTCAAACTGACCAGAGCCAAACTGGAAAGTCTGGTCATGGATCTGGTTGAACGGAGCATCGAGCCGTGCAACAAGGCCCTTACCGATGCAAAATGCACCACTTCCGATATCAAGGAAGTCATTCTCGTCGGCGGCATGACCCGTATGCCTTTGGTCCAGCAGAAAGTGTCCGAGTTCTTCAAAAAGGATCCCAACCGCAGCGTGAACCCGGATGAAGTCGTGTCCATGGGCGCAGCCATTCAGGGCGGCATCCTTTCCGGCGATGTCAAAGACGTGCTGCTGCTTGACGTAACGCCGCTGTCTCTTGGCATTGAAACCATGGGCGGCGTCTTTACCAAACTGATTGAACGCAACACGACCATCCCCACGAAAAAGGGGAACGTCTTTACCACGGCCGCGGACAATCAGCCTTCCGTGGGCATTCATGTCCTTCAGGGCGAACGTCCCATGGCGGCCGACAATATGACTCTCGGCAAGTTTGAACTGACTGGAATTCCGCCGGCGCCGCGCGGCGTGCCGCAGATTGAAGTGACGTTCGATATCGACGCCAACGGCATCGTGAATGTCTCCGCAAAGGATCTTGGAACAGGAAAGGAACAGAGCATCCGCATCACGGCCTCTTCCGGCCTTTCCGAATCCGACATTCAGCGTCTTGTCAAGGAAGCGGAATCGCACGCCGCAGAAGACAATCAGAAAAAAGAACTGATTGAAGTGCGCAACCAGGCCGACAGCCTGATTTACGGCACCGAAAAGTCGCTTTCCGATCTCGGAGACAAGGTGGACGCTGCGCTCAGGGCCGACATTGAAAATAAAATCAAGACCCTGAAAGACACGATGCAGGGCTCGGACACCGCGGCCATAAAGAGCCAGATGGACGAGCTTGGCAAGGCTTCCCACAAACTTGCCGAACAGCTTTATGCGCAGAAGGCTCAGGCTGAAGGCGCGCAGCAGCCTCAGGGCGAGCCCGGACAAAGCGCGTCAGCCGGCAAATCAAACAAAGATGACGACGATGTCGTCGATGCTGAGTACACTGAAGTGAAGTAGCGGCATATATGGTTCTGATCCGGCCCTCCTGCTGATATGAGCGCTCCCGTTTTTCCGGGAGCGCTTTTTTATTGCACCTGATTTTTTGCCGAAACGCCTGGCCGCCACGCTTGAAAACACTCGTCCTCCAGCTTGCAACATCGGCCTTGCTCGTATAGGGTATCACCGTCTTCAGCATGCCTGTATGCCATGCAGCGCGTATTGAAAGACCATAAACCTGAGCTTATGCCTTTGGCCAAACATCCGGCGATTTTGCCCTTCAGGCGTTGCGCGCCACGTTGCAGCGGCGCTGTTCCGCAAAGAGCCGCTCATGCCGTGCGGTTGAAAACGCCTCATTGCGTCTGTCCCGGATTGCAACACGCGCCCGGAATTTTTCAGTGCATGGGCATGCCGGCAAATGCGCATCCAACTGAACGTTTCCGGGCATATGCTTTGTCATTTACTGTAGGAACCTGATGACGCGGGCAGGAGAACGTTTCATGAGTATTGCGCCCATTTTTTCCAAAAACCATGAGCTATCCGCCAGAAATGCGGTTTTTTTCCTGATTGCGGCGATGCTCTTTTTGACGGCGTGCAGCAAAACAACCATTCTTATACCACCGCCTTCCACCACAAAAACGTCCGGACAGGCGTCCGTCCCGCCGCCGAGCCCGGAAAAGCCGCAAGATTCCGCATCCAATTATCTGGAACAGATGCGTAACTCCTTTAATTCCGGCGATTATGACCTGGCTGCGCAACTTGCCGAAAATGCGCTTCAAACTCCCGGCATCGCACAGGAACAGGCACGTGAAGCATGGCGGTGTCTGGCGCTTTCAGAAGCGCGGCTTGAGCGCTGGACAAACGCTCTGGCGGCCCTGGACAAATGGAGACAGACCGACCCCAAAGCGGAAGCGACATGGGAATGGCTCAATATATGGGGAGCGGGCATAAGCCGCCTTCCTTCCCATGAGGCGCAAGCGCAGGCGTCGCCCATCCTCTATGACGACAAACGGGAGGCCCTGGCCCGCAGCCGGGCGGCCATGGTCATGGCGAGCCGTTCTCTGCCCGGCGCCGACATTTCTCCCTTGCTGGGATTTATGACCGCCATTTATGGAGCCATGCCGTCCACGACGGACCGCTCCGAAATGGAAAAAGCATTCGCCTTTGACCTGAGGAAAATGGACAATACGGCGCTCCAGTCGCTGGACGCCTCCCTGAAGATGGCGCTTGCTGAAAACAATATTTCCGCGAACCAGCTTCGTTCCTATCCATATGTTCTGATACAAATTGAAAACGCGCGGCGGCTTGCGGCATCCGATGATCCGCAGATACGCGCAAACGGCACGGCCGAACTTGCCCGCCTGTGCGCATCCGCTTCGCTGGTCACAGACAAACGGCTGCTTCCCGCCCTTGGCGACGCCGCCGACGAGACGGACGTTTCTTCCGGACGCCTTCTGCCGGGAACCGCGACAGCTCCGGCCGAATCCCTCCCTTTTGAGGGTCCGGCGAACAGAAGCGTCGCGCTTCTGTTGCCCATGAGCGGGCATTACCGCACTATCGCAAACCGCATCGTCAAAGGGGCGAACATCGCCAAAAACGACTTCGCCGCATATGGTCTTACGCTGAACATTATCGCCATAGATACGAATCAGGCCGGGTGGCAGGCAAAAGTCGCGGCTCTTCCCAAAGAGCTTATCATTGGCGGGCCTCTTCACCCTTCGCATGTCGGGCAGCTTAAAACCGCGGGACTCGCAAACGGACGGGCCGTGTTCGCCTTCACAACCAAACTGGACCCGCAAGACGAAGGCGCGACGCTCTGGCGTTTTTTTCCCAGTCTTGAAGATCAAACACGCGCGCTGCTGAACTTCGTCAGCAACGACATGGGCGTCTCAAGCGTGGCTTCGCTGTATCCGGGGGATGCCTATGGCCGGCGCATGACCGAACTTTTTACCGGCATGGCCCGAAACGAATTTCATTTTGAAACCTCCGCCACGGAATATCCGCCCAAGCAGCATGAACAGTGGAACGCCATTGCGGCCCGGATTCTCGGCGTAAAAAAAAGCACGCCGCCCATGCGGCCCAGGCCCTCTTTCCAGGCGCTTTTTATGCCTGACTCCTGGCTTGGAGCGCAAACCATGGTGCCGCATATTCTTTTTCATCAGGAAACCCGCCTGATACTCATGGGCACGACGCTATGGGAACAGGCTTTGTGGGAGACGGCGTTGCAGAAAAAAAATGTGGTTGATGCCAAAGCCTTTGCCTTGGCAATTTTTCCCGGCGCGTGGAACCCGGAAACAACCGTGTCGGCAGGCCGCTATCTTCAGGAAACGGCGCTTAAGCAAACAGGCCAGCCCGCTGATTTCTGGACGGCTCTCGGCTATGATTTCATCCGGTTCGCCGCACGAATGGGCGCCCCCGCAAATGGTCCGCTTGAGATGCTCGCAGGCGCTGAATGGCATAGCGACGAAGTGAACAGCCGGTTGCAGCAGGCTGCGGATATGCAATGGGCCATGGCCCCGATTCAATGGAGCATACAGGGAAAAGCCTCGCAGGAGCTCTATTTGTTCACCCCGGTGAGCGATGGTTATCAACTGACCAACCCCAATGAATTCCGCGCTCTTCTTGAAAAGACCCGGCAGCGATTCAAGAGCCGGTGGGGAAGATCATAAAAGGTTTTTCAGTTTTTTATCCACTGTTTTTACATTACTAAACTGTAGATAGCGTTGCACAATTTTTTAGATGCCTCTTTCATAAATCGCAGTCAGGGAGTCATACGACAATGCCCATTACCGAAAAAGACGTCCGGCATATTGCAAGCCTTGCCAAGTTGGCCGTGCCTGATGAAAAAATGAATATGTTCTGCTCGCAGTTCCAGTCCATCTTGCGCTATATGGAACGCCTGAACGCCATCGACACCACAAATGTCGAACCGCTCTACTCGCCATTTGAACAGCCCATTTTGCTTCGCGAAGACAAGGTCTCGCGGACGGCGGAACCAGGGGAAGTCTTGGCCAACGCGGCAAAACGGCATGACCAGTTTTATGCTGTGCCAAAAATAGTATAACCACGCATTACAATGATCCAACATTTTGCAAAACCGGTATAATCATGATAAGCACACCATATATGTTGACTCTTGCTGAAGCCAGAGACAGGCTTTTAAAGGGCGAATGCACCGCGGTTGAACTTGCCAAAGCCTGTTTAAAACGCATTGCCGACACCAACCCGGCCGTCAATGCATGCATTACGATTCGAGAGGCGGATGCGCTTGAAGAAGCCGCCGCGCTGGACAAAGTCGGCCCTGACAGCGCAAAACCCCTGTGGGGCGTCCCTGTCGTTGTCAAGGACTGCATCACGGTTAAGGGAACGCGCACGACCTGCGGCTCCCGCATGCTGGAAAATTTTATTCCCTTTTATGATGCCTTTGCCGTCAGGAAACTGAAGGAAGCCGGGGCCGTTATTATCGCCAAAACCAATATGGACGAATTCGCCATGGGCTCTTCCTCTGAAACGTCCTACTTTGGACCGGTCAGAAACCCCCGCGACCTATCCCGCGTTCCAGGCGGTTCAAGCGGCGGCTCCGCCGCGGCCGTGGCCGCGGGCCAGGCGTTTGCCGCTCTGGGAACCGACACCGGCGGCTCAATACGGCAGCCCGCCGCATTCTGCGGTTGCGTCGGAATAAAGCCCACCTATGGACGCGTCTCCCGTTTCGGCGCTGTGGCGTATGCCTCTTCGCTGGATCAAATCGGCCCCATGGCCCGCAGCGTGGAAGACTGCGCGATCATGCTTTCGGCCATTGCGGGGCATGACCCCAAAGACAGCACTTCCGCGCCCAGAGACGGGCAAGACTATACGGCAAGTTTGAAACGCGGCGACCTCAAAGGCGTCACGCTCGGCGTTCCAAAAGAGTTTTGGGGCGAGGGCATAACGGACGGGGTGCGGAAAACCTGCGCGGAAGCCCTGGAAAAAGCCAAAGCCCTGGGCGCTCAGATCATTGACGTTTCCATGCCCCACGCTTTGCACAGCGTTGCGGTATTTTACATCATCGCCACGGCTGAAGCGAGTTCCAACCTTGCCCGCTTTGACGGGGTGCGCTATGGATACCGCGTCCCTGACCCCAGAGATCTTGCGGATTTGTATATCCGCTCCCGGACGGAAGGTTTTGGGGAAGAGGTGCGCCGTAGAATCATGCTGGGAACCTATACGCTTTCCTCAGGTTTTTACGACGCCTATTACAAAAAAGCGGCCCAGGTGCGCCGCCTTATCCAGCAGGATTACCATGCGGCGCTTGCGCGGTGCGATGCGCTGATAGCGCCGGTTTCTCCTGTTTCGCCCTGGAAACTGGGAGAAATAAGCGACGACCCGCTCAAAATGTACCTGATGGACATTTTTACCCTGTCGCTCAACCTGGCGGGGCTTCCGGGACTCTCTCTGCCGGCCGGGACGGATTGCGAAACCAATATGCCGACCGGCATACAACTGATGGGCAAGCCCTTTGATGAAAGCGCGCTTTTTGCCATCGGCCATGCGCTGGAAGGGGCTTTCGGCAGAATGAGCGCGGTTGAGACGTTCCGTTAAACGTTTCGCCTGCGCCGCCTTTCCCGTCTGGAACCCCGATATGCCGCCTTAAAACGTTCTCCGGTCCGGCGCGATATCCCATGGATGCCGCGCCGGACCGCATTTTCAATACTTTTTGCGCATCCGCCGCAACCGGGATTTGCCATGACCCAAACGCCAAGCATCGCCGTGGCCGTCAGCGGCGGCATGGACAGCCTGCTGGCCCTTTGTCTGCTTAAAGAAAGAGGGTTGTCTGCCGGCGCGGTCCACGCCCAATTTCTGGACCCGACCGCGCAAAGCGCCGCCATGCTTCAAAGGCTGCGAACAACCTGCCGCATTATGGGCGCGCCCTTGCATATCCTGGACTTGCGAGAGCCGTTTCAGGAACTGGTTGTACGGCCCTTTGCCCGCGCCTATGCGGCCTGCGCCACTCCAAACCCCTGCATTTTCTGCAATGCGCGGATAAAATTCGGATTGCTGCGCGCCGCCTCGCAAAAACTTGGCTACAGCCATTTTGCAACGGGCCATTATGCGCGCTTTACGCAAGGACTTTCATCCAAACCGGAAACAGACGGCTCTTCCCAGACGCTCCTTTTTCCGGCCCTGGACAACGCCAAAAATCAAATTTATTTTCTTTCGCTTGTGCCCCGGGCGTGTTTTGAAAACGTTCTTTTTCCACTCGGCGGCATCAGGAAAAAAGACATTCCCGACATGCTCGCAAGACGCGGAATACCCCTTCCAGAGTCTGGAGAAAGTCAGGAGATATGCTTTATTCCGGACAACGACTATCGGGCGTTCCTGAAACAGATGAATGCGCCCCTGACCGGTCCGGGCCCCATTTTGCTTCCGGATGGAACGCAGGTGGGAACCCATGCCGGACTCTGGAACTACACCGAAGGCCAACGCAAGGGACTTGGCGTGGCATGGAGCGAGCCTCTTTACGTTCTGCGAAAAGAAAAAAAAGAAAATGTCCTGCGCGTCGGTCCTAAAAAATTATTGGGCGCGCGCGGATGCTGCGCTACGCAAATACATATCCATCTGCCGCCGGACGCATGGCCGGAAACGCTTTTTGTACAGACGCGCTACCGGCAAAAGCCGCTGCCGGCCGCCGTCACGCTGGAGCACGACCGCTTTTTTGTTTTTTTTGAAGAAACAGGCGATATCCCGGCTCAAGGACAAACCGCCGTTATTTTCGGTCCATCCGGGCACATCCTTGCAGCCGGGGTCATCGACCACATCCTCTATGAGTAGCGTTTCAGCCTGGACGCTACCCAGCCAAACGCCTTCTTCCTTTCCTGAAGCCTGAAAGAGCCATATGCCGCTATACGCTGCATAGGCTCTTCTTTCTTGACCAAACCAGACTCATCGCCGCTATATCATCTGACGCGTCTGTCTCAACCTGTACTTCCCATATCACATTTATATATGCGCTATGGAAAACAGCAATCTATTATATATTGAAAAATTGCTGTTTCTATGCACAGCATATAATAATATATGATCTTTTTATATAAAGATACTTAAAAAACTTTATTTATAATGGAAAAATACATTTTTATATGATATGAAAACAACATCATCAATGTATTACACATTGCCATATTTTATATCAGGAGTAATCACCATGACGACAGTCGGCACCAGATACCCCACTCTTGCTTTTATTTCAGGCGGCGCAGGCGAAGCGGAAGACGGCATTCCGCCTCAGCCTTTTGAAACATTCTGCTATGATTCGGCCCTGCTTCAGGCAAAAATCGAAAATTTCAACGTTATCCCCTACACGTCCGTTTTGCCCAAAGAACTCTACAACAACATCGTCCCGGTTGACTCTGTCGCCGCATCCTTCAAGCACGGCGCTGTTTTGGAAGTCATTATGGCCGCAAACGGCGCCAACATTCACGAACACCGCGCCATTGCCACCGGAATCGGCATCTGCTGGGGAAAAAACAAAAAAGGCGAACTCATCGGCGGTTGGGCCGCGGAATACGTGGAATATTTCCCAACCTGGATTGACGACGACATTGCAAGGGCGCATGCTGAGATGTGGCTGAACAAGTCGCTCAATCATGAACTGGAAATTCGCGGCGTGGAAAAACACAGCGAATTCCAGTTCTGGCACAATCATCTCAATCTGACCAAACCTTACGGATACTGCCTGACGGTTATGGGATTCCTCAACTTCCAGTATGCCGCGCCGGCGACAGTGCACATCAAAAAGTAAACATCCGGGATGGAACGTCCGGGCATGGCCGGTTGCGGCGCACGCGCGGGCGTTCCACAGCTCATTTGAAGCGGAATCAAAGAGGCGGACGATGCCCCGACGCGACGAGCGCCGCCTTATATTATGAGGGGAAGGTCATGGCGGATCAAAAAGGGACAAAGGGATTGGGGGTCATAGCCCTTGCAAGCGTCGTTATAAGCTCAATGATCGGCGGCGGGATATACAGTCTTCCGCAAAACATGGCTGCGGGCGCTTCTGTTGGAGCCGTGCTCCTCGCCTGGGTCGTCACCGGTCTGGGCATATTTTTTATTGCCAATACATTCAGGGTGCTGTCCAATGTAAGGCCGGATCTCAAAGCCGGCGTATATATGTACGGCCGGGAAGGTTTCGGGCCGTTTGTGGGATTTCTTATTGCCTGGGGATATTGGCTTTGCCAGATTTTCGGCAATGTCGGTTATGCGGTCATCACCATGGATGCCCTCAACTATTTTTTCCCGCCGTATTTTGCAGGCGGCAACACCATTTATGCCATAGCCGGCGGGACCATTCTCATATGGACATTCAATTTCATAGTGATGCGCGGGACGCACCAGACAGCGCTCATCAATATTATTGGAACTGTCTGCAAAATTATTCCGCTTATCCTTTTCATCATCGTAATGATCTTCGTTTTTCATATCGACAAATTCGATTTTGATTTTTTCGGCAAGCTTGCCGTAAACAATAAACATGCTCTGGGCGACCTGGGAAGCCAGATAAAAAGCACCATGCTCGTAACGCTGTGGTCCTTCATCGGCATTGAAGGGGCTGTCGTTCTTTCCGACCGCGCCAAAAGTCAGGCTGCCGTCGGAAAGGCGACTGTGCTCGGTTTCCTGGGCTGCCTCATTATTTATGCCCTGCTTTCCGTACTGCCTTTCGGCTTCATGACCCAGGCGGAACTTGCCGCGGTGCCCAATCCTTCGACAGCCGGAATCCTCATGCGCGCTGTTGGCCCCTGGGGGAGCCTTCTTATGAACATAGGTCTTATCATAGCCGTCCTTGCAAGTTGGCTGGCCTGGACGCTCATTACAGCTGAAATGCCGTACGCGGCGGCCAAAAACGGCAGTTTTCCCCGCCAATTCTCCCGTGAAAACAAAAACGGGGCGCCGTCCGTATCCTTATGGGCCACAAGCGCCATAATGCAGCTTGCGTTATTTCTTGTCTATTTCTCCAATAACGCCTGGAATGCCATGCTGAGCATTACCGGCGTCATGGTGCTTCCAGCCTACTTCATTTCCACATTATATCTCTGGAAGCTGTGCGAAGACGGCGAGTACCCAAAAAACGCCGTAACCGGGCGGGCGGCGGCTCTGGCCTGCGGCGCCCTCGGCACGCTGTACGCCGTATGGCTGATTTATGCGGCGGGGCTCCATTATCTGCTCATGGCCATGATTTTTCTGGCAATCGGCATTCCAGTCTTTATCTGGAGCCGCAAACAGTCCCATGACGGCAAACCTGTATTTTTGCCTTATGAAAAAATCATCCTGGTCATTCTGCTGCTTTTGGCCATAAGCGCCTTATGCCTCATGGTCAGAAAAATACTGTAAGCATCCGCTCAGCAATAAGGCAGCAAAACCCTTCAGGGCTTCACGTTTGAGAGGACTGTTGCATCTCCCCAGGCCTTGTGCCCCTCAGATACCCCGCGAAAAAAGACGCTGGGGGGGGCTATATGGCCTTTTGGCCTTCGGTCTCAAACCACAGAGGAAGATAGATGATGCAAAACAGCCGTGGAAAAGTTCCAGACGTCATTTTCAGGCGTCGCCCGCCGGTATGCCAGTATGCAAAAAAAACGGCAGCCCCAAATCCGGGACTGCCGTCTGCCTGCACGCCTGTCCGCCGGCATGGCCAAGAAAAAAAACGCAGTCGGCCAGCGAAAGGCGAACCTCCGCAGATCGACCAAGCCTTTAGCAACGCTGTTTCAACCCGGCGGCACCAGGTCTGTTCACCGCATAAATGCCCACACTCACCAGCAGCAAGCCTGTGATATTGTTCAGGCTGAACGCTTCAGCGCCTTCATGCAGCATAAGCGCGGACAAAAGCACGCCGATGACAGGCGTCATGAAGCCATACACAGCGACTCGGGACACAGGGTTATATTTCAGCAAAATGCCCCACAGCGAATAGGCGGCGGCTGAAAGAAAGGCCAGATAGGCAAGGATTGCCAGAGCCGCAAAGGAAAATCCAAAAATCCGCCCGCCCATGATCATGCCGCACGCAATGAGAATGAGCCCGCCAGCAAAAAACTGATAACCGCTTAGCATAACAGGGTTTTCGTTTTCAGAAAATATTTTGAGATAGACAGAGGAAAAGGCGTAGGACAGCACGGACAACATCATGAACCCTTCTCCCAAAAAGCTGAAGCCAAGCTCGATGCCCTCTCCGCCCAGATTGGCGGCCAGCACTCCCGCAAAACCCGCAAGGCACCCCGCCGCTTTCATCAGCGTCAGCTTTTCCTGACGAAATAAAAACGTCGCCAGCAATATGGCCAGCAACCCATTGCTGCCCACAATGATCGCGCCTTTCACCCCGCTTGTATGGGCAAGCCCCATATAAAAAAACACATACTGCAAAACCGTTTGCAGCATGCTCAGTTTCAAAATCTTTCCAATCGCGTTCTTATGCGGGAAAAGCGCTCTTTTTTCCGCAACGCTCCCCAGAAAAACCGTCATGATTCCCGCAAGCGTAAAGCGACATCCGGCGAACAAAATCTGGGAGCCCGCGGCATCAGCAGGGATTTGCAGCATTGCATACCCAATCTTGATGCATGGAAAAGCGCTGCCCCACAAGGCGCAACTGAGCAACGCCAGCAAACAGACAACCCATGGTTTTCGCAAAAAAGTTTCCCGATCCGCCATTTTTATTGCGCCTCACATCATTGTGCATTCCGGAAATCCGAGGCATGACCGCGCCCCGCGCTCCAATTCTACAGTTCAGTAAAAAAGGCCCCCGCAGCGTCTGCTGCGGGGGCCTTGCCCGGGACGGATAAATTTTCAAGGTGTAATATTGCGAAATTGCAGGATATTTATAGTTTTAAAAATCGAAAATACCCACAAAAATACCCACATTCCAAAAATATTTTGGTGGACGTTAAAACAGCCTGCTGGACAAAGGATCCGGCAGGCTGTTTTTGTATGAGCAAAGAGCTTAGATGTAGGGAATAGGCACAGCATCGACTTCTGCCGTGATGGGCAGATGCGTCTGCGCCATGCAGAGCACCGCGCCGTGGCCGCGCTTCTGCTTGAGGACTGTTTCGATGGCGTCGAAGGCTTTGATATCCCCCGCGTTCGGGTTGCTCTTCTTCTTGATCTCGATGGGATAGAGCACACCGTTCTCTTCGAGGATGACGTCTATCTCGCGCCTATCCTTGTCGCGGTAGTAGTAGATATTCGGCTGTTTGCCGTTGTGCCACCAGCTCTTCACGATTTCCGAGATGACATAGGTCTCCAGCAGTTCGCCGCTCATGGCGCAGTTTTCCAGCGTCTGCGGAGCATTCCAGCCGGTGAGGTAGCAGATCAGCCCGGTATCCATAAAATAAATGAGGGTGTTGATAAACTAATGACTTCGCGACATTTATGTGCGATAAGATTACATG
>CALUUT010000051.1 GCA_944324045.1 uncultured Desulfovibrionaceae bacterium | reverse complement strand
TTCCGGAATCCATGCGTCATTGCCGCCGTCTTCATAAAGAGGGGTGCGGAAAGACTGTCCGTTGCCGACATCCACAAGATAGCCGCGATCCATGACGACTCTTAGAAATATATGCCCAAATTCCGGCTGGTCCGTTGGATGGGGGACGCACATGCGGGCGGAAAAAAGCTCCGTATGGAATCCCATTTCGCGCAGCATGGCATACATAAGGCCGTTGCATTCAAAACAGAAGCCGCCGCGGCCTCTTTCCACAATCTTGTCGTAAAAGGCTTCTACATCAAGAGTAATCTTTTTAGGGCCATAGTGGATATCAATATTTTCAAAAGGAACAGAGAGGAGAAAATTTGTCTGGAGACGCGTCAGGGTTTCATAATCGACTTTGGGAGTTCCTTTGAACCCAATCCGTTTCAGAAATTTTTCTACCTTCATATGCTTCCCTCTGTACGACGAAGGACAAGCCATGTACAAATTTTAACGCCGGCTGTTCCTGGCCGCATGGGTTTTGGCGAAAACTCAGCCTGTTGCAGGGTAGGTTCGAATAGAACTGTACGACTATGAGGCGTCTATTTAGCAGACCTCAGGCTTGATGTCCATTTAAAAGCAATAAGGCGGCAAGGTCCAAGAGGCGCTTTGCTTTTGGGAGGGGCGGGCATCCCCTCCCAAGCTTTACGCTCCTCAGATACCCCGCGAGAAAAGGCGCGGGATGGGGTTTTCGGTCTCAAGTTACAGAGAAAGAGAGATGAGTCGGCGTTGTAAGTTGCAGTATTTCGCATTGCATCCGGCGGGGCAAGAAAAAACAGGATATCTCTCCGAATTATGGAGAGATATCCTGAACATTCATGCTGATTCCATTTTTTCAAAATTCAATGCAGGGTCAGCATGTCCCCTTTATGGGATTTTGCGGCGTAAGAATGGGGCGACCGTCGGGGTAGGCATCGACGACAATGGTTTTTGCCCGTTCAATAACATTTTTATCGACGCTGAATGTATAACCGGACTCCGTAGTAAACGTCACATCCGAACTTGTCGGCTCTCCCAGAGCCAATACCAGACGTTCGCCGCCTCAGCCGCCGTCATTGTGGTATTCAATGCGCAACGGCTGCTTTTCTGTTGCGGAAAAAAATTTTTCAAGCATATTTTTTGCCATATCCGTTAAAATGATCATGCGCTTCCTCCGGTTTGACGGTTATACAGTAATAATTGTTATTGATAAGCATACGGCGAATTCGTCGCGCCGTCAACGCGTAAAGAATCTTCGGCGGATTAATCAGGCATACGGCAAGGCAAGCGCGGACCTGTTATTTCTATAAAATGGAGCGCATTTTTGTACGAAAGGCGCGTGCAGCAATAAGGCAGCAAAGCCATTCAGGCTTTGCGCTTGGGAGGGGTGTGCATCCCCGCCCAAGCTTTGCGCCCCTCAGACGCCTCGCGAGAAAAGGCGTGGGGCGGGGCTTTCGGTCTCAAACCGCAGAGGAAGATAGATGGAAAACAGGATATATCGGTTGATGGAGATGTTTCAAATAGTATTTATAGACGTGACTGCCGGAAAAAGAACATACAGAACCTCTTTGCGGCGAAGATGCGCCCTGTTTTCAAGTAAAGCGCATTATGTGAAAACGGTTCGCCGCCTGTCTTTTCGCTGATTGACTGAACTGTGCGCCAGATACTCTTTTTCTTGCTATTGTCGCTGGCTCTGCTTATTTTCAAAGCACGCTTAAATTGATGCCTTAGCATGTATGATAGTTCAGGTGATATTGTCGGGGATTTTGTGTCCGGCGTCATGGCGCCATGTAAAGAGAACACGTCGCGGCAAGCGCACGTATTTTGATAATGAGGGTCTACTATGCAAAAAAGTCATGATTTCGTCTTAATCTGGGAAAAGGAAGTGAAAGAGCTGAAAAGTCTCGTTCGACTGTGGAAACACGAAGAGACCGGCGCTCAGCTTTTAAGTTGCATCAATGCCGATGAAAACAAGGTATTTGGCGTTTCGTTCAGAACGCCGCCGAAAGATTCGACAGGCGTTGCGCATATTCTGGAGCACTCCGTTTTGTGCGGTTCAAAGAAGTATCCGGTAAAGGAACCCTTTGTGGAACTGCTCAAAGGTTCATTGCAGACTTTTTTGAATGCGTTCACGTTTCCGGATAAAACCTGTTATCCTGTGGCAAGCGCCAATCTTCAAGATTTTTACAATCTTATTGACGTATATCTGGATGCGGTCTTTCATCCCAATATTACAGAACGGACGTTGCGTCAGGAAGGGTGGCATATTGAAGCCGAAAACGCATCGGACCCGCTTTCTTATAAGGGCGTCGTATATAATGAGATGAAAGGCGTGTATTCTTCGCCCGATTCTCTTTTGGGCGAAACCTCGCAGCAGTCCCTTTTTCCGGACACCACCTACGGCCTTGATTCAGGTGGCGAGCCGGAAGTCATTCTCAGCCTGACATATGATGCATTTAAAAATTTTCATGAGACCTATTACCATCCTTCCAACGCCCGTTTTTACTTTTGGGGCGATGATCCGGAAGAGGGGCGTCTGGAAAGGATAGGGCGCGCGCTTCGGGAATTTAGGTTCCGTGAGGTGGATTCCGCAATTGCGACCCAACCGCGTTTTACTCTGCCGCGTGAAGTCGAGGTTCCCTATGCGGCGGACCCGGATGAAACGTCCCCCAAGGCCATGGTCACGCTTAACTGGCTGTTTGCGCCGACGGCCAAAACAGAATTGACCCTCGCTCTGCAGATGCTTGATCATATTCTTACCGGCTTGCCCGGTTCTCCGTTGCGGCGCGCTTTGATAGAGTCCGGGCTTGGAGAGGATATCGCAGGTGGCGGACTGGAATGCGATTTGAAGGAAACATTTTATTCCATTGGCCTGAAAGGTCTGAAGCCTGAAGATGCGAACAAGGTGGAGCCGCTTATCTTTGATGTGCTGGCCGGGCTTGTGGACAACGGCATTCCTTCCGATGCGGTTGAGGCCGCAATCAACAGCGTTGAATTCTGTTTGCGGGAAAATAATTCCGGCCGTTTTCCAGTGGGGCTTGCCGTCATGATACGCAGTCTTTCCACCTGGCTTTATGACGAAGACCCTCTTGGGTTGCTTACCTTTGAAGCATCGTTGCGCTCCATCAAGGAACGCGTCGCAAGGGGCGAGCAATATTTTGAGGGGCTGATTCAGCAGTGGATGCTTGAGAACAACCATCGCAGCGTGGTGGTTCTGGTTCCTGACAAAGGGTTGCAGGCCAGACGGGAAAAGGCGGAATCCGAACGCTTGGCGGAGATAAAAGCCGGGTTGACGCCGGAACAGATGGAAGCGCTGATTCATGAAACCAAAGCCCTGCGCAAAGCCCAGGAAGCGCCGGACTCTCCGGAAGCCCTGGCTACGATTCCCCGTCTTGGAGTGGCGGATTTGCCGGCCAAAAACAGAAGCATCCCCTTCGAAGAACGGCAGGCGGACGGCATCCCCCTTTTTGCTCATGCGCTGCCCTGTTCGGGGATTGTCTATACTGAGGCCGCTTTTGATATGACGCCGCTTATCAGTGGGGCGAGCAGGCTTGTCCCGCTTGTTCCGCTTTTTGGCCGGACTCTTTTGGAAATGGGGTCAAAGCGGCGTGATTTTGCGGAATTGGGGATGTATATCGCCCGCAAAACAGGCGGCATGGATACGGATATCATGTTTCTGACCGGCCGCGAGAAAGGGCATCCGGCGCTTATGGTGTTGTCCGGCAAGGCCACTATGGAAAAATATGAAGATTTTGTGCAGATTCTGGGAGAAGTGCTGCTTGAATCGAAAGTCATGGACAAGGCGCGGTTCCGGCAGATGTTGCTTGAGGAAAAGGCGCGAAAGGAACAGCAGCTTGTCCCGGCCGGGCACAGCGTCGTAAGCCTGCGTCTCAGATCCGCCTTGAGTCCGGCGGCATGTCTTGCCGAAGCGACGGACGGCATTGCCTACCTTGACAGTCTGCGTGAACTTGCAAAGCGAGTGGACGCGGATTGGGAGTCCGTGCTTGCAGACCTTGAGGAAATCCGCAAACTGCTTGTATGCCGTTCCTCTTTGCTGCTTAACGTGACGGCGGACGCCGAAAACATGTCTGAAATAAGCAAGCGGTTGTCTGGGTTTGCGCAGGCGTTGTCTAAATGCGGCTATGACGCCGGGGCCGTGCATCCCAATGCCGTTTCCGGTTTTATGGAAAGTCTTGAGTTTCCGCGCGGCGAAGCGCTGATAGTGCCTTCGCAGGTGAACTATATAGGCAAGGGGGCGAATTTGTATGCGCTGGGGTACCAGTATCATGGGTCTGTGCATGTCATCATGAAGCATTTGCGTATGGCCTGGTTGTGGGACCGCATTCGGGTTCAGGGCGGCGCGTACGGCGCCTTCTGCGCATTCGAGCGTTTTTCCGGCGCATATACCCAGGTGTCCTATCGCGATCCCAATGTGGAAAACACGTTGAAGGTTTATGATCAGACTGCGCAGTACCTGCGCGAACTTTCATTGTCCCCGTCTGATCTTGAGTCCTGCATTGTGGGCGCAATCGGCGAACTTGACGCCTATCTTTTGCCTGACGCCAAGGGTATGGCGTCCTTTGCCCGGCATCTGACCGGCGATTCTGAAGATATCCGGCAGAAAATGCGCGATGAAATTCTGTCCACGTCGCTGAAACACTTCCATGAATTTGCGGACGTGCTTGATGAAGCTTCTGCAAAAGGCCGAATCGTCATGCTTGGCGGCACGGCTGTCGAGGACTATGCAAAGTCCGCGGGGTTGGATATCCGAAAGGCGTAGCGGACTGCTGCGCTAAAGAGCATCATGGCGTTTTGGCGGTCTTGTTTTTAAGGCTGTCGCGAGAATGACGGGCATAGCCCGTCATTCTTTATTATTTAAGAAGTTTTTATTATCAGGCGTCTGTTTTGGCGGCGTCACCATCCATATTCCATCCAGTTTCGGTCAAAAGCGCCGTTCCAGAAAGATTGAGGATCATATAAATCTATCTGAAGGCTTTCCGAGGCGGAAGGATTGACTTCTATGCCCTGCTGCGTGCGTTTGAATCCGAATATATCCACTTCGTCAACTTCCGTTCCGTCAGGTTCCTGGGTGAGAACCGTCTCGCGCACAACGTTTTCCGGCTCATATGCATCATGGGCGCAAGCGCCGGCGCACAACGGCATAAAGCAGATAATCAGGATTCTCCAGATGGTCATACAGATTCGCATACGGCATTTCTCCTTGAAAACGGGGGTGCATGGGGCGGTCGTGGGAGCAGTGCGGCGGAAAAAAGATGGGGGCAGCAGACAGCATATCGCAGTTTCAGCGTTCTGACTATCCTTAAATATATGTAAAAATATATGTAAAATACATAAAAAAAGCCGCTGGCACGGCTTTTTGAGGAGAACGGATTTTTTGCTTTGAGAAAACTACTGGTGTTTTTTGGCCGTGCGGCAATCCGGACAGAGGCCATACAGATACATGCGGTGTGATGTGAGTATGAATCCGTGACGAGTCGCAAGCTGCTCCTGAAGCTGTTCAATGTCGCTGTCCACAACTTCAATATTCCGTCCGCAGGATTCGCAGATAAGATGATCGTGGTGCGATGCGCCGCACATGTTTTCATATCGGGCAAGACCATCGCCAAAATGGACCTCACGCGCAATGGAAGAGTCAGCCAAAATTTTCATGGTGCGGTATACCGTGGTTTGTCCGATGCTGGAGTCGATCGCTTTTACCCGTTCGTACAATTCTTCCGTGCTCAAATGGCCGTGAGAATTCAGGAAAACATCCAGGATGAGGCGACGCTGGGGGGTTACTTTTAGCCGTTTGCTTTTCAAATATGTCTGAAATAATGCATGCGGGTCATTCATGGCTGTTCTCGCAGGGCTTGGGTGCTAAGGCATTTTTGGGACTGTCTTAACAGTATGTCGAAGACGCCATCAAGGTCAAGATTTGTCGTGTCTATGATCACGGCGTCGTCGGCGGCTTTCAAAGGCGCGATGGGCCGCGTGCGGTCTTTGTGGTCGCGCTCCATGATCTGCTTCAGAATGCCGTCAAAATCCGCTGCTTTTCCCATTTCCCGTAATTGGACGACCCGGCGCCGGGCCCTTTCCCGGGGCGCGGCGTCAAGAAAAAACTTGCAGTCAGCCGTTGGAAAAACCACTGTCCCCATATCACGGCCTTCAGCAACCAGACAATGCTTTTGCCCAATGCGTTGCTGGGATTGTTTTAAAAATGCGCGCACATCTTCCAGCGCGCCCAGACTTGCGGCCAGCGAAGCTATGGCTTCGCTGCGAATGCGTTCATCCGCGGGGATTTGATTGCACAATATTCTGGAAGCATCACCATGGCCTTCCAGGGAAAAGACAAGGCCCTGAAGGGCCTTTTCCCGGTTTTTTACTGAATATTCAAGGACGGCCGGTCCAAGCAGCAGGGCCGTCATGCGGAACATGGCCCCGGTATCAAGGTAGGCAAACCCCAAGGCGTCGGCAAGCCGTTTTGCCAGAGTGCTTTTCCCAACCCCGGCTGGTCCATCCAAGGTAATGATATGGTGCGGTGTTTCAGGCATGAAGAATTTCTTTGACGGCTTGCGTCAGGCATATGTTTTCATCGTGCGTTCCAATGGTTATACGTAGAAAATCAGGAAGATCATAGCCGCTTTTAAGCTGGCGAACAATAATTCCCCGCTCCAGAAGCGCCGTATAAAGCGTATTTGCGGCAATGCTCCGGGGCGGCTTTACCATAATAAAATTTGCCTGAGAGGGATACACCGTAAAGCCGATTTTTTTTAATTCCATAGAGAGAAAGCTCCGGCCTTCTCTGGTGACGCGCAGCGTTTCTCTACGGAACTCTTTATCTTGAAGCGCGGCGACGCCTGCCGCTTCGGCCAGCAAATTGACGGAAAAAGGAGAACGGGCTTTGCGCACGGCGGCGGCAAGAGAGGGGGGGAGCACGGCATATCCAAGCCGTATGCCGGCCAGTCCGAAACTTTTGGAAAAGGTGCGCAATACCCCGACATTGGGCAATTGCGCAAGGTGCGGGAGTACGGAATGTTTTTTTTCGTCGTCGCTGAAATCCATATAGGCTTCATCCACGACTAAAAATGTTCCGGCGGGCAACGTCGCGGCAAAATTCATGATAGCTTCAACCGGCGGACAAAAACCGGACGGATTGTCAGGCGTGGTCACAAAAATGAGCGCCGTATTTTCGTCAGCCATGGCCGTCATGGCCTCCCAGGGAAACGAGAAGTCCTCGTTTAACGGAACTTGCCGGAATGTTGCGCCGCAGAGTTTGGCCAGAACCGGATACATGTTGAAGCAGGGTTTAAAACCCAGGACGTTATGCACTCCAGGTACGGCCTTGACTCTGATAAGAAGGTCGATCAGCTCATCCGAGCCGTTTCCAACCACGATTTGTTCCGCCGTCACGCCATGATGGCGCGCAATTGCTTCAGCAACCTTGAGGCCCCCGCGCGGGTATCGAAACGCCATAGCGGCCTGCTCGCAGATTGCTTTTTGCACAAGCGGCGAAGTTCCAAGAGGATTTTCATTGCTGGCAAGTTTTATGACGCGTTCCAGGCAATAGCGTTCACGGATTTCATCAATGGTCAACCCCGGCGTGTAGGCGACAAAATCCTGCATTTCCGGTCGAACTTCAGTGGGAGCTGTGTAGCGAAGCGACATTTTTTCCTCGAATATAAACAGGTGAACCCGGAAACGCCAGCCAGCATATTCCTCAGAAAAAGGGGATAGCCGTATTTGCCTGGCCGGGAAAAGGCTGGCGCTGGAAATGAATATTCCACGCCGTAAGGCCCCGATACGGAAAAAGGAGACGACCTGCGAGAGGCCGTCTCCTTGAACCTACCTGTGCTTTTCTCTAAAATCAAGAAGATTTGACAAACGCGCTGCTGGACAGTTTCAATGAAGCGAAAATCCGCCACGGCGCAATTTGCTAAACCAGCGCTTGCAAGCTTTCCTGCTTTTAGGCCTTTTTTAAGGATATTAATCTTCGTCAATAAACGGACGGATGGTCAAAACCGGTTGGCTGGCAGTTTTGACCACTTTTTCCGCTACGGACCCAAACAGGACGCGATCAAGCCCCTTGCGGCCATGCGTGCCCATAATAATCAGGTCGACTTTCATGGTGTTGGCGTAAAGAATGATTTCTTCAGCCGCATAACCGGTGACGATTTTTCCTGTGGCATTGACGCCCTGGAAGTTTTCAGCCACAAACCGCTCCATGCTTTTTTCCGCGCCTTCCACAATTTCACCAACAAAATTTTCTATGGAGCTCGGCGGCACATGAAATCCAACATACTGGCTCAAGGTGGGCGCAACATACAACACATCAACTTGGGCATTCATAGTCTTGGCGAGCATGTTGGCATATTCCGCCACAACTTTGCTGTGTTCCGAAAGGTCTACAGTACACAGTATACGGGAGAAGGGTTTCATAATACCTCCAATCGTTATGAAGTTAAAATCCATAGCATATCTTTTGATTTTTTTATACGACTAGTTATAATTGTGAGCAAGCTTTTTTTATCACATGCAGCCGGCGGCATGCCTGTTTTGCGCAGGTTTTTCATATGAAAGGCCCGTTGCGGAAAATTCTGCCGGGTTGATTTTTATTTCCATAAAAATCAGTGTGTTAAAAAAAGATATCCCTTTGGCAAAATTTTTGCTAAGAAAAGGCAAACACAAACAACAGGGAGGTGCCATGAAAATCAATACTGATTATCTGAAGGCACTGCAACAGGTCACGGAACTGAAAAAAACGGAAACATCCGGCAAACATCCGGCTGTCGCGGGGTTTGAGGATCAGCTTATGCAGGTCCTTGGAGATGCCAAGGCTGAAAATGTCCTGTCGCCGGAAGCCCTGTCGGCAAAAGATATGAGCGCCGTTGAGCTTTCATTGAGTGGTCTTGCCGGTGAAGACGGCGCAAAAACGGAAAGCGGCTCAGAACTTATGGACGAATTTGCACGATTGCTGGACATGTTTGATGCGTATGCTCAAAAAATAGGTTCAAGCGGCTCGCTTAATCTAAAGTCCGCGTATGGGGCGCTTGAAGAGGTTTCAATGGGCCTTAGCAGCCTGAAGACCAAAGCTGCGGAGCAGGAACGCCAGATGCCCGGTTTTCAAGCCATGCTGAATGAATTTGAGGTCATGGCCGCAACGGAACGTTTCAAGTTGAACAGAGGCGATTATATGTAGCGCTCCGGCATATGCGCCTTGTAAAAAAGACGTGCCTTCCCTTTTGAAACGCCGGCGGCTTGCGATATCCTTATCGGAGAGGACGGCGGCATATGCGCTCACAGTTGAGAAGCAGGACAGGAATTTTTTTCCGGCCCTGCTTTTTGTGCGGAAAATTCATCCTTTTCTTACCGGAACGTTTCCGGATATGAACCGATACGTATTCTATTTTTGTGCTCGCTGTCGTTTTACGCGGTGAAAGCGGTTTGTTTTGCTGGTCTGGTTTGTTGAACAGACGCCGCTCGCTTTAAGCGAAAGCGCGACGCTACCTTTCAAGATGCTGAAGCAGGCCGAGGAGCGCCGCGTGCACTGCGGCCTTGCGGATATCGGCACGCGAGCCCGGAAAGAGGTGACGTCGGGCATGGAGAGCGCCGTTGAGCGCGTATCCAATCCATACGGTTCCCACCGGTTTTTCGGGCGAGCCGCCGGCCGGTCCGGCAATCCCGGTAACAGACAGCGCATGATGGACGCGAAGACGGACGCGCGCAGAGTCCGCCATGATGAGCGCTGTTTCTTTGCTTACTGCTCCATATTCACGGAGAATGGCCTCCGGAACATTTAGAAGCGTTGTTTTTATGGAGTTGTCGTAGGCGATAATACCGCCAAAAAACCAGGCTGATGCGCCGGGCATGGCGGTCAGGGCCGCCGCAATCATGCCGCCTGTGCATGATTCGGCTGTACCCAGGGTTTCATTGCGCGCCAGAAGGCATTCCGCAAGTTTTTGGATCAAACTGTTTTGTTCAGTGCCGTTCATGACCTCATCCTTACGTAAAGTGTTTGCGCCGTTACCCTCAAGTTAGCGGAGATACAGCCGAAAAGCATATGCATGCCGTTTGCGGCAAGCGCTTTTCGCCATGCCTACCGGAAAGGAGAACGGAATATGGATACCAGACAGTGCGTCCGGCACGTTGCGCGTTATTGCATAAGGGGAATCTCTGCTTTTTTTTTGTGTCTTTTCCTGACGGCAGCTACGTATGCCGCGCCCGCGCCAACTCCTCCTCTCAAAGTAATTTATGGCTTTGACCGTGAATTTGCTCCATATAGCTTTGAACTGCCTGGCGGCAAGCCCACCGGTTTTGAGGTTGAACTTGTGGAGGCGATTTTTCGGGGACGGCATGTCAATCTTCAGTTCCGGCCTCTTGATTGGGACATGGTTATGCTTGAGCTTTCGGGCGGCCAAATCAGTTTAGCTACGGGAATGGTGCGCACCAAGCAGAGAATGAGCATGTTTCTGTTTGGCGATCAACCGACCATCCCGGGCAATATCCGCTTTTTTGCCAAGAATCGCAACCGGGTCGGCAACAATACTCTACTGAGAGGGCAAACTGTTTCCGTGGAAAAGGGTTCCTATGCCCTGCGGCTCATGGAACAAATGGGCGGCCTCATCATCAAGCAATATAACAGCAAAACCGATGCCATCAGGGCGTTGTACAATGATGAGGTTATTGCCTACTGCGGCCCGGAACAGAACGCCTATCATACTTTGCGGAGATTGAAATTTACCGGGATTTCCGCGCTGGGCACGCCGTTGAGCCTTTCTGATATGTATATTGCCGTGAATAAGGATAAAGCGGATGTTTTGGACATGGTCAACAAAGGGATGCGCGAGCTCGTGCAGACCGGGGAGTATGAGCGTTTATTTCGTAAATGGTTTGTCGTGGAACTGGCCGATGCTGATGTGCAGATGCTGGTGGAAGCGGCCGAAAAAGCGGCGGTCACCGCGTATGCTCCTTATAGCGGAAAAGGTACGGGCGCGGCTGTTTTAACCATGACCGGCGAAGTTTTTACCGGCAGCAATATTGAAAACGCCCAGCCGGCGCAGAATTTGAGCGCTCTGCGTGTGGCTTTGGGAAAAGCCGCCTCAGCAGGGAATATGGAAATTCGCGGTATGGTCACTGTGGATGCGAACGGCGCGATTTTGCCGCCTTCGGCTGAGGACAGGCAGACGGCATATGAGTTTAACCGGGGAGCTTTGTTTATTATTGAGACAGGAAAAGGCATACGGGAAACCCGTATGGCCGGGGAACTGCTTCCTGTGACGGCGCTTCCCGTCTCTAATGAGGCATTGGCGGAGTAGTTCGGGAGATGCAACGGTTAAGGGGAAAGAATCGTTTGCCGGATGGCTTGCTTAAAAAGCAGCCGGTATGGATAAAATGCGTCAAGCATACTGTCCCATAAAACCGGAAATGGTTGGCGTCCTTTCCCCCAAACCATATACATTACATCTTATGCGCTTTGCTTTGCCCGCTCTTTGAGCCAGCGTACAGCTTCAGCCGTATCCAGCGTGCCTTCATAAATGGCGCGTCCGGATATGGCGCCTTCCAGGTTGGCGCGAAGCGAGACCTGATACAGATTTTGTATGTCCTGCATAGTATGCACGCCGCCGGCCGCAATGACCGGAATCCGCGATTTTTCCGCCAGCGCGGCCACAGCAGACAAATTGACGCCTTTTCCGGTGCCGTCCCGGCTGATGTCCGTATAGACTAAAAACGCGGTGCCCTGTTCCGTGAGCCTGGGAAGAACATCGTCAACCGTATATCCGGAATCCGTCACCCAGCCTTTGGATTTCAGTCTTCCATTTTCCGCGTCCAGCGAAACGCCGATTCGACCGGGAAAGGCTTTGATCAGCGCCTGATATCCATCCGGGTCTTCCAGGGCGAGCGTGCCGATGATCAGCCGCCGCACACCGGCCTCCATGTAAGCGCCGGCGGTTTCCATATCGCGGATGCCGCCGCCAAGCTGCACGGGTATGCTCACGGATTGGCATATGGCCTGTATCAAGTCGCGGTTCGCGGGCAAGCCTTCAAATGCGCCGTCCAGGTCCACGATATGCAACCACTGCGCGCCTTGACTTTGCCAGTGCCGCGCCATGGCGACAGGGTCTTTGGCAAACACCGTTTCCTTATCAGCGCGTCCCTGGGTCAGGCGGACGCATAGACCGCCTTTAATATCAATTGCTGGAAAAAAAATCACAATCCAAGATCCTTCAGGCCCGCACGAATGCCTTCGGCGGCCAGTTCATTGGCGGTAATCCATTTGCCGCCGCGGTTTACAAATTTGTCCAAAGTCAGGAGATTGCTGGTCAGGCTGGTTTGGGTTTCCTCAAAGCGATAGCGTCCAAGGAGCTGGGAAGTGCGTACATCCAAAAGAAACAGTTCAAGGGTGACTGATGCGGGTTTTTCGATCCCCATGGGGCCGCCTTCACGTTCGCTCCAGAACAGAAGTTGCGGAACCAGCAGCACATCGGCTTGCATGCAGCGACCAACCTCTACCCATTTCTCCAGAGCGTTGCCCCTGAATTTGCCCTCTTTAAGCATGGAAAAATAGCATTTGTATGCTGTTTTCAGAGGGATATGGGGACGGTCCATTTCCTTGAGAATGTCCTGCATGGCGTCATCAAGCCCCTGGAGCACCGCAGGTTCCACACGCGCCTGGTTTGCTGGGACCGCGCCGGCCAGCAGGTCGCCCAATGTGCGCGGCATGGTAAATCCGGCCACGCCCAAAGTCAGATTGGGCAGTTGTTCCACATGAGGCGGCTGTTTTTTTGAACAGCCCGCCGGAAAAAGGAACGCCAGAAACATTGCCGCCAAAACGAGATGTCGCGCGTGCGAGAGGGCATTCATCAGTCCAGACTCCCTTTGGTGCTTAAAATGCCGGGACGGGTGAATGCGACAGCATCCTTGAAAGCCAATCCCAGTCCCTTGCTGGCCGACTCCAGCATGTGATGTCCGTTTTCGCCATAGAGAAAATCAATGTGGAGGTTCATCCGGCAGCCGTTTGCCAGAGACTTGAACAGTTCGCGCCATAAAGCCCGTTCTTCGCCTGCTATGACCGGCGGCAAAGTGTCCTCGTTGCGTAAAACCAGACAGGGCCGTCCTGAAAGATCAATATCCACAGCGGTCAAAGCCTCATCCATAGGCACGCGGGCATTGCCCACGCGGGCGATGCCTTTTCTGTCTCCAAGCGCTTGGTCTATGGCCTGTCCAAGGCAGAGCGCGCAATCTTCCACAGTATGGTGCGCATCAACCTGCATGTCTCCACAACAGGATAGCTCAAGGTCAAACCCGGCCCAGAACGCAAAGAGCGTAAGCATGTGGTCGGCAAAACCGTATCCGGTGCGCACCTGGACGGAACCGGTCCCTTCAAGGCTGAGCCGCAGTTCAATTTCAGTTTCCGAGGTTTTTCGTGCGAGATATGCTCTGCGAACAGTCATGGCGGTTCCTTATGCTTGTGGGCGTAAAGCCGGGCAAAAACGGTCTATATGATTTTGGGGTTTACATGCCTTGAAACGTTTTTTACCAATGAAAAAATGGTCTTTTGTCCTGCTTTACGGAGATTTGCGGCAGGTCAGAAGCGCCGTACGCGCTCTCTAGTTTAATCTCCCTGTACAGGAGGTTGAGCCGTCTCTTGCTGTTCTTCTTCCGTGGTCTGAGGCGCCGTCTCGCGACGCTTGCTGAAAATTTTAACCACAAGGATGCTGAATTCGTAAAGAATCAGCAAAGGCGCAGCCATGCATAACTGGGAGATGACGTCCGGCGGCGTGAGCACCGCGGCGATAATAAATATTCCCAGAATGGCGTAGCGCCGCATCCGGCGCATGAAGGATACTGTGAGCACTCCCATTCGCGCCAGGAAAAAGGCGACAAGCGGCATTTCAAAAACCACGCCGAAGGCGACCAGCATCTGCAATGAAAAATCCAGATACTCCGAAAGCTTGGGCATGGCCACAACGTACTCTGTATTATAACTCATAAAAAATTCAAACGCCATGGGAAATACGAGCGTGTAGCCGAAGGCGGCCCCGGAAATGAAGAAAAGCGCGGAGCAAAGGGCAATGGGGACGATATATCGCCGTTCTTCCTCATAAAGTCCCGGCGCGACAAAAGCCCAGAATTGATAAAAAATGAGCGGGCTTCCGATAAAAATGCCCGCGACAAGGGCTATTTTAACATGCGTGAAAAAACCTTCCGCGACGCCTGTGTATATAAGGCGGCTTGTATCGGGCAAAGCTTTTATGAGCGGATAACATAGCCAGTTAAAAAGATATTCGCTGAATCCATAACAGAGAAAAAAACCAATGAGCGCCCCTATCAGGGCAAAGCATATCCGACGCCGCAACTCTGCGAGATGCTCCAGAATGGTCATGGGCTTTTCTTCATCCGAAGGTGTGGATTCTTCCTTTGCAGCTGGAGAATCCGCATCTTCAGAGTCCGTCTCGCCGGCGGGCGACTCGTGTTGAGCCTCATCGCGTTCTGCTTCGCCGGCTGCGCCGTCAGAGCCGGCTTGCGGCATTTCGGCATGGGCGTTCGAGTCCTCTGGCGCCGGCGGATTTTCGGACGTGGCGTTTGGGTCTTCATCTGTCGCCCCAACATGTTGCCCCATTTCTGTTTTGGAAGCATCATGCCGGGAGTCGCGTTGCCCGGAATTTTTTTCAGTGGAGTTGCTGTCCGGATGGTCAGTCATGCGAAGCTGTCCTGTCTGGTGTTATATAAGAGTGATGCGTCTTTTCGTGAGAGAGCAGAGCCTTGAAAAGATGGCGGTTTGGTAGAAAGGTTATCCCCATCTCTTCAAATTTATAAAGTATTGGCTTGCACATGGTCCGGAGGCGTTTTTCCTCCGGACCTTTTAAAAAGGACAGTAATGAGTGTTTTTAGATTCCATGGTGAAACATGGCTGAACGTTGCTTCAAGGCAGACGTCTTTTATTCCTTGCTTACGTTTTCAGTCTGTGCGTCTGCATCTATGAGAGATTGTGAGTCGCCATCGCTTGCAAGCATAAGCGCATTGCCGATATTTCTTCCATCATCAGGACAGCGCAGGGCGTTATAAACGCCGCAGGCCAGCGCTTTATTTTTTTTACCGTAACAACTCATTTTGCAATGCTCCTTGTCGGGAGTGATTCCCTTTAAGTTTTATTGGTATCCTGGGTTGCATACGGGGCTGTGCGTATATGTTCTTGTGCGGATGCGGTCTCCGGAGCGGTTTTGCCGTCGTAAGACGCCGTCTCGCCGTTTTGAGCGGAAGAGGCGGCGACGGATGATTTTTGCGGGGTGGAGACCGCATCGGCTTCGCTGGGTCTGGTTTTCTGTTGTTCGGCCATTTCCACTTCGGCGTTTAGCGTTCTTTGAAATTCGGTGGAAACGCGCCGGAACTCTCCAAGGGTTTTTCCAAGGCTCCGGGCGATGCCCGGCAGTTTCTGAGGACCGAGAACCAGAAGCGCCACAAGCAGAATCACGAGAATTTCAGTAGTGCCCAAACCAAACATAGTGGTCACCTCGTGGAAAAGGCCGTATGCCGGCTATTCCCATTCAATAGTGCTGGGCGGTTTTGAGGAGATGTCGTACACCACCCTGTTTACGCCATGCACTTCGTTGATAATACGGCTGGACATGCGCGCCAGAAGTTCGTTTGGCAGACGCGACCAGTCTGCGGTCATGGCGTCCACGCTGTCCACGATGCGCAACGCCACGACATTTTCGTATGTTCTTGAGTCGCCCATGACGCCGACGGTGCGAAGCGGCAGCAATACGGCGAATCCTTGCCAGACTTTTCCATACCATCCTGACGCCTTCAACTCTTCACGCACGATGCTGTCGGCTTTTTGCAATGTGGCCACGCGTTCTTTGGTGATATCGCCAAGGATACGCACCGCAAGACCGGGCCCCGGGAAGGGGTGACGCCAGATCAGACTTTCCGGCAAACCCAGTTCCGCCGCGACCTTACGCACTTCATCCTTGAACAGTTCGCGCAAGGGCTCAATGAGCTTCAGCTTCATGCGTTCGGGCAGACCGCCGACGTTATGATGGCTTTTGATCACAACTCCTTTGGGCGAGATGGATTCAATGACGTCAGGGTACACCGTTCCCTGTCCCAGAAATTTTACATTCTCAATGGAGTTGGCTTCTTCTTCAAAGACTTCAATAAAAGTGCGGCCGATGATTTTACGCTTTTGTTCAGGGTCTTCCACTCCTTTGAGCCGGGAGAGGAACAATTCGGACGCATCGACGTACTTGAGGTTCAATCCAGGCAGATGCGCGTGCATCATGTCCACAACCTCACGGCCCTCATTCAGCCGCAAAAGACCATGATTGACAAAGATGCAGTGAAGCTGTTTGCCTATGGCCCGATGCAGCAAAGCGGCGACCACGCTTGAATCGACTCCGCCGGACAAGGCGAGCACCACATTGCTTTGTCCGACTTTTTCACGGCATTCCTCAATGCTTCGTTCAACAAAGGAACGCATGGTCCAGTCCGGTTTGAGCCTGGCGACCTTGAACAGAAAGTTTTGCAGCATCCGGATTCCGTCCGTGGTATGATGCACTTCAGGATGGAACTGGACAGCGTAAATGCCGCGCGCTTCGTCGGCCATGGCCGCAATATCAAGCGCCTTTGTCCGCGCGATAATTTTGAAGCCTTCAGGAACCTTGGTGACATGGTTGCCATGAGACATCCATACCACAGAAACCGTATTTTGGTCCAGTCCGTCCCATAACAGGGAGTCTGCGCATATTTCAAGCTCCGCGCGTCCATATTCACGTTCCGTGGAGGTCGCAAGCGCGCCGCCAAGATGATGGGCAAGAAGCTGCATGCCATAGCAGATGCCAAGAATCGGGACATTGAGGTCAAGAAGTCCCATATCCAAACTGAAAGCGCCTTCATCGCCGACGCTGTCCGGGCCGCCGGACAGAATTAAAGCGCCGGGTTTTTCTGCCGCGATGGTTTCAATGGGCGTGGTGCAGGGCATGATTTCCGAATAAATGCCGGCTTCGCGCACGCGGCGGGCAATAAGCTGGGTCACCTGTGAGCCGTAATCAATGATGATGACGCGCGATTGTAATTGCTGCATGAATCAAGTCCTTAAAGCGACTTAGTTGTCAACCCGGTAGTTCGGGGCTTCTTTGGTGATGATGACGTCGTGAACATGGCTTTCACGCAAGCCTGCGGAGGAAATTTCCACAATACGGGCTTTTGCGCGCAGATCAGCGAGCGTGGACGCGCCAAGGTATCCCATTCCGGCTCGCAAGCCGCCGACAAGCTGGTATAAGCTTTCAGAAACAGGGCCTTTATACGGTACGCGTCCTACAATGCCTTCAGGCACAAGCTTTTTACTTTTTTCCTGGAAGTAACGATCCGAGCTGCCTTCTTTCATGGCGTCGATGGAGCCCATTCCCCGGTAAATTTTGTAGGAACGGCCCTGATAGAGGATGGTTTCCCCGGGCGACTCGTCCGTGCCGGCGAAAAGGCTGCCGATCATGACGCTGTGCGCGCCGACGGCGAGGGCCTTGACCATGTCGCCGGAATATTTGATGCCGCCGTCCGCAATGATGCAACGATTCATTTCATTTGCCGCCTTGGCGCATTCCATGATCGCTGTGACCTGGGGCACGCCTACGCCTGCGACGACGCGGGTCGTGCAGATGGAGCCTGGCCCAATGCCGACCTTGACCGCATCCGCCCCGGCCTTGAATAGCGCCTTGGCCCCTTCATATGTGGCCACGTTTCCGGCTACGATCTGTGCGGCGGGGAACGCGGTTTTTACAGCCGTAAGGGCGTTGAGCACGTTGCGGGAATGGCCATGAGCGGAATCAAGCACCAGCACGTCGGCGCCGGCATTGAGCAGCATTTCGGCTCTTTGCTCCACATCGCCGCCTATGCCTATCGCGGCCCCGGCGCGCAGCGAGCCCATGCCGTCTTTGCAGGCATTGGGATATTTTTTGATTTTTTCTATATCCTTTATGGTGATGAGACCTTTAAGCTGCTGCTGGTCGTCGACAACAAGGAGCTTTTCAATGCGGTTTTCATGAAGCAGCCTTTTGGCCTCCTCCATGCTCGTTCCGACCGGCACGGTGATAAGGTTCTTGCTGGTCATAACCTCGCGCACGAACGTGACGTTGTGTTCCGCCACAAAGCGTACGTCGCGATTGGTCAAAATGCCGACAAGCGCTGTTCCCTTGACTACAGGCAAGCCGGATACCCGATATTCGGCCATGAGTTCGAGCGCATGCTGCACCGTATCGTCGGGATCAATGGTCACAGGGTTTACAATCATGCCGCTTTCAGATTTTTTTACCTTCCGAATTTCCAGGCACTGGCGTTCAATGGGCATGTTTTTGTGAATGATGCCGATGCCGCCGCCCCGGGCCATGGATATGGCCATATCGGATTCCGTGACCGTGTCCATGGCCGCGGAAAGAAGCGGGATGTTCAGCTCTATTTCAGGCGTGAGCCATGAGGTGACCGAAACCATGTCGGGCGTGACTTCGGAATAATTGGGCTGAAGAAGAATATCATCAAAGGTTAATGCTTTGCCGATTAACGAACTCATAGTGCCTCCGGCGGTAATGCGGTACGGAACAAGGGACCGGAAAACCCGAGAGGTCCGGCGGTCCGGAAATGCCTTCATGGGTGGCGGGCGCCGGTCGCTTTCAGTCTGAATTTGGGAGAATGCGAAGAGCGCCCGTTTTTTGTTAAAGATATTTCTTATATTCCTGCGTCCCTTTATCTGTCAAGAAGTCCGGTTTTGGCTTCAGGGAGCGCTGTTGTTCATAATGGAGTCCTTAAGCGACTGTGCATGACCGCGCAGTATGGCCGACGCCTTTGCGTCTGCGAGAACGGCGTCGCACTGCTGTATGGCCTGCATCTTTTTTTCCGGAAGCTGTCGCGCATAGACGACGGCGAGAAGATAGTGGCTTTCCGCATCGTGTTCGTGCTGCAGAGCATGTTGAAGCGATATTTCCGCTTCGGCAAGACGGCCGTTTTCCATTTGCGCAAAGGCAAGACCGCGAAGAAGAGCAGAGTCGCCGGGAGACAATTTGACTGCGCGCGCAAAAAAAGTTTCGGCTCTGGCCGGGTCGTTGCTGTGCAGGAAGATGTGGCCTAACCCGGAAAGAGCGCGTACATCATGCGGGTTGTCTTTAAGCGCACGCATCAGCTTCATGGTTTCTTCGGTTCGCTCTTCCTCTGTTCCTCTTTCCAAAGCGCGTCCTGCGTTTGTTTTATGCAAGGCTTCAATAAGCGTCGCATCGGCCAGATGATACAGCGCGACTCCCAGCATGGCCAGACATCCGATAATGACAAGAAATACCGCAGTGCGGCGTGCTGCGCCGCGATTCATGTCAATTCCGGCGGTCATGGTTTGCATTCTCCATGCGGCGCAAACGCCGTTCAAGCGCGTTTTGCCGGGCGCTGAGAAAAAAAAGATACAGGCCGATGCCTATCCATACGACGGCATTGGCTATTATGAGCAATGTAGCGCTTTCCATATCAAGGCCTCCCGGTATGCGACGTTTGTCGCTGATTTTATGAAATTCGCGTTTCGCATTCCAATCGTTCCAGCGCGGCTTTTTCCAGAAAATCTTTCTGATTCGACTGTCGGGCGCGTACCGCGGTGAGTGCGAACCATAAAAGGCCCACAGCCGCCACGCAACTCCACATGGCGGTTTTCATTTCGGGTTCGAGTCCGTTGGATTGAACAAGTGAGCCTGGATGTATGCCGCGCCATATTCGGGCTGAATAGAAAACAAGCGGCACGTCAAGAAAGGCCACAATGGCGAACGCCGAACAAACCACGGCTCTGCGTTCCCGCGAAGGTATCGAGTTGCGCAAAAGGATGCAGACGGCATAGGCGAACCACATGACCAGGGTCGTGGTCAGGCGGGGATCCCAGGTCCACCATGCGCCCCATGCGCGTTTGGCCCAGAGCGAGCCGGTAAAAAGCGCCAATGTGGCAAAGAGCACGCCGGTTTCCGTGGCTGCAAGCGCTATATTGTCCCAGAACAGACGCCGTCTGATTAAATACAATGCGCCTGCCGCAAAAGCTGTAAAAAATGCGAGCATGGCCCACCATGCAAACGGCATATGCAGATAGAACACCTTTTGTATGATTCCCATGGAACGCTCTTCGGGAGCGTATACATATATAAGCCATTGCACCCCGGCGAGCGCAACGCCTGCGACCAGAGCAAGAACCGGTATGACCGGGCGTGGTTTTTGCGTCATGTTCAAGCCTCCATATTCCATGCGCGCCGTTTCAGAGGCGCTATTCGTCCACGCCGTAAACAAAGGGGAAAAGAATGAGGCCTGCTGCAAGGAACAATGCATCGAAGCTTAGAAGAATGCCGAGCCAGGAGCCGGCATCTTCCTTGCCGGAAGCCCCAAGAGCCGTTGCGCCAAGACGGATTGCCGCCAAAAGCGCGGGAATAAGCAGTGGAAAGATGATCAGGGACAAAACCGACTCCTTGGCCGCCTGGCCGCGCGACAGGGCGCCAAGAAGAGAGCCGGCGGCCGCAAGACCGATATCGGTTGCGATGAGCGACGCCAAGCCCAAACCGGGGTGGCGTGCGCCCTGATTGAGAAAGATACATGCTGCCGGAATAAATATGATCTGAGCCGCGACAATAAGCAGAAGACCGGCAAGCGCTTTTCCCAGCCAGACGGCTTGGATGGGCGCGGGCGCAAGCAACAGTCCTTCATGAGCGTTGTTCTCTTCTTCCAAGGCGAAAAGACTGTTGAAAATCAGCACCTGGCAGAAGGCCGAACACAGCCAGAAGACCGTCGCCGTCCCCTGGGGGGGAAGGGGCGTCCCAGGCGGAGCCGAAAGACTGAATAAAAAAATCAGAAGCGCTCCAAGCATGAGAGCCTGTATGAGCCCCGGCCCCCGGGAGAGCATGAGCGTCAAATCCTTGCGGGCGACGGTCAGCGCGGTTTTAAGCATCAAACGCTCCTTTGAGGGTTTTGTCTTCAAGACGCAAAACCTGATCCGCCAAAGGCGCGTCCGCTTCAATATTGTGGCTGACCCATACAATGCCGGCCCCGGCTTCGCGCGCTGCTGCAATTTCTCTGCGCAATAGGCGCATGGACTGGACATCGAGCCCCGCTCCTGGTTCGTCAAGAAGCAGCAATCGTGGGTTTCCCAGAAAAATTCGAGCCAGATTGAGTCGCTGGGACATGCCTCTTGAAAAATCGCCGGCCGGCTCGTCGCAAAACGCATCAAGCGCCATTCTTTCAAGCATGGCAGGCACACGCTTGTTCAGATGTTTTTCTGAAAGCCCGTATAGCCGTCCCCAGAAAAAAAGGTTTTCCCGGGCCGTAAGTCTGGGATACAGAAACGTCCCATGCCCCAGATATCCTGTTTCAGCGTCGCATATGTCTCGCTCCACAGTTCCGTAGCTGGGGCGGATTAGACCGGAAAGGATTTTCAGCAGCGTGGATTTTCCCGCTCCGTTGGCGCCGGTCAGCAGGATGACGGCGCCGGAGCGCACCGTAAAGGCGACATCTCTGAATATCAGCCTTTCGTTGTACATCTTGGCAAGGCGCGTGCAGCGGATGAGCGTTTTGCCGGTCATGACTTGCGGTTCCCCCCGCTCCGTCTGCGCACGGTAAGAAGAGCGCAGACGCACATGAGCGCGCTTCCAATCCAGAACCAGTTTATTAAAGGATGCGTGGAGAGCCGGAAAACGGCTTTGCGCATGTCTGGAGAAATTTTACCCAAGGTGGCGTAGGGTTCTGTGCCGAATCCGGGAATCACGGCGGCTTCGTTAAAGGGACGATCGGGATATTTGTAATAAAAACGTTGTTCCGGTCTGAGCGTTCCCAGCATGTCGCCGTCTTTGCTTACGGTCAGTTCCGCGCGTGCGAATGTGTAATTGCGCTCCACGCCGGTGGAAAGCTTGGCAAATGTGAAGGTGCGTCCATCCAGGGTTACGCTTTCATTCAAGGACAGTTCTAGGGTGCGTTCTTCCTGATATGGACCAGACCAGGCCACAGCCATGATTATCAGGGCTGCGCCTAAGTGCGCGCCGCAGGCTCCAATGGACGAGAGCGTATTGCGCATGGCGGGATCGGATGCGGGGAGCAGAATCGCGCCTGCGGCGGAACTTATGGCAAAAGCGCATGCAATAAGGGCGAGCGGCATATGCATGCCGGAAAATGCGCATAGGAGCGCCGCAATCACAAAAACGGCGGCAGCCGTCAGAAAGCCTTTTTTATGGCGGATGCCGCCTTTCCAGCCAAGCCAGGGGCAAAAGCACAGAAGGACGCCAAGCAGACCGAAAAGCGGCAGACAGGTGCGGTTGTAAAAAGACCTGTCCAGTCCCATTGGCTTTTCGCTCCACAGGGAACTGAGGACCGGCCACAGCGTCCCAATGAGGATAATCAGCGAAAGCGCGATGAACAGCCAGGCCATGAGCATGAGCAGCCCTTCGCGCGATATGAGAGGCCCCATGGGTTTGGGATGGGGAGAGCCGGATGCGCGGGCCGCGAGCGCGGCCAAAAAGACAAGAACGAGCACGAAAATAAGAAGCGGCAGGCCTATTTCGTTGCCGCCGAAAGCGTGGAGCGATTGTATCACGTTGCTGCGCACAAGATAGGTGGCGAAAAAGGCGGATGCCATGGTCAACATGATCAAAAGCGCGTTGAAACGATGCAGTTTGTTGCGGCGGTCTTGAATAACGGATGTGTGGATGCAGGCCGTGCCTATGAGCCAGGGGATGAGCGAGGCGTTTTCAACCGGGTCCCAGGCCCAGTAGCCGCCCCAGCCAAGCTCCATATAGGACCACCAGCAGCCAAGAACAATGCCTGCGGTGAGAAAAATCCAGGCCAGAAGCGTGAAAGGACGCGCCAGACGGGTCCAGCTTCCCTCCACTTCGCGCGCGCCTGAAAATCCCTGTGCAAACGCCAGAATGCCGGAGATGGTGAAACCTGCATACCCAAGAAAAAGGAGCGGCGGATGGAAAATCATGCCTGGATTTTGCAGCAGGGGATTAAGACCGTTGCCGTCCTGCAAAGGACGCGCAGCTAGAATGAAGGGATCATTCCATGTGCAGAGCAGAAAAAGGAAAAAGCCCATCACGGCAAGATAGAAAAGCCAGTACAGAAGTCGCGTGCCGTTTTTCAGTTTGCCGTATGCGGAAGAATATTGGAAGAACAGGCCGAAAAAAGACGTCGCCCAGGCCCAGAACAGCAGTGAGCCCGGCTGTCCGGCCCAGAATGCCGTCACCCGATAAAAAAGCGGCATGGCGCGGTCGGAATAATCGGCCACATATTGAAGCGCGAAATCGCAATGCGCAAAGGCATTGAACAAAATAAGCGAAGCCGCGCTCAAGGCGACGGCAAGCAGAAAACCGATGCCTTCAAACAGGCGGACAAAGGCGAACTTGCCGCGATCTACGGAAAAACCGGCGAAGATGCAGCCTAGAATGGCGATAAGAAAGGAACCGAACACCAGGGCATGGGCAAAACTGTACATTCACACTCCTGCGCCCCTTTTTAGCGGGCGCGGCCTTGCGGGGAAGGCCGTCATGCGGACCTAACGGAACAGGCTACCGGTTTTTCTTTTCATATTTTGACGGGCATTGCGTCATAAGCACGCGCGCCGCAAAGACATATTCCGGAAAAATTTGTTTTTCCACGGGAAGGGCAAAACCGTCTGCGCGCATTGGCTTGGCCAGACCGCCCTCGACAATGACTTCCGCGCCTTCTTTGAAGGCGTCGGGAAGAATGCCATGGTATGCTACGCGCACCAGCGCGTTTCCGGTTTTGGCGTCTCTTAGCAGAAAACTTGCGCCTGGCCCGTCAGGCAGGGAAAGGAGCCCTTTTTCGTGGACTACGCCGAAAAGCCGGGCGGACTCCAGTTCGTTTTGCGGAAGCGATTTGGCTTCGGCGACAGTCAGAAAGTACATGCTGTTTTCCGAAATGCCTGAAAACAACAGATACCCCATCCCGCCTAAAAAAAGCAGAAGCGCCGCGACATAAAGAGATTTTCCGTTTTTTTTCATGGGAAAAGAGTCCGGTTAAACAGTGTTGGTGTTTCAGAATATTTTTTTGCGCATATGGACGCGAGCCCGGTTGAAAAAATGAGGTTCTGGCCAGCCGCAGACAGTTCTATTTTTTCTTTTCCCGGTATGCGGCGGCTATGGCGTTTGCTCTTCGCTTCCGGGCAAGTTCCTGGAGATCCGCTACACTGTCGGTTTCGTCCATGATTTCGCGTCCAAGAATTTCTTCAATGACATCCTCAAGGCTCACCACTCCGGCCATGCCGCCATATTCATCCAGGACGACATAAAGATGCGTGCGTTGATCCAGAAATTGGGCGAGAAGCCTGTCCAGGGGCATGGTTTCCGGAACAAAATGCACAGGCTTCATAAGCCGCTCCAGAGTGACATGGTCATTGTCCGCGGTCAATGCCTCCATGATATCGCTTCGGTGCGCGATGCCTATAATGTCTTCTCTGTCCGCGCCATAGACCGGAACCCGGCTGTAATGCCAGAATTCTTTGTTCGCATGGGCCGCTTCCGCGGTGGCTTTGGCTGAAAGCATATGCACCACGGTTCGGGGCGTCATGATATCCGCCACGCGACGATTATCAAGGGCCAGTATGTTCCGAATCGCTTTTTCCTCAGATGCCTTGATGCTGCCTGCCCGACGCGACAGGGCCGCCAGTGCGCAGATATCGTCCTCTGTGGCCGGACTCGCTTTTTTGGGGGAAGCCACCAACCTGGTGACAAAGCCTGTGGCCACAATAAGAGGCTTGAGCAGCACAAGAAGAATTTGCAGCGGTTGGGCAATATATTGCGCAAGCGTGCGACAGTAAACCACGCCCACGGTTTTTGGCAGAATTTCTGAAAAAAACAATATGGCGGCCGTAAATAAAATGGCGAAAAGAATCATGCCTGTGTCATTGAACACATTGGCCGCAAAAGAGCCGGCAATGGATGCCCCGGCAGTGTTCGCGATAGTGTTCAAAGTCAGTATGGCGGTAATCGGCTGGTCAATATTCGCGCGCAGCTCCGCAAGCCGTTCTCCGGAAGGGTGTCCCTTTTTGCGCAGCATTTCGATGTGGCTAAGCGGAACGGAATAGAGCACAGCTTCAATGAGGGAGCATAATGCGGAAACAATCAGTGAAACCGCAACAGCGACGACTAAAGCTATCATGACATGTGTTTCTTATAAGGTAGCCCTGATTGACGGCGTCTGCCGACTTTCAACTTACAGTCAACACATTCCGAACGCAAATATTTTTTAAGAAGCTTTTTCAATAAAAAAAGCCGCGCCGCGGCCTATTGCCGCAGCACGGCATAAAATTTTTTCCGCCGGAAAAACAGCGGCTCCCTCTGATCACATTCCAATTTTTCAAGAGTATTGAATTCTTACATGTATAAGAATATCAATAAAACGCCATACATGACATTGGACTGTACTCATAATCAGACATAATAATGCCGATTATTGCTTGGCCCTGTACTCAAAAACTATTGATTTTGCTTAGGTCATGCCAATGAGGCTTATACATTTGGAAGCATTCATTGATGGTATCGCTAATCAGGCATTATCCGTTAAATTTTTTTGGGGGTATATAGCCTCCTGATCTTCATTTATAGGAAGTTCGTCAAAAAGATCTTTTACACTGACATCAAGAGCAACGGCTATTTTACATAATGTATCAACAGAGCAGCTTCCAACTGTTGCATCATCCCGTGCCCTCATTAATGTTTGTCTACTTATATCTATGCGTTCAACAAGTTGACGTATCTTTTCTCCTTTTGCTTTCATAAGTTGTTTTACATTACTTTTTACCATACTGGTGCCTTTGCTTTTCTTTTTTGTGCTTCTGATCATCATTCTTTTTGCCTGTGATGCGTTCTTCAGCACATTGACCAAATACAGCCAGTAGTATGTAGGGTGACGTTTTTTCACAGACTGCAGGATACGATCTTCCTGCTTCTGCGATTTATGGGGAAAATATCGGAATGCTGGTATCTATTCTACAGAATTGTTTTTTATTTCTCAACAGCTTTTATCGCGTTTTATGCTGTTAAAGTTGTCAATTAATGATAAAAATAACAATTTAAAGGGAATAGTGCATATTTATTAGACTGAAAAATAAATAAAGTCATGAAGAAAAATAGAATGGTACAATATATGATAAAAAAAGAAATAAAGGAGTAAACAGATTTTTTGTTTCTATGCCCTTGAGAAATGGTTTTTTTGTTCTGATTTTTTATATCTTGCATATTGTAAATGTTTAATATAAAATAATTATTATTAAATATAAAGTCATACTGTCTTTTGAGACGATAAATAGTATATTTTGGTAAAAGCACGCTTTAAAACATATGGATGCAAACGTGTATTCAGCATGCGGCGTCCTCCACATTTTCACCAAAAATTCCTTTATGGCCTGAAACCTTCTCCTTCAGGCGGAAAAGGTCTTTGGCAAAGCGGCAAAGCCGATGAAATCCTTTTCCGTAACTCCGCCTGAAAGACGGGGCGTCCTGCACGGCACCCATCAGCAGGCGGCAAATGTCAACCGTCGGATGGGGGGCGGATTGAAATATTTTTTTAATTGGTCACAGGCATGGCGTGGTTTGCCGCCGTTTTTCCAGACCGTTTTATCGGCCAATTTTCGTAAACATAAAAAAGAGCACACAGCGGTTCAGGTTGACAAATCGGATGCCGTTTTGCCAGGCTGATAAAAAACAGGCGGTTTTTGTCCACATGCAGGATGAACCAGAGCTTTTGGCGGTATTTGATTAAAAAGCGTTAAATCATGGCGATAAGCGTTTTCAGGAGCGGATTGATGGGTGACGGCAGATATTCTGGCGTGGATGGATATGGACGTTTTGCACGTTCACGCAGGCGTATTTATGCAAAAAATAATCGTAGGGCGGAAAGGGTCCGCGCCAAGGCCACGCAATTTGGGCGGATATGTTCTTCCGCCAAGATGCCGTTTTTAAAATGCTTGGATTCTGACTCCGCGCCAGGTCGCACTCTATATTTGGATTATTCCTGCGGCATGACCGGGGATATGTTTTTGGCCCTCTTATGCGATCTAGGGCTGGATATGGAGCCGCTTGCGCGCATTTTTTGGGACATGGGCATTAAGGCGACGTTTTCGGTCGTCAGAGAGAACTCCCGCGAAAGCGCCGGAACCTGTATGAGGATTTCCGGAATTTCCGAGCAATCGCAACGGCATGTTGCCGAACTTTTGGATAGTGTCGGACGCATGCCCTTTGAAAAAAGTATGGACGCTTCATGCGCCGCTCGCGTACGTCAGAGAATCATCAAAGCGCTGGCGCGTCTTGCTGATGTGGCGCGAGAGACGCATGGCGCGCTGTCTGATGACCCTCATCGCCGCGAAATGGCGGCAGCGGAAGTTTTTGTCCGCGTGGTCGGCGCATTTTGGGGGCTTGCAACATTAAAAATAGGTACTGTGAGCGGCTGCGCTGTCCCCTGGTTTTGCGGAAGCATTGCAACTGAATGTAAAATGGCGGTCTTTCCGGCCCAGGCAAGCGCATTGCTGCTGGAGGGCAAACCTGTGTGCGCTTCAAAGCATGGCCCGGCGATTATAACGCCCATAGGCGCATTGATTTTGGATCAGACTGTAGAGCGTTTTCATGATGGACCCGAAGGAATTTTGGTGCGGAGCGGACAAGGGGTCAGCCCGGATTCAGACAGTCTGAGGCTGTATGGCGTTCTGACTGTGGATGGGCAAAAGCAAAACGCTTTGGAGACTGTATGGGTGCTTGAAACCCATATAGATCATTTGACGGGCGAGGAACTTGGCGCCGCTTTGGAGCGAATTATGGAGCAGGGGGCTTTGGATGTCCTTTTTGTGCCCGGAATCATGAAAAAAGGACGGCCTGGCGGATTGCTCAGAGTCCTGTGCTCCGGGCGCCGTCTTGACCAGGTGGAGCGGGCGGTTTTTCACCACACGCATACGCTTGGCGTGCGGCGCAGGCAGGAAGAACGCCGCGTTCTTCAGCGCGAACCGTCTACATTGCCGGTAGCCGGTGAAACTGTCGCCGCAAAACAGTATGTTGTTGACGGCGTCCATTTTGCCCGCGCTGAATATGAGGCGTTGAACGCTCTGGCCCGCCGCACGGGCCGGTCTTTGCCGGCCCTGCGGTTTCTTGCGGAAGAGTGAGGTCCGGCTTCAAATCATTGCTCCAGGGAGTCAACCATCCAGGTTTGATTGGGGTTGGCACGTGTGAAGCGCCATACTTCCTGGATTTCTTTGGGGGCGGTTTGGCCGGGTTTGCGCATCAGGGTATTGAACTGGACCACGGCCGCAGTCTCATCCAGCTGGCGGATGTGCGCATTAACCAGTAAGAGATCTGTCGCGCCCGCATGGTCTTTGCGTTCCATAAGGGTTTGTATCTGGGAAAATCCGTTGTCTGTGGCAAAATTGCGGATATCCTCAAGATCGTTGGCGTCCATGTCTTCATAAATGCGGGAATACAGCAGCTTGGCCCCGCGGATGAATTCTTCCTCAGGGGTTCCGGACTCTGCAAAAGCCGCGGCGGCGGCACCTTGCGTTTCAAGGGCGCCGGCTGTTTGCCGTGAACCGGCATCCCTGGTCATCAAAACGCCCCATGCGGCCTGCGCCCGTTGTTCTCTGGGCGAAAGCGGCTTGCCGGCCTCATAAGGTTTTTTGTCGAATCCGGTATTTTCAAAAGTGGTTTCCGCTTCAAAAGAGCGTTGCGAGGAATCGGTTTTTCTTTCGCCGGCGGGGCCGTTCCATGGCTGGGAACGGTCAGTATGGGATTTTCTTCTGCGTGAAAAGGCCCGTACCAGAATGTAGATGGCCGCGGCGATAAAGATAAGTTTAAACCCGTGTTGGCTCCAGTCGATGCCTGAGCCGGTTTCAAGTTCTTGCGCGGGTTCCGCATAGGCGGCAAGCGCTCCTGATGCGGCGCAATATGCGGAGCAAAAGAAAAAGGCGCTTTTTTTGTATAATGAACGGATGCTGCATATGACCATAATAATTCTCCTGAATAATCCGAAATGCTCTGTGTGCGCGTCTAAGGGCGCGGTGAAGTCCGTGGGGAAAACATGATTTTGCGGGATGGGCGGCGCTTTGGCGCTTGTTCCCGAAAAATGCATGAGGCCCGGAATGTAAGGTCTATCTTTAATTAATGCTGACCTGCCAGAGTGTGAGAAGTATCCTGAAATGTGGAAAGGAGCAAGCAGGGAACGAATATCAAATACGCATGTTGTCATTTTTGAACACATTTCATACAGGGCCTTCGCCATTTCACCTGACACGGCACTTTGAACATCAGGACGCGGCTTGCCGTTTGGGACGGAATATCTCTTCCGTCTTTCTTTGAAACCGTATATTTTCCTTGGTCAGCAAGGAATTTTGGAGACCAGGATGAGCTCTAACACTACGCCTGACAATGCGCCTGTCGTACTTATGCCGGAGTTATTGCCCGATATCAGAAAACCTCCGCGCCCCCGTCGTTTTTTTATCAAGATTTTTTGTATTGCAGTGATTTTTTGCGTGTGCGCGGGAGCGCTGTGGTTCTGGCGGCATAACCAACCGGTAAGGCTTGAGAGCGAAGTTGTCGGCGGAGCGGAGATATGGGTCCGCGCCGCCAGGGAAGCGGAAGTCGCCGAGGTTTTTGTCAAGCCGGGGCAAAAGGTCATAAAGGACGAGCCGCTTTTGCGTTTTCAGATTGAGAATAATGAAATTGTAAAAACGGAAGCCCTGGCTATGCTTGCCCTGCTTCGAGGCGAGCCCGCTTCGGAGATGGTGGAGCATCTGGAGGAAAAGCTGCGCGCGGCAGAGCGCGCCGCAGAAAAGGAAATGCAGAAGCGCTCAACTGAATTGAGCCGCGCGGTGTATGAAAGGCGCAAGCTTGAAATGAGCGCCGGGGCAAAAGGAGCCTTGCCCGCCCGCCTGGAAAGGGCGCGAAAAAATGAAGCGCAGGCGCATGCCGCATACAAGAAGGCCACGGAACATTTTGAGGACATGCGGCAAAATCGGGAAGAGTCCCTTGCCTATCTTAAATCCGCGGCACGGGATATGGAAAGCATGACTTCTGAAGAACGGCGGCGTATGGTTTCAGCATACCAGAAGAAGGCTATGGAAGCGGATAATGCCTTAAACGACCTGTTCCTGCGTTCTCCTGTCAAGGGCATTGTGCTGGATTCCCGCGTGGCTGCGGGAATGCGGGCCTATCCCTTTTTCGATTTGTTGGCGATTGCGCCTGAAGAAAACGCGGTTTTTTCTTGTCGGGCTTTCGTCGATTTCAAAACAGCGGAAAAAATAGCGCCAGGTGCGTATTGCGAGGCGTTATTCGCAGAAACAGACGCGCCATATCCAGGCAAAGTGAGGGCTGTGCGCGACGCCGGCGGCGAGGAGTCCAGCGGACAAGAACTTCCTTTTGCCGTTATTATGGAGTTTTCCGGACAGTATGAGACGATGGCGTCGCGTTTTCATGTCGGCATGCCTGTGACTGTCCTGGTATACAAAAAAAATGCGCAAGAAAAACAGTGACGCGCTGTATGGGAGTCCCAGCCTTGCTGAATATAGGATGTCATTTGTCGGCGGCCAAAGGATATGCGCGCATGGGTCGGACAGCCCTGGAAATCGGCGCCAACACGTTTCAGTTTTTCACGCGCAATCCGCGCGGGGGACGCGCCAAACCGTTTGATCCCGAAGATGCGGCGGCTCTGGCGGCCTTGATGCGCGAGCATTCTTTTGCGCCGTTGCTCGCCCATGCGCCGTATGCCCTCAACGCCTGCGCCGCTGATTCCAGAGTGCGGGAGTTTGCGTATTTGGTCATGTCCGAAGATTTGGAAACCCTTGAGCGCCTTCCGGGCAACATGTATGTTTTTCATCCCGGCAGTCATGTGGGGCAGGGGAGCGGCGAAGGCATCCGGTTGATTGCGGATATGCTGAACCGGATACTGCGGCCGGAACAGTCAACCTCGGTTCTTTTGGAAACCATGGCCGGAAGAGGAACCGAGGTTGGCGGCGTATTTGAAGAATTGGCTCAGATTTTGGACCGGGTGGACGCATCCGGAAAAATGGGCGTATGCCTCGACACATGCCATATATACGCGGCCGGGTATGATATTGTGAATGACCTGGACGGCGTGCTTCGGCGTTTTGACGAAACTGTGGGCATGGTTCGATTGCGCGCTGTTCATCTCAACGACAGCATGACGCCTTTTGGCAGCCGCAAGGACAGGCATGCCCGCATTGGAGAGGGATTTATCGGCGCAGAGGCGCTTGTGCGGCTGATCAATCATCCGGAACTTCGTCATATGCCGTTTTTTCTGGAAACGCCGAATGAACCGGCTGGCTATGCCGCTGAAATCACGGCGTTGAGAAGCGCATATCGCAAATGACGGGCAGTATGGCGTGGGCGGCGGGCGCGGCGAGACGGAAAGAGTCTGCTCCTCTTATTTTTACAGACGGGGCGACGGACATTCGGCCTTTCTATGTTGTGCGGATGCAGGGCGCGCCTTCATTGCAGCCGCTCATGCGCGATCTGTCTTTTTTCCATTGCCGCCAGCGTTCATCCAGCATTTTAAGATGCAGAGGCGTCACGAGGTTGCGGTCGTAGTTTTGCAAAATGGTGCGCCGTGCGTTTTCCCGGATGTGACTAAAGCGTTGGGGCGCATCCAGAAGCGCGCCTATCGTGTCGGCTAGCGCGTCTATATCCCAGAAATCCCGGAGAAAGCCGTTTTCGCCGTCGCGTATGACTTCCCGAACCGGCTCCGTGTCCGAGCCGACAACCAGACAGCCGCAACTGAGCGCTTCAAATAACCCGGAAGAGAGCGAAAACGGCGCAGTGAGATAGACATGGACTGTGGATGCGCGCAAGAGCCGCCTGTATTCTTCGTAAGGCCTGAATCCCAGGAAATGCACCCGTTTTTCATCCAGCGGCGTTTCAGCGCGCAGTGCGGCCAAAGAAGGGGGCAGGGAAGCGGCATCGTTTTCATGCGCGGTTGCGCCGGCTCGTTCAGGGACCATAATCAAAACATGGCAATCCGGGCGCGTCGCAAGCAGCCGGGGCAAACTGCGGTAGAACTGGGGAAATCCGCGAAACGGTTCAAGGCTTCTTCCTGAAAAGGTTACGAGTTCCCGGACATGGGAGAGGTCGCAACCGTTCACGACGAATTTTTCAGAAGGAGCCGGCGAAAAGAAACGTGTGTCTATGCCTTCATGGATAACCTGAATGGCGTTCGCCAAACGGGCCGGAAACTGTTTTTTCTGCCACTGGGTCGAGGTTGCGGCGAAATCGCAGTCGGCCAGCGCGTTGAGTTGGCACAGGTTGCGTATTCTGCATGGCGCGAAGTCCACGGGAGGCCGGGGTTTGCCCTGATTAAAGAAAGTATGATTCGCTCCTCTGGTATAAAACCATTCCGCATAGACCGCATAAAACGCTTCAGGAAATATGTCGCGTACATAGAGGCTGTTGCCTGTTCCGGAAGCGGCATAGACAATATCCGGCATGAAACCGTCGTGACGCAAACGCAGCAGCGCATTTGCCGTATTGGCGCCACGTTGCAGGGCCATGCGCATTTCCCGTTCCGCATTGTCCCGTCCGTCCGCGCCGGCCACGTTGGGCACGGACAGTCTGCGCACGCCGGGAAGATGCACGCCCTTGCGCCTTCGTTCAGATAAAAACAGCACGGACATGTCTTTCAGCCCGCCAAGCGCCAGGGCCAAGTGGCGGAATGGTCCGGGAAAGTCGGGATGGATAAAGAGTATCCTCATAAGCCCGCACTCTTATTCGCAGCAGAGGTTTTCCAGGAATTCCCGCCCCTGGGGCGTATCAAGAAATTCTTTCAGTTCCTTGACGATAGCCGGATCATACTGCGGGGGCGTCTTTGAGAGAATATCCAGGGCGTTTTCAACAGAACGGGCCTTGCGGTATGAACGCGGACGAACAAGGGCGCAGAAGGTATTGGCAATAGCCAGTATTCTGCCGTCCATTCCAATTTTGCCGCCCTGAAGGTGGTTGGGATATCCCGAGCCGTCCAGGCGTTCATGCATTTGGCAAATGGCGTCAAGGACCGGCAGCCCGAAATCAATATCCTTGAGCACCGCGCCGGCGTATTCGACATGGCGTTCCATTTGCGCGCGCTCTTCCGGCGTCAGTTCCCCGGCTTTTTTCAGCAGGTGCGGAGGAAGCTGGATCATGCCTATCTGGGAAAGGTTGGCCGCAGTGCGCAAGGTGTTCTCGTGTTCGAGGCCAAGTCCCATGCGTCGCGCCAGGCATACGGCCAGTTGCCCGGTTTGGGCGGATTGTCCGCGTAAATAGGGATCTACTGTTTCAATGGCCCGCACAAGCACGTTGACCGTCTGGCTGATCATATTTTGGGTGCGTTCCTGAGTTTTAATGAGCTGGGTGATATCCCGGTATACGGAAACAACCCCGGTCGGTGCGCCGTCCTCGTTGTGGAAGGGAGAACAGGCAATTTGGTAGTGCCGTTTTTCATTATGGATATGGAGACACTCCGTAAAGGCCACGGCTGTGCCCAGTCTGATCACCTCAGCCGCAGTGCGGCAAATCTGGCTGTTTTGCAGGCCAAAAATTTCTTCGCAGTTGCGCCCCAGAATATTTTCGGGCGTCTTTCCGACCATGGCGGCAAAGGCCGGGTTTGCATACACTATGGCGCCTGTGGCGTCCTGAAGCGTTATGCCGTCGGCAAGAGCGCTGTTGATGCCGTCCAGCAGTTCTTTCTGCCTGTTTACCGTCTGATAGAGGTCGTGGAGTTCCGCGGCGATGGAGCGTTCCCGCCGCCCTACAAGCCACCACCAGATTATGCCAAGCGCAAGCGCGGCAATAATGGTCGCGGCCGCAGCCGTGAAAATGACATATCGCCGGTTTTCGGCAAAGCGGCGCTCCACAATTTGCTGAGGGATATATTCGGCCGCAATCCATGGAAGCCCCTGGACAGCCGCCCCGAGCGAAAAGACTTTTTCGGTTATTCCCGCGGCATTTTTGGGCAGGTCGCGCACTGCCGGCGCAAGCGCTCCTGTTTCTGTGGGAGACCATCCGGGAAATATTGCAATCGTGCTCTGCCCGTCAGCGGGAATGACTTCAAGTCCCCCGGAAAGAGCCTGCTGGAGAATAAGCGCTGTATATTCTTCCTGTCGCGGCGCAGGCGCGGTTTTTCGGAGAATATTTGAAATGTCGCAGGACAGGACAAGAGCGGCGACGGCGTCGGAGTCCGGGGCGGCCACATAGGAGGGCGCAAAAACCGGCTCCACGATATTGAGAATCAGCCGTCCTTCAGCATTGCGAACCACAGGTAAAATGCACCCCTGATTGTGTTTCAGCGTTTCAAAAATCCGATGTATCTGGTCAGGCGGCAAAGGGGGCGCATGTTCATCGGAAGACAAATATTCCTGTGCGCCGGCGTTGAGAAGGCGAGCGGACAGGATGCCGGTTTGCATCACAAATTCCCGCAAAAAAGACTGCATGAGCGGCATCTGCCCGGCCAGCCTGGCTACGGTGTCGGAGGATTCCGCGGAAGAACGCAAAGGCGTCGCTTTTCTTGCAAGTTCTTTTAGTCTTGAAATATCATTTCCTGTATTTTTTACTTCCGATGCGAACAGGCGCAGAAGGTCCGAGTTGGCAAGCCGCGCAGACTGGCTGCTTAACGCGCCGTACCATACGGTAAGCTCTTCAGCGCGATTCCGAGCCGCAGAAAACATGGGACGCTCAATATCGGAAAGGATGGACTCTTCTCCGGAACGGATTGCCCGGAAGCTTGCGCCGGCCGCCACGCATACTATAAGGATGAGAAGGATGGACATAAACCAGAGGGCGCGCTTGTGCGCGTGACGATGCTGTTTGCGCGTTTGCAGAACATCTTCCATGTAGTTGTCCCTTTCTTCCGTAGTTCTATCGTTCTCGGAGCGCGTTTTGCCGCGCTTTCATGATGGGCTTGAGAATGTAATCCAGCACGGTTTTTTTGCCGATGAGAATATCGACTGTGACAAGCATGCCCGGAATGATGGGCAGGTTCTCATTGTGATAGCTAATGGCGTTTTGTCTGGTGCGAAGCTTTACCAGATAATAGAAGTCGCCCCGTTTGTCTTCTATCGTGTCCGCGCTGATTTGCTCCAGGTCCGCCTCCAGACCGCCGTAAATGGAAAAATCATAGGCCGATATTTTAACCATGGCTTTTTGTCCCGGGTGCAAAAAGGCCACGTCCGACGGCCGCACCCGCGCTTCCACAAGCAGGGTGTCGTCAAGCGGGACAATGTCCATGATTGATTCGCCCGGCTTGACCACGCCGCCTACGCTGTTAATGTATATCTGTTTGACGGTTCCACGCACGGGCGAGCGCAGTTCGGTGCGCGTCACGCGGTCGCTTCCGGCGGACAGGGATTCGCGTAAGGAGGCGAGCTCCAGACGGCGCTTGTTGATTTCCTCGGTAACAGAAGATTCTATTTCCGCCTTGCGGTATGAGATACGTTGTTCCGCTTCCTTGGCCGCGGCCTGGGATTTGGGGATGGACGCGGCCAGAGATTCGACATCCCCCTGAAGTTGGACGACTTTTTGTTCAAGGGCAAGATAGTCCACGCGCGAGTAGTTGCGCCGCTGCATGAGCGGATAGGCGATATTCCGCTGTTCCATGGCCAGAGCCAGGCTCCGGTCGAGCTGGCGCTTGCGCGCGATTTGTTCCTCGACTTCACGCTGGCGCTGGTGAAACTGGGAATCAAGAACCTGAAGCTCCGCTTCAAACTGCTGCTTGCGGGCGCGATACGCCGCCATCTGGTCGTCAATAATCTGCGCAAGTTTGGATTCGAGCCCTTCAACGCCATTTTTGCCCACGCTGTTTTCCAGGGCGCTTTCAAGCTTTCCTGCAAACACAGGCTCCATTCCGGCCAGTTCCGCCTCAAGGCGGATAATGGCCGCATGGTTTTCCAGGGCCTTGTTTATGGCGTCGCGGTATGTGCTTTCAGCAAGCTCATTGTCGAGCTGAGCCAAAGGCGCATCCTTGTCTACGATATCCCCTTCTCTGACAAGCACGGCTCGAAGAATGCCGCCTTCAAGGTTTTGTATGGCCTGCGTTCTCTGGGAAGAGATGATTTGTCCTTCGGCATGAGTGACTTCATCTATTTCCGCAAAAGAGGCCCAGAGAAGAAACAGGATAAAAAATCCCGCCACTGTCAGAGAAAGCAGCCGGGCTCCTTTGCTTGGCGTTCGCGCAAGAGCGGCATCGACTTCATTGGCGAAGGGAATGTCTTCAGGCAGGATATCCTGACGGGAACCGCGTTTGGCGGAAAAATACGTCTTTAACGCATCCGGAAGCTTTAGCATGCTGCTAATCCCTGTTTTCTTTTGCCGCTGGACGCGCCGTTTTGGCGGGTTGTCCGCGCAAACGTTGCAGCACGGCGTCGCGGGGACCGTCGAGCACGATTCGGCCGCCATCCATTACGATGAGCCGGTCCACGATTTTGAGCATGCTCAGGCGATGGGTGATCAGGATTAGGGTTTTGTTGGACATGATGGAAGCAAGCCGTTTCTGGATCATTTCTTCAGAAGCGTTGTCCATGTTGCTTGTGGGCTCGTCGAGAATCAGCACATCCGGATCGTGAACCAGCGCACGCGCAAGCGCGACGGCCTGACGTTGACCGCCGGAAAGATTTTTTCCCTGTTCGCCCACCTGCGCGGCGAAACCGGCGGGATTGTTGCGCACGAAATCCATGACTCCGGAAATGCCCGATGCCCGCAGAATGAGATGATCATTGATGGAAGGGTCTCCGAGCGCGATATTGTCCCGAATGGAGCCATAGAACAAAACGACGTCCTGAGGCAGGAATCCGACGCGCCCGCGCAGATCCGCGCCGGGAAGCTGCCGGATATCCACGCCGCCGAATTTTACCGCTCCCTCAAGCGGTTGGTACAGCCCGATCAGGAGTTTTCCAAGCGTGGATTTCCCGGACCCCATGCGCCCCACGATGCCGACCTTTTCCCCGGCTTTGATATGCAGGTTGATATTGGAGAGCGCATGTCTTTCCGCGCCCGGGTAAGCAAAGGAGACGTCCTCCATGTCAAAGGAGTTGCTTAAGCCGCTGAAATCCATGCACGCCTTGTCGTCCTGGTTTTCCGAAGGCAGCTCCATGAGCAGATCCAGGGCTTTTAAGGCCACGCGCGAGTTTTGCAGCCTGGTCAGCAGCGTGGCGATTTGGAGCAGCGGCGCCATGGCCCGCCCTACGAGAATGTTGCATCCGATAAGGCCGCCCATGCTCATTTCGCGGTTGCCGATGCGGTATACGCCCCAGATGATCATGGCCACAGTGACAAGCTGGGTGACCAAGGTTGAAATGGTTATCGCCAGATTGCTGTACTTGCGGGCCTCGCGCGTGGACTTGGCGGAAAGACCGACCACGGACTCCCAAAGCCTTTGCATCCGGCTTTCCGCCATGCAGCACTTGATGGTTTCAAGGCCGTTTACAATCTCCACAAGCAGGGCGTTTTTGCTCATATTTTGCTTGTATCCCTGTTCGGCGCACCGCTTGGATGCGGCCTGAAGCAGAAATCCCGCGCCAAAGAGAACCGGCATGGCTGCAATGGGCAAAACGACCAGAGGCCCGCCGATAAAACCGATAAGGAACAGGAAAATGATCAGAAAGGGAACGTCAATGCAGGCGACAAGCGTGGAAGAGCTGAAAAATTCACGCAGGGATTCAAATTCGCGCAGATTGTTCACCAGACCGCCTGTGGATTCCGGTTTGGCGTCAAGGCGCATGGTGAGGACTTTATTGACCAGCATGCTGGATAAGACGACATCCGCGTTGCGGCCGGCCGTGTCCACAAAGTGGGTGCGCAGCGAGCGCAGGATAAAATCGAAGATGTAGGCCAGAATGACGCCTGAGGCCAGAACCCACAGGGTTTCAATGGCGTTGTTCGGCACGACCCGATCATATACGTTCATGACGAACAGCGGGCTTAGGACGCCTATGAGGTTTATTATGACGCTGGCCAACGCCACATGTTTGTATATGGGCAAATAGTATAAAAGGACGTCCCAGAACCAGCGTTTTCCCTTTGAGAGACTCAGGCGGTCGGCGCGTTGATCAATGCGGTTTTCCAGAGCGCCGAAAATGACATATCCCGAATATTCAGCCGTTAATTCGGCAAGAGATACCGTGTGGGATTCCTCGCCGGTTTCCGGAAAAATGACTGTGGCCTCATCCTCCCGCAGTTTTGTCAGTACGCAGGAGCGATCATTTGTCAGAAGAAGGACGCAAGGCAGGACCATGGGCGAGATGCTTTCAAGCTTTTCGCGATAGACGATGCGGCCCGTGAGCCCGGCTCGTTTCGCGGCGCGCAGGCACGCGCCGGGCGTGATGACTTTGCTTCCGGATAACCCGGCCATCAGAAACTGCGCGGAAACCTGCTTTCCGCGCAATCGGAGCAGCGTGCTTAAGTTTCGAAGCAGCGGCGGCATGAAATCAATGTCGGACGGCGTCAAAGGCCCGACCACAGGGCGGTTTGGCGTAGCGCCGTGACCGGCATCAGGGAGAAGATGTTTTTCTGCTTCGCTCACTATTCGATCCGGTTGCCGGATACGCGTCCAGCGGCGCTTTCGGGTTATTCAAGAATATTGTTGTTTGCAGGGGTTCCGGCGGAAGGCGCTTTGTACAGGTCTTTTGTATCCACTTTCAAATCGTTGAGCAAAAGCCCCGTCAACGCGGCAAGACGGTATGCGCCCACAAGAATGTTTCCTCGGGCCGTGACGGCCTGAGTGGACGAGTTGTACAGTTCATTTTCAGAATCCAGAACGTCCAGAAGGCTTCGCTGGCCCACCATGAATTGCTCCATGTATGCGTCGCGCGTCAGGGTATTGAATTTTATGGCGTTTTGATAATGCTTGTATTGCTCCATCGCCGCCTGATACTGGACCCAGGTTTCCTGTATGGACAAAGCCAGGTCATCCCTGTAGTTATATAAAACCTGCTGGGCCTGGCGCACCCTGGCCATGGCCGCTTTGACGCCGGCTTCATCCGCCCCGCTGTTGAATACGTTCCAGCGGCCCGTGACCGCAACCCCCAGACTTTTGGTCCATTGTCCGCCGGGACCTCTTCTGTCCGTATAGCTGGGGCCGGCCTCCAGATTGATTACAGGATGATAGGCTGATTCCGCAAGTTCCTTTTCGCCCTCGGCGGCCTTGATATCAGAAAGGTATGCGGCCAGTGTGGGGTTGTGTTTTTCCGCGGTTTCAAAAACGCTCATGACGGATTCATAAATGGGGAACGGCATTTCCACAGGCGCAAGTGATTTGGGAAGCGGCATATCGGTAAGTCTTCGGTAACCAGCTTCACTCTCCAGAAGAGAAGCCCGCGCTTCGGAAAGCGTGGACAGTGCCCTGGAAAGCCGGCCTTCAGTCTGGGTGACGTCGGCCATGGTGTCAGCGCCCAAACTTTCTCTATCCTTGGCCGATACCATGATCTCTCTGTGCCGCTTCACGTTCTCTTCTGAAAGACGATATATTTCTCTTCGCCGCAACACATCGATATGAGCGATGATCCCGTCAAGTCCAAGCGATGTCGCATTGTCAAGAACGCGGCTGGTCATGGAATCAAGCGTGGCCTGCGTGCTGCGGACCCGGCTGCGGGTGGCGAATCCGTCCCACAGCGGCTGGGTGAGAGTCGCGCTTACGCCGGTTTCGCCGTAAAAGCCGCTGTCGGCATTCAAGGGCCGTGTGGTCGTATCGCTTAATTCGCTCGTTCCAGCCCGGGCGTTTAAATCTACTCTGGGACCCCAGCCCGCTTTTGCTCTACGCAGTTCATGGACGATGACTTCCCGGTTTTCCTGGATGGTTTTGAGCGCACGGTGGGTGCGCAAGACTGCTTCAACAGTGTCGCGCACTGTGGTTGGCGTCGCATTGTTCTCTTGGGCAAGCGCTGTTCCCGAGAGCATGCATACAAGTCCTGTCATTGAGATTATGAGATATCGGAACACCACGCGCTACCTCCTGGACATATATCGTCATGACGTTATTTGAGACCTTTTTGCTAATCGTTCTGATCATTATATACAAACCGGCATGTCGATGTCCATGAGTCTGGTTAAGATTTTTTAGCATGCTATATGATACTTTCATAGATAGCTCAGCAATATTATTATATATTTAATATGATGCCGAATTGCGAATAATGTCGATTTTCATGGCATGAAACGACAAAATAGTGCGCCGGCAGAGTCCAAAAGGCGTAAGGTGGGCTATCCGGGCTTTACGGTCTTCTGTCTCAGGCCGTCAGGAAAGCGCGATGGCGGCTGCCGCATACGTTCATACCGGACCTGAGAGTCTTGCGGATGTCAAATAGGAGGTTGGCGGCAGAATTATGCAAAAAAATGAGAGGATCATATCTTTTTCAAAGTACGTGAAACTTCTAATTCAGTTTTAAAAGAGAGTTTTTTCATATCGGACGTGTGCAGGAGCGAAGCAGGTATGAAAAGGCGGTCATGGAAGATGCTGCTTGCCGTATGTTGTGTGCTTATTTGCCTTGTAGTAGGTTCCCGTATCCTTCTGGGGCAGGCCAAGTTCGGCAAAAATCCCGAAGGGGAGCGTTTGGAGCGCATTCAAACTTCGCCGAATTACAAAGATGGGGAATTTGTCAACGTTGTTCCCACGCAGACCCTGGCTGATGGGGAAAGCACAATGCGGATTCTTTGGAAGGATTTTTTTTCCGGAGCATCCCGGTTGCGCCCGGCAAAACCTTTGCCTGTGGTCAAAACAGATATCAAAAGTCTGGATGATGCGGACGATATGGCGATCTGGCTTGGGCATTCGTCCTTTTTCATACAGCTTGCAGGAAAACGAATAGCAGTGGATCCTGTTTTCAGTGAGTATGGAGCCCCATTTTCCTTTCTCAACAGAGTCTTTGCCGGCGCCAATCCGTATGCTGCCGCGGATATGCCGGAAATTGACATTTTACTTGTCACGCATGATCATTGGGATCATCTTGATTACCCGACTGTCGAAGCGCTTATGGCAAAAGTGGGAACGGTCGTTGTTCCGTTGGGGGTGGGCGCGCATTTTGAACGCTGGGGGTATCCAAAAGAAAAACTGCGCGAGGTTGACTGGAATGCGCGATTGCAGTTTGACGGCTTGACGGTTTATGCGACGCCGGCCCGACACTATTCCGGGCGTCTGTTTGCCCAAAATAAAACGCTATGGGCCGGCTTTGTGCTGGAAACGTCCAACCGCAGGATTTTTATAAGCGGAGATACGGGGTATGGTCCTCATTTCGCCCAAATAGCTCAAACATTCAAAGGGTTTGATCTGGTCATGCTTGATGGGGGACAGTATGACCCCCGTTGGCCTTTAATTCACATGACTCCTGAAGAAGCGGCGCGCGCGGCCGAAGAGTTGGCGGCGGATGCGCTGTTGCTTGGGCATGTCGGCAAATTTTCCATTGCCCGGCATCCCTGGGATGAGCCGTTCATACGTGCGGCCAGGGCCTGTGAAAACAAGGCGTTTACGCTTGTCACGCCCAGGATTGGCGAACCGGTGCGGCTTGACGGCAAGGAGCGGCGTTTTGAACGTTGGTGGGTCGGTCTGGATTAAAATATATTTTTACTCCATATATCCTTAAAAAAAGGTATTACAAGGAGACTGGCATGGAATATCGCGTCTTTCCCAAAGGCGGCGGCAAAATAAGCACGGTCGGAATAGGCGGCTCCAAGCTGCATGCGCTGTCATCCGAAGAAATGGTTGAAATGATTGATCTGGCCCTGGAGCGGGGCATTAATATCGTTGATCTGGCGACGGAAACGGCGGAAGTTTTTCCCAAGATGCGTAATGCCTTGAAAGGCAGACGAAACAAGATGCTGCTCGCCTTGCACCTGGGGCTGACCTTTCAGGCGGACGGTCAGTACAAACGCACTCGCAGGATTGACGAGGTTCGTCAGGGGTTTGAACGGCAGTTGGCGGCGTTGGGAACGGATTACGCCGATATCGGGTATATTCACTATGTGGATGAGCTGGCCGACTATCACGACGTTTTTGCCGCCGGGACATATGATTTTGCGTTGCAATTAAAACGGGAGGGCCGGATTCGCAAATTGGGGTTTGCCTCGCACCGGGCGGAGATCAGCCGTAAATTTCTTGAAACCGGCGAGTTCGACCTGTTTATGTTCAGCATCAATCCAGCCTATGATCTGGACCCGGTTGCGCATAATCCTTTGGAAGAAGACCTTAGCGCCCTGGACGCCCTGCACGTGGCGCAAGAACGGGCCGATTTATATTGTCTGGCCGCAAAACTGGGCGTCGGCATTACTGTCATGAAGCCTTTTGGCGCCGGGCGGCTTTTGGATGCAAGAACTTCTCCCTTTGGACAAGCCCTGACCGTTCCGCAATGCATTCAATATTGTCTGGACCGTCCCGCAGTCCTTTCCTGCATGGTCGGCGTGGACTGCGTGGAAAACCTGAAGCGCCTTGTCGCCTATTATGACAGCAGCCGTGAAGAGCGGGACTACTCTTTCATAGCGGGCATGCGCTTTGAGGAAATGTCGGGCAAGTGCGTATATTGCAATCATTGCCTGCCGTGTCCGAAAAATATAGATATTGCCCGGGTTCATAAATTTTTGGATCTGGCTCAGGTTGGCGATGAACTGGCGCGGCGGCATTATCAGGCTTTGGAACATAAAGCCGGCGACTGTATTCAGTGCGGCTCGTGCGAAAAAAATTGTCCGTTTCAGGTTCCCGTGCGGAGAAAAATGCAGGAAGCCGCAAAGTTCTTTGGCGCTTGATCCTCTTTGGGAAGAAGAGGAACAAACGGGAGATTCCGTCTGTAAGGTTTTGCCGTATCGCACGATTTGCGCTTCCTGCGGTTTAATGATCTGTTTGGCGGCGATGTTTTTTTTCTTGCCTTGCACTGAAGCGGCGGATACATGGAGCAAAGGCAAACGCGCGCATTGTAGTATGACAGGCAACATTGGAGATGTTATGAAGCTTATATATCGCGGCAAGACCAAAGATGTTTATGAACGTGACGCCAACTCCCTGCATCTGGTGTTTACCGACAGGGTCACCAAAAACGACGCCGGCGAAATCGATCCGGGCGGAAATAACCTTGCGGAAGAGACCGTTCCGGGGCAGGGCGAGGCGTGCTTGCTCATGTCTTCCGCAATCTTTAAGGAAATCAATGATAAAAAGATTGCACGCACGCATATGCTTTCCTATGATCTGTCTTCTTTGTCCATGGATGTGCTTCGGGCCAAAATGTTTACTCCAGGCTTGGAGTGGGTGACTCGCTGGGTTTGCACCGGGAGTTTTTTGCGCCGGTATGCCATGGTTCCAGGCGTCAAGGACGGCATGCTTTTGCCTTCTCCTGTATTTGAAATTACTCTTAAAAACGATGCCGCCGGCGATCCGCTTATCGTTCCTTCCGCGCTGGTCGCTCTCGGCATTGTCGACGCCAGGATTATGGATGATCTGCTGTCGCGCAATGCCGCTGTCATGGAAGCCATTCGGGCCATGTTCACGGCGCGCGGTTTGGATTTGTGGGATATCAAGATAGAGTGGGGGCTGGCTGAAGATGGTCAGCCTGTCATCATTGATGAAATTTCACCCGGATGTTGCCGCGCATTTAAGGCTGGAACCCGTGAGCGCGTGGCCGGTCTGGAATTGGCCGAACGGTTCAGAAGCTAGGATTTTCTCTACCTAAATTATGGCCGCGGAAAAACGTTTTTTTGTGCGGCAAATATGCGGGCGGCAATTAAGCGCGGTATGGCAATATGCTTTCGCTTAATCGCCGCCCGTTTATATATGCTGAACAAAAAAGAGCGGAATTTGATTGCATCGCCATTTTTTTGCCGCGACGGGGCGCTTGCGTTGCCGCGTCAGGCATATTTTGATTTTGCGGGGGTATAGCCGTCCAACAGGAAATGAATTTCTTCAGAACTTAATTGTATGTCGCATGGTTTCGCGGATGTAGTGTCGCGCATGGCGGCTGCAAAGAAAACGGTATCCAGCTGGGAAGCAAGTTCATGCATCCAGCCTTCAAGCTGTGTCGGGGATACGCCGAGATGTTCTCCGGTTTCATTGGAAATCTTAAGGTTCAAAAGAAACTTTTTTACCACGGAAACATTAAATGGCGCTGACGGTACCCTTCTTTCCATATGAGGCCTCTCTATTTTTATGCATTCAGACCTGATTTTTTGCCAATATATCTGAAGCAGCCCGGAAAAGTATTGCAGGCAGCCTATAAGATGTAGCAATTTATGACAAAATTAAAAGATAAGGATATGGGCAACGCCAAAAACAGTCTGATTGCGCATGGCATATCTGTCGCATCGAATGTAACAATATATGACAAGCAGTGTGAGAATATTACCTATTATGCCAAAATAAATAAATATTTTTATCGGGCTTTTGCCGGAAACCGTTCTTTAGTCATACAGATATTTTTCATGGCCGAACATATGTTTTTTTACTGTATGGAGCGGGTATGTCCAGAGAAGAAGACGCCAAAATCCATGCTTTGCTGGTTGACGACGATTCCAGACTGCAAATTAACGTGCGCGATTTTTTGGAGCCCTATGGGTGCGAAATCACGTTTCGCGACGATGGGCGGGATATTGAAGCTGTGGCGGCGGAGCTGAGGCCGGATATCATTCTGCTGGACGTCATGCTTCCGGGCGACGACGGTTTTGTTGTTTTGCAGCGTTTGCGCGCCGTATCGCGGATTCCGGTCATCATGCTGACCGCGCGGGGCAATGACGCCGACCGTATCGTGGGATTGGAAATGGGGGCGGATGATTATCTCCCAAAACCGTTCAATCCACGAGAACTTTTGGCCAGAATGAAAGCTGTGCTCCGTCGGGCCGCCTCCCGTGAAGAATTCGACTCCTCGCTGAAAAAACATCCCGACATGCTTAGCGTAGGCTCCATTCGATTGGATTTGAGGCGGCAGCGGCTTTACCGTGGAGATGACAGCGTGGAGCTTACTTCGACGGAATTCCGCATTATCCGGACATTTATGGGAAGGCCAGATGAAGTGCTTTCCCGCGATGCGATTCAAACGCTGGCCTTTGGAGAAAATTACCATTGCAACGACCGGAATATTGACGTCTATATCAGCCGTGCGCGCAATACATTGCGTAAATTGTGCGGCGAACCCCTTATTCATACGGTATGGGGCGCCGGATACCGTTGGATTAAGGACGAAGAAATCGGCAAAATCAGAAACCCGAAGCAGGATTGAGAAAACGGGTATGCGTTTATTTTCTCATTTGTGGCAGCGGGTTTTTGCCTATGCCCTCCTCCTTGTGCTGGTCTCATGCGTGGCAAGTTTTTTGATGTTCCGGTTTCGCTCCATAAATGACATGGATTTGCGGATTATTACGGCGGTTACTTCCAATCTCGTTTCGGCAATTGAAGGAAAAGATACGGCGTCCATTGAGACGTTGATGGATTTTTTCAATAATTCTCCACGTAAACTCTGGATTGAATCGCCTGATGGAAAGGTGGTGGTAGGGAAGCGAACTTTGGAATTCGCCTACGAGAACAGAGCGTCCATGAAGCCAGTAAAGGCGCCGGGGTCTCTGATCACGGTGCTCAAAAGCGTCGTTTCCGATGAATCATATCTGGTCCTTGCGCCCATTCGCCTTAAAGATGGAGACGCGGTGGCCTGCGTCGGCTTTAAAGGTTTGCCCCATCCGCCCATGTCCGCTTTGTTTCTTCAGGGGCTGACGGCCGCCTGCATTATTGGCGGCGTCTTGAGCGTCTGGGTTGCGTGGCGCATCGCCAGACCTCTTCGGCGGCTTCGCTCGGAAGTGCTGCATATAGCCAACGGAAATCTTGAGGCGCGCGTCACGGAACGCGCTCCAAAGGAAATCGCTCAGGTCGCCAACGCCGTTAACCGCATGGCCTACAATTTGTCGCAAAATATAAAGGGCATGCGTGAACTGGTCGCCAATCTTTCGCATGAGATGCGTTCTCCCTTGGCGCGCATGAGCATCTCCGCGACTATTATTGAGGAAGGACTGGAGGCGCTGGCGCGGGAACGCGGGCAGCGCGTTTTCGGCAACAGCGATAAGATGCCGCGACTCATCCTTGATGCTTCAGGAACGCCGCTTGCCTGCGTGCATATCGGATATGTGTTGCAGGAAATCAAACACATGGAAAAGCTGGTCAGCTCTTCCTTGTTGAGCAGCAAGCTGGATTTGCAACATGACGATTTGGAATTGAAAACGGTCGATATTTCCACGCTCTGCATGGATATCGCGTTGCGCCACGAAGCGTTGCTTGCAGAAAAGAATTTGGCGTTCTCCCTGGCCATCCAACCGGATGTCTGGGTGCATGGCGACGAAACCCTGTTGTCGTTGGTTGTCTCCAATTTACTGGATAATGCAATTAAATATACAGACAAAAACGGTCTTGTCCGGCTCAATTTGAGCGAACAAGACGGTATTGCCCGTTTGTGCATGGAGAATAGTCATGCCAGGCTCGAGGAAACCATATTATCCCGATTGTTCGAGCCTTTTTTCAGAGGCGCAGGCACAGGCGATTCTGACGGCGCCGGCCTCGGCTTGACGCTGATCAAAAAAATCGCGGCGTGTCATAATGGAAACGCAAGCGTTGAGAACTGCGATATCGGATTACGCTTTAGCGTGTCTCTCCCCTGTGTAAAACGTGAGCCTAAGACGCTGTAGTGTCCAGGGAGTGCGCTTGCTGTCGCTGGCGCGGCTTTCCTGGAAGAGCCGATCTGATTTTGGATATTGTTTGCAGAAAGGAAAAGCGGCCTGTGAAAACAGGCCGCTTGTTTGTTATAGACTTCGGTTGAATATCTCCAGGCCCTCAACCCGCTAAAGCCATAACGAGAAGGGGAACTATCATAAGATAGTTCCCCTTGGGGTGTCTCGTTTGAAATTCCTGGTCGGGATGAAAGGATTTGAACCTTCGACCCCTTGAACCCCATTCAAGTGCGCTCCCAGACTGCGCTACATCCCGACGTTGTGCAAAAGCGTTTATACTCCCTTGACGAAGAAGTCAACAGTGAAAAGCAAAAAATTCATGGGAATCTGATATGGGCATGTGAGCATGGTGAGTTTTAAAAGATTTTTTCCGGTTCATGGCGGCACTCATTTATGATGATGCATGACTGGCGGCATCTTTTTTTCATCTATCTTTCTCTGTGGTTTGAGACCGAAGGCCAAAAGGCCATATAGCCCCACCCCACGCCTTTTCTCGCGGGGTATCAGATGGGCGCAAAGCCTGGGAGGGGATGCACATCCCTCCCAAGCGCAAAACGCCTCTTGGGCTTTGCTGCCTTATTGCTAGCGCTTGAGGGCCGGGATTTGTCCTGCAAATTCACATACATCTCCGCGCCCGGTTGCAGATGCAGAGGCAAAGCTTTACCCTGGCGTCCGTTGCGTCTATTCCTGCGTTAAAACAAGAAGTTCGCCTTTTTCGTCCACAGCAATCCGGAATGCGCCGCCATACTGTTCAAGGAGTTCCTGTTCCACCAGAAACCGTATTCCAGATGCGGCAGTTTCTTCATCCTTGCTTTTTGGACGGCTGTTTTTGCGTTCCAGAGACAGCCCAAGAACCGTGCGCGCTCTGCAGGCGCTTCCCATGGTATATTCACGAATTCTGACGGCGTCTGCGTCGTTTACCCCAAGAACATCGGTCAGCCTTTTTTGGGCGTTTTCATCCAGAGTAATTGTCAGCATGAGTTTTCCTTTCAGATTATTGAAATATTTAGAGAGAATAGACTGAGGAGGTCCGCGGCCTCGCGCGGCGCGAGCCCCTGCTCATTGCGCGTGTCGTTCGGCTGAGGGCGGTCCAAGGCCGAATATTTGGCGAGTCCCAGTCCATGAAGCGGAATAAGGTGTATGTCCCGCAGATCATGTTCCGCCGCGAATACGCCGAGCTGTTCAATATGTTCGCGGGAATTGTTTTTTCCAGGAATGAAGGGCATCCGCAAAATAACAGGCGCGCTGCGGGCAGCCAGTTTTTTGAGGTTTTCAAGAATGCGCGCGTTGTCGGCGCCGGTAAGTTCCAGGTGTGCGCCAGATTCAAGGTGTTTTACGTCATATAATATAAGGTTTAAAAATGGGAGCGCCTTTTCAAGGGTTTCCCAGGCGCAGAATCCGCAGGTTTCAAGAGCGGTATGGATGCCGGAATAAAAACAGCGTTCCAGAAGCTCCAGAAGAAAGGCGCTTTGAACGGTGGCCTCTCCGCCGCTGCATGTGACGCCGCCGCCTGTATTGCGGTAATAGACAAGATCTTTTTTCACCACGCGCATGACTTCGTCCAGTTCCATTTCCCGTCCGCAAAGCTCGCGGGCGTTGACCGGGCAGATATCGGCGCATGTCCCGCAGGCCATGCACAGCGAACGGTCAAGGCGGGGCGTCCCGCCCAGCGGCATGGAGACGGCATGGCGCGGACATGCATTCATGCACCGGCCGCACTGGACGCATTGAGCGCTGAAAACAAGCAGCTCTGCTTCCTGGCGTTGCGATTCCGGGTTGCAGCACCACCGGCAGCGTAACGGACATCCCTTGAAAAATACGACGGTACGGATTCCGGGTCCGTCTTTCGTGGAAAGACGTTGAATATTGTAGATCATTCCTGTGCTCATACGCCGCTCTCCTTGCAACGTGCGGGCGATCCGTCCTCAATTTCAGAAAGTTCGCGACAGGCGCGAAAAAAATCCGCTTCAGCCTATTGGCCGTCTCGATGAGGGCGCGTTCTGGCTTGGCTGAAAAAAAGAGCGCAAAGACGCGATTCCGGGCATTTGCGCGGGATGCGGCGTAAAGGCGCATCCCGCGCGGAGCGGACTCGTTATGCGGACTTGTATTCGGTCCGTTTTATGATTTCATCCTGTACGCCTTTGTCCAGACGGGTAAAGTATGCGCTGAATCCCGCCACGCGGACCACCAGGTCTTTGTAGTTTTCGGGATGCTTTTGCGCGTCTACAAGCGTATCTGAACTGACGCAGTTGAACTGGATGTGCGAGCCGCCCATATCGCAATAGCTCCTGATGATGCCAAGCAACATGCGCGCTCCGTCCGGACCTTCCAGAGCTGAGGGATGGAATTTCACGTTGCAGTGGTTTGATGCGAAGCGGACCGTGTCGATGACGCGCGCCGCCGAATTCACAAGCGCGGTGACTCCTTCATGATCTGTTCCGGGCGTCGCTGAAACGCTGCCGTCCGTGAGCGCCACGCCGCCTTTCCTGCCGGAAGGCAAGGCGCCGGTCAATTTGCCCATGTAGTTGTGGATGGACATGGAATATGCGTCGAATTTGCCCTTGCGGCCGGCATAATCCGGGCCGTAGAAGTCATAGAGATCCGCTGCGTCCGCATACATGCGTCTTGTCAGTTCATCGGTTTTCAGGTCGTCGTTTCCATGCTTGGGCGCATTGAGACACATTTTTTGAATGTCTTCAAAGCCTTCAAAGTTTGCGGCCAGCGCTTTGCGCAGATCTTTCATGGAAACTTTTTTGCGTTCATAGACAAGGTCCCGCAGAGCGTTCAGGGAATTGGCCGCGTCTATGCCAGCGCAGGAAATGCTGACGGATTGCGGATAGTACGGGCCATTGGCCTGTTCATAGTCTCCGCGTTCGATGCAGCCGCCGATCATGACGGAGCGGAACGGACAGGGCGTGACCTTGTCGCGCATCATGTTGCCGATGTAGGAATGCAGGCGGTTCATATGCATGATATGATCCATCTGGGTTTTGAACGCGTTGTAGAAGTCCTCAAAGGTTTCAAACGATTCAGGATCGCCGGTCTGCGGCCCTATTTGCTTTTTCGTGACAGGGTCAAAGCCGTTGTTCAGGGCAAGTTCCACCGGTTTGGCCATATTCCAGATGCATTCGATATGGTTCAGCGTGGATTTTCCGCAAACGCCGGTAGCCACGCATCCGAAATTGGCCACGTTGCGCGCATCTTCAAGAGTGATGCCGTTTTCAGACCAGCGGCTTAAATTTCGGGCAATGGCCACGTCATTGTTCATGATCTGGGGCTGCCCCGTGCCGCAACGAATGAGCTCCACAACCTTGTTCAAAAAGTCTTCTTTCATGTTCCGGTGATAGAACAGGCTGAGCGTGGGTTGTACGTTTTTCATGGCTATTTGCGTTTCAAGCAAAAGCTCGTCCATTTCGGTTGTGGCGTCCTGTCCATCCGCGGTTACGCCGCCGATGGAGATGGTCTGGCCGGTGTGTCCGGACAGAAGCAGGGCATAGTCCTGTCCCTGATAGTGGCCGACTTCAAGATGCCTGATCCATTGAAATTTGAGCAGAGTCAGAGCCTGTTCGCGGGTGAGCCGGCCTTCCCGCAGATCGTTCTGGTAAAAGGGGTCCATATAAAGGCCGTAACGGCCGGGCGAGGTGGCGCAACCCATTTGATCTATGTCAAGGCAGAGGTGGACGAACCAGAAGGATTGCATGGCTTCGCGCAGGGTGCGCGCAGGATGCTCGGGAACCCGGCGGCAAACTTCGGCGATATCCAGGAGTTCGGCTTTGACCTTGGGGTCTGTTTCCTTGGCCGCTGTTTCTTCCGCAAGATCCGCATACCGGTTGGCCATGGCTATGGCCGCTTTCAGGACAATAATTGCGGCGCGGTAAAAATCGATTTTGTTTTTGTTGGCCTCACGAGGCGGCAGAAGGCGTTGCAGGCGTTCTTCCACATCTTTGAGGATGGAGCCCATGCCCTCGTTGAGCACCCGCGGATAATCCGCCACGCCCAAGCCTTCAGAGTGCGAACAACCGTCATACATTGCCCCGCAGCGAAACAGAGGACGCGGGTCGATGCCGTACAGCTCTTCGAACAAAGCGTTCGCCCGGTCGATTGTGGTGTGGCCGTTCCAGAATTCGTAGGTTTCTTCCAGAAGCTTGCGGGTTGATTCCGGCATTTTCACTTCCCCAAGATGGCTCATCATGGCCCGGTCCAGATCGTTTCGTATCCAGGCCACGTTCCATTCCGGATAGGCGTATACTCCGGCGCGCGTTCCGGTCATGGTTCCCACAATGGGGTTGCCGTCAAGGAAAAGAGGCTTTGTGGTCAGAAGTTTTTCAAAAAGTTTGGCCCGAATATAGATCGGCGCTTCTCCACGGTATTCCTTGTATACCTCAAGCAGGCATTCCAGACGTTCCGGCGCAAGTTGCTGCGGCGCGTCCAGGAGAAAATCCCGGAGTTCCTTAATCCGTTGCGGCGCGGTTTCCCAGTTGATATTGGGAGCGTGAAGGTTCTTTTCTCCCGTGGCCTGGTGGTGAACGGCTTCTTTCAACATGGTTGTTCTCCTTTCCGAAAGTGGTGTCGCAGTTATGCCATCAGCTGTAAGAAAACGATTTCAAGCATCATGCACCGTCTGCGCCGGCCGTCGTCCACCGTGATTCATTTTTCAGATTTGGATGATATCGCCGCGGGCAAAGGATGCATGAATTTTTTTGGTCAACAGGTCTTTCTCCGCACTTTCCAATCTATTCACAGCCTTGGAGATGTGCTCCGTCAGATAGTGACATGCGCTTTCAACATCACGGGCTTCAATGCTCTGGATGATCGGAATATGTTCGTCCACGGAATGCATGGACTGCACGTCGTCCGTGAGAATTTCCGATGCCCTGCCCACGAACTGCAGGAGCATTACCAGCAAAATTCCCTGGAGTTTGTTGCCGCCCATCATGCCGATGCAGGCGTGGAATTCCGCGTTAAGGCGCGTGTGCTCGGATTTGTCCTTTGAGTTCAGCATTGCCGCATCAAGAGCGCGCAACCTGGCCACTGTTTCATCCGTGACGTTCGCCGTTCCGGCCCGGCATGAATCTACTTCCAGCTTAAGGCGTACATCAGCGGCTTGGCGCAGGGTGATCTTTCCGGCCAGAAGCAGGTCCATAAGTCGATCTATGACCACGTCAAAACCGCGATTCGCCACTACAAAGCCTCCGTTGCGCCCGCGCCGGGCCTCTATGCAGCCCTCGGCCTTGAGCACGCTTGCAGCCTCCCGGACAACGCTGCGCGCCACATTGAATTTTTCCGCCAACTCCGCCTCAGAAGGCAGCCGGTCTCCGACATTGTATTGCCCGCTGGCGATGAGTTGTTTGATATACAGAATAATTTCCTTTTGCCTGTTCGGTACGCTCGTCATGAATGTTCACCGTGTCCCGTGATTGAAAAATGCCATGGAAAATCGAATTTTGTCAATAAAAATCCGATTTTTTAACATATTGTAATTATTAATTTTAATAAAATAGTTATTAAATAATCCTATTTTTAAGCACTGCAACCAGGTTATATTCGCGCTTGTTTTTGCGCAGGCATCAGGACTGTCGCCTCAGCCCGAATGAGCCGGCGTGTTTTCACCAAGAAATACCGCTGGTCCGCAAGATGCCGCCAAAAAGCAACCACGCGAAAGGGAGCGGAATGTGTTTATCCTCTTCAGGGCCGGACGTGCAATGCTTGTTTCATTGGCCGTCAGATTAGGTTAGACCGGTTTGGCCGGCATCGCAGCATGAGCCGCAGCATGCTGGTCACGTTGTATTCCTCTTTTTTGTTTTATTCGTGGGTGTTGCGCTTAACGGATCTTCGGGCCAGGGATGTTTGGGATAGCGGCCGCGCATTTCCGCGCGCACCTGCGCGTAGGCATTGCTCCAGAAACGCCGCAGATTATTTGTGACCTGCAAGGGACGTCCGGCCGGGGAGAGAAGGTGGAGCATAACGGAAATACGCCCATTTGCCAAACGCGGGGTATCGGTTTGCCCGAACATTTCCTGAAGTTTGACCGCTAAAACGGGCGGTTCGCCGCGGAGCGCCGGAAGATAGTCTATTGGAGCCAGAGAGCCGGAAGGCAAAAGCAGCTTTTTGGGGGCTTCTTTGTCCAGACGCTCCGGCAAAGGCCAGGGCAACAAGGCGCGTAAAGCCGCGCCAAGATCAATGGCGGAAAACTGCGCGCGCCGACTTATGCCTGTCAGCCAGGGTGCAAGCCATGTCGATTCCGGGTCATTCGTCAAACCGGCCGCCAGGTTGTCCAGCAAGGCCGCATCGCTTATGTCCGGCCAGCAGGGGGTTTCACTGCCGCTGTTTTGTTCCAGGGCGCGCAGCATGAGCGCTCTGGCCTGAAGCTGGCGAAGCTCGTCCGTCCAGGGCAGACACGTCATCCCCAGAGATAGAATGCCCTCAAGCAAAGCCCTGATTGCCTGCCTGCGCAATTCCGGACAGAGAGCAAGGGGTTTTTCTTCCACAACCAAGGCGTCAAAACGTCTGACGGCCCGGCAGACGACCGCTTCATTGCGGGCATCCCAAAAGACTTCATGCTCAACACGGATTTTTTCTCCATGCAGGCGGAGCACATCGGCCAGAGCGACAGGCGCGGCCAGATGCACGCGCCGGTTCACGCCATTGCCCAGACTTGCCGCGGCCAGCCAGGGAGCGCATGCCAGCGGGTCATGCGCGGGAAGTTCCGCGCCCTGTCCGGAAGCCAGGCGGAAACGTCCCGGTTCCCGGCGCTGAGCTATACGTTCCGGCCAGGCCAGGCTAAGCAATATGCCGCAGAAATCCTCGTGGTCCGGTTTCGGAAGTTTAAATTCGCTTTTCAGACCGGCCAGGCGGTGAATCTGCGCCGCAATATCCCTGAGACGTCTATTTTCCGGTTGCCGCAAGGGCGCAAGCCGCAAACGGATATCGACGCTTGATTCATGGGCGTTTTGTTTGCGCAAAGGGTCGCGTTCCGTGATCAGGGCCGCCAGACAGGCGGCCAGACTGGACATGTCCGTTTCCAGTTCCGCCGCTCGCAGGACCATATGGGCCAGACGCGGGTGCAGGGGCAGGCCGGCCAGCTTTTTTCCATGCGCGGTAAGAATCAGTCCATGTCCGGCTTCAGTCTCTGAGACCGGGCAAACGGCCCCCAGGCGGAGGAGCGTTTCAGCCGCATAATGCAGGGATGCGTGCGGCGGCGGGGTCAGCCAGGGCAGCGATGCCGGAGCGCTTCCCCAGTCCAGGGCATCCAGAAAAAGCGGCGTCATATCTGCGTCCATGATTTCAGGACGCGTATGTGGAAGAAGATGTTCGTTTTCAGGCCAAAGGCGTAAACATATTCCCGGTTCAAGGCGGCCTGCGCGACCGGCGCGCTGGTCAGCGGCATCTTTGGCGAGTCGGGCGGTCGTCAATTTGTTTAAGCCGGTGCTTGGCTCAAATCGCGGGGCGCGGGCCAGACCTGCGTCAATGACAATACGCACCCCCTCAATAGTCAGACTGGTCTGGGCCAGGTCCGTGGCCAGAACCACCTTGCGCCGTCCTTCAGGCGAAGGCGCAATGGCTGCATCCTGTTCGCGCAGTGAAAGGTCGCCATAGAGCGGGTATACGTCCGTGTCGTTTGGCCGGTTTTCCAGAAGTTCCGCTGTGCGTTTTATTTCAGCTTGCCCGGGGAGAAAGACGAGGATGCTTCCAGACTCCTTATGCAGGGTTTCCCGCACGGCCAGGGCGGTTTTTCCGGCCACATCCGTCAGGCTGGACGTCGGGCCGACGCATTGCTCCAAGCCGGCGTAACGGATTTCCACAGGCCATATGCGTCCCTGAGCTTCAATTATTGGACAATTGCCCAGAAAACGGCGTATCTCTTCGGCTTCCAGCGTGGCGGACATGATCAGCAATCGCATATCCGGCCTGAACGCCGTCATGCATTCCAGACACAGGGCCAGTCCCAGATCGGTTTGCAGACTGCGTTCATGGAATTCGTCAAAAATGACGCAGGATACGCCGGGCAGTTCAGGGTCGGCCAGAAGGCGGCGGGTAAACATGCCCTCAGTAAGCAGTTCCACTCTGGTTGCTTTTGAAACCCTGCTTTCCAGGCGGACGCAATATCCGACGCGCTGCCCGATATTTTCGTTCAAAAGTCTCGCCATGTAGCGCGCTGCCGCGCGCGCCGCCAACCGGCGTGGCTCCAGAACAAGAATTTTTCCATGAAGCAGAGGAAACGCGGCATCATTTTTTTCCGGAATGGGCAAGAGACCCAAAAGAGCCAACGGCACGCGGGTGGTTTTGCCGGAGCCCGGGCCGGCGGTCAGGATGGCGCGGCCATGCTGGGCCAGCGCCTGAGCAAGTTCCGGTATGACCGCATCAACTGGAAAAGTTTGGTGCGATACGTTGTTATGCATGGGTTGATTATGAGCTTTTTTCCCGCCAAGGCAAGTGATAATGCGGCGCCCGGGCGTTGGCGGCTTTCATAAGGCCGCGACGTATGCGTCGTAGCGGCCCAACTTGGGCATGGCAATGTGGCGACCACTGGCGGCACATACGCGCATGTAACGCCGGGAAGCCAGGCGCTTCGCCGCCGCGCTTATGCCTGGCTTGGGCAATGCGCCATCTGAAAAATAATTTGGTGCAGGTTTTGGCAATAAAAAAGGGCTTACATATCACGTAAGCCCTTGAAATTCATGGTGCCGGGGGACAGAATTGAACTGCCGACACGGGTATTTTCAGTCCCCTGCTCTACCAACTGAGCTACCCCGGCGCTGTGTGAAGGTCTTATTAGGGGAATATGGAGCGCTTGGCAAGTGTTTTTTGGGAGAATTTTGATAAAAAATAGGGGGCTATTTATAATAACTTGAAATTAAAGATAAAATTTAAGGCATGCCGGTTGGCGTGCGGCAAAGGCTGGCGTTCGCCTGGGAAAAGATATAAATTAGACGACGCATCAGGCGATATAGCCGGGATGCGGGAGGAAACCAATGTATGATGGCGACGGTTGGGAGGTGGCGGCATGAGCGATGCAATGCAGCCCAAAAAAGTGAGTGAAAGCGAAGTCACCATGAGTTACAGGCCTATGTTTGACGAAGCCAATACAGCGGGCAAGGTGCATGGCGGTCATTTGCTTAAACATATTGATACGGCCGGGTCCATGGTGGCCATGCGGCATGCCCGTTCGCGCGTGGTGACCGCGTCTGTGGAGCGGATGAATTTTCTGACGCCCATTTCATTAGGGGAGATGGTCAATATCAAGGGGCGAGTGAACATGGTGGGGCGCACCTCCATGGATGTGGGACTGCGCGTTGAGGTTGAAGACCTGTTTACAGGCGACATACGCCATGCCGCAAGCTGTTATATGACGTTTGTCGCGCTTGATGAGCATGGAATGCCTCGCCCGGTTCCGCCGCTTGCGTTGGAAACGGAAGAAGAGCGGCGTCGCTGCGCCAAGGCCATGGAGCGCCGCCGTCAGCGGCACAGACTTCAGGCGAAGGACGCCAAGCCGAACCTTGCATTGTTGCCTGAACGATACGCCTTATGCGATTTGGAACTGTCCGGAAACGCGGAGCCATGTTCGTTTTCCGACTGGCCGCCGTTTACCGCGGTTGTGCGCACAAAGGATACCTGCTCTCTTGTGGTTGCCCAGGATGCCTTATCCAAATTCCCCGCATTTGCGCATATTGACAGGGATTGGCGCGCTTTTGCGGTGTTGGCGGAACTGGATTTCTGTCCTCAAAGCAAGGGAACGGCATCGTTGGATTGCACTGTCCGCTCTGGAATTGTGGCCAACTTGTGTTCGGATATCGCTGATGCGGGTATTGAGGCTTTTCCGGTTTCGGCCTTTGCTTCACATTATATGCTGGTGCGCGAGGCGCAGCTTGCTTCGGCTCTGGAGTCCCTGCGCTGGGCCGGATATCAGGTCCGGGAATCGGCGGCGCTTTGATTGTCGCATTGGCAAGGCCCGCCAAAGCGACATGGCCGGGCGAGGAATACATGCGACGGACAAAGAAAAAGGGGGGGATGCGTCCCCCCTTTCTTTTGCATGGGTTGAATGTTTGCAGCCCATATATTTTGTCAGCTTTTCAAAAACGCGGAAAAGGCTTTATGCGTGGCGTAGAGATCTGCGACGCTCGTCAATTCAAAGGGGCTGTGCATGGACAGTACGGACGGTCCCATATCTATGACGTCCATGCCGTAATTGGCAAGATGCATGGCCACTGTTCCGCCGCCGCCGTTATCCACCCGGCCCATTTCCACCAGCTGCCAGGGAATGGCTTCCCGGTTCAGCACGTTGCGAATAAAAGCGACGTATTGCGCGGTCGCATCGCTGGATTCATATTTGCCGCGGTGTCCGGTGAATTTGCTCATTGCCGGGCCATATCCTAGAAGCGCCGAATTGAGGCGCTCATGCACATCCGGATAATCCGGATCAAGAGCCGCATTCACATCCGCGGACAAAGCCCGCGTGTTTTGCATGACGTCTCCAAAAACAGCTTCCGGGCTCCAGGCGGCCATAAGGTCATGCACGCAGTATTCCATGAATCGGGATTTTGCGCCGGTTGCGCCTTCGGAGCCGATTTCTTCTTTGTCCCATAAAATAATGACCTGGGTGTGCGCGCAAGGCGCCTGCACAAGCGCAACCATGGCTTCAATCGCCAGAAATACGCAAATTCTGTCGTCTTGGCCGTATCCGCCGATCATGGCGTTGTCCAGGCCCACGCGCCGGGCCGCGCCCGCAGGCACGGCATGAATTTCAGAGGATTGCAGGTCTTCCTCTCTGATGGAAAAACGTTCGTTCAAGAGCTTGAGGATGTGAGTCTTGACCGGATCCTTGGGGGTATTTTCGCCTTCTTCTTTTTTGCCGCAAGGCGTTGTTTCCGCTTTGGACTGATCTTCGGGCGCGTCAAGGGGCTGATGCCCCAGAATGATATTCATTTTTTCCGCTTCAAACGCGTCCTTCAGGGGTTTTTCAGACTGTTTCTGGGCAAGGTGCGGCAAAAGGTCCGCAATGGTGAACACCGGATCGGCCGGGTCTTCGCCCAGAACAAAGGTAAAAAAGCCGCCGTCTTCGCGTGCGACCAGGCCATGGAGCGCAAGAGCTCTGGCCATCCATTGGTGCTTGCGGATGCCGCCGTAATAATGGGTTTTGGCCTGTCCCATGCCGATTTCTTCATAAAGGGGCCGCTGTTTGAAATCCAGGCGCGGAGTATCGGCATGAGCCGCTATAAGGCGCAAACCCTTGTCCAGCGGTTCGCTTCCCCGTTTTGCGGCAAACAGGGTCTTCCCTTTGAGCGTGCGGCAGTAGGTTCCTTTTTCGGGGTTGTGTGTGACGCCGGCTTCCTTCAGGCGTTCAAGGGCCCAGGTTATCGTTTCCCATTCGGTCTTGCAGGTTGAAATGAATTCAATATAGCGTTCCGCAAGATGGTTCATATTTTCCCGGTCGCCTGCGGAATTATATGCTTCCCAGCAGGATTTGGGTTTGTATTCAAGATCGTTTGCCATACATTCCTTCTTGAGTTTTATGGTGAACCATGGGGGCCGCGATGTTCCCGGCCATGCTTTGGGGAGACGCGGCTTTATACGGTACAGGACATGGCGTTTTATTCTTTGGAGCGGCCCAGCAGGGCAAAAATTGCGTTCATGTCAAGAGCGGCGCGCACCGTGTCCGCAAGCGCGTCCAGCTCCGCGTCCACGCGCGGATCTGTAAGGAGCAAGCCTTTGCCGCCGTGTTCTTTGACGGCAAGCGAATCTTCCTGGGGAAGATCATGCCGCATAAACGGCACAACGCCGAGAAAAGGGATGCCGGAACGCCGCGAGACTTCTTCTGTCGCGGAGTCAAGCAGGCTTGCGTCGCCCCTGAATTTATTGATGATGAATCCTTGAACCCGCGCGCGATCTTTTTCGTCAAGCAAAGCGACAGTTCCCAGAAAATGCGCGAACACGCCGCCGCGGTCGATATCGCCCGCAAGCAGAACCACGGCGTTTGCGTGCGCGGCCATGCCCATATTGACAATGTCGTTTTGGCGCAGATTGATTTCAGCGGGGCTGCCCGCGCCCTCAAGAACCATTATGTCCGCTTCGGCCGCAAGCGCGTCGTAGGCCGCCGTCACCTGGTCAAACACGGTTTTTTTATAGGCCATATATTCGCGCGCCGTCATGACGCCTTTGCTTTCTCCCATGAGAAGAACCTCTGAACCCATGGTGGAAACCGGGCGCAGCATTACCGGATTCATGCGCGGCTCAGGCGCGCGGCGGGCGGCGACAGCCTGGAGAACCTGAGCGCCGCTCATGAGCCGGCCATCGGGCAGGGCAAAGCCGTTTCCGGTCATGTTCTGGGCTTTGAACGGCGCGGTTGCATATCCGGCTTGCGTAAAAATACGGCATAGCGCCGCGCAAAGCAGAGTTTTGCCCGCGTTGGAAGAGGTCCCCTGGATCATTAAAGCTGGCGTGCGAGGCATGGCGTTTTCCTTTTTTGCCGGAATCATCCCTTTTCAAACCGGCGCTTTTTTGGAAAGGCCGTTTTTGAACACAGAGACATTCCGGCAAGTCTGGAATGCTGGTTTTCTTTGAGCGTGGTTAGTGCAGCCAAAGCAATTCCGCGTACTTGGGCAAAGGCCAGGCGTCGTTGTCCACAAGATTTTCCAGGGCGTCGGCATGCAGGCGGCATTCAGCCATGGCCGGAAGCACGGTATCACGGGCAATGCGCGCCCGCTGGAAGATATCGCCCGGGTTTTTCAGCAGTGCCCTTGCTTCATCCAATGCGTCAAGCGCCTGCATCAGGCCAAGAACATGAGTGCGGATACGCAGAAAATGACGTTCCTCAGGCAGAGAACCCTCATCAGGCACAAGGGTTTTGGCCAGGCGCGCGGCCTTGCCCGCTTCAGTCTGACAGCGCAGGGCCGGCGGCAGCAATGTGCTGCGGCCCATGCTGGACGTAAGGCTTGCCTCAATGTTGATGCTTTGAACGTAGCCGTTCAGCAGGATTTCCTGACGGGCCAGAATTTCCCGTTCGCTTAATATGCCATGGCGCATAAATGTGTTCATCACCGCAGGATCGCTGTAGCATTCCAGGGCCGTAACCGTATTTTTGAGATTTGGAAGACCCCGGCGCGCCGCTTCCTCTTCCCATTCCTTGGTGTATCCGTTGCCGTTAAAGACAACCGGCATATGTTCTTTGAACAGACTGGCCAGCAAGTCGCGGGTAGCCTCATTGATGGGGGTTCCGGCCGCTACCTGTTTTTCCAGTTCCGTGGCGATATCGTCCAGGGCGCATGCCACAGCCGCATTAAGCGTCATATTCACCGAAGCGATGGAATGAGATGCGCCTACAGCCCTGAATTCAAATTTGTTGCCGGTAAAGGCGAACGGACTGGTTCGGTTGCGGTCCGAAGTGTCAAGAGGCAAGGGCGGCAGGCAGGATACGCCGATTTCAATGGATTTGCGCGGGGATTCGTGTTCTTTGTCCTCTCCCTGGATGATGCCTTCAAGCACTTGCGTGAGCTGTTCGCCAAGATACACGGAGATAATGGCGGGCGGCGCTTCCTGGGCTCCAAGGCGGTGGTCGTTGCCCGCTCCGATGGTTCCAAGGCGCAGGCTTACGCCATACAGGTGGACCGCGCGCAGCACCGCCGCGAGAAAGACCAGAAACTGGGCGTTGGTGCGCGGCGTGTCGCCGGGATTGAAGAGGTTGTTGCCGTCGGAATCGCACAGGGACCAGTTGTTGTGCTTGCCGCTGCCATTCACGGAAGCAAACGGTTTTTCATGTAGAATGCATAGAAAGCCGTGCTTTTCCGCGACGCGGCGGAGAATGTCCATGGTCAGCATGTTGTGATCCGTGGCGATATTTGCGCCTTCGAACACTGGGGCAAGTTCATATTGCGCCGGCGCTGTTTCGTTGTGGCGGGTGCGGGCCGGGATGCCCAGGGTGTAGAGCCTATGTTCCACCGCCTGCATGAACGCCAGAACCCTCTCAGGTATGGCGCCGAAGTAATGATCTTCCATTTCCTGACCCTTGGCGGGTTTGGCGCCGAACAGCGTGCGGCCGGTCAGAAGCAGGTCCGGGCGCAGTGCGGCAAGACGTTTGTCCACCAGAAAATATTCCTGTTCAGCTCCGACTTTTGGCTCGACGCTGGTGGCGCTGGTATTTCCAAACAGCCGCAGAATGCGCAGAGCCTGCTTGGAAACGGCTGTTATCGAACGCAAAAGCGGCGTTTTGCGGTCGAGCGCTTCGCCGGTATATGAGTAAAAAATAGTGGGAATGTATAGCGTATTGCCTTTGGGGCCTTCAATGACGAAGGCCGGGGTGGTCGGATCCCAGGCTGTGTACCCTCTTGCTTCAAAGGTCGAGCGGATGCCGCCCGAAGGGAAAGAGGACGCGTCAGGCTCGCCGCAGATCAGCATTTTTCCTGAAAATTCGTTGATGACCTGTCCATTGGGTGTCGGCGTCATAAAAGCGTCGTGTTTTTCCGCCGTAAAGCCGTTCATCGGCTGAAACCAGTGCGTATAATGGGTGGCGCCATGGTCGATCGCCCAGTCTTTCATGGCGTCGGCCACTGCGTCGGCAATGGATGCCGGCAGCCGCTCGCCCTTGAGAACTGTCGGCTCCAGTTGCCGGTATATGTCGCGGGGGAGCCGTTCGCGCATGGCGTCCAGGGTAAAGACATTGCGGCCGAACAGTTCGCTTAGGTTGCCGTATTTTTTTTGCGACCCGTCGCAGGGGTCTGAATCCGTATTTTTTGCGGCTGCAATGTTGAGAATGGCGGTTGTGCGGGCGGTGGACATGGGCCGGATACTCCTTATGGCACGGTAATAATGTGGTGTATTGCCAAAAGCGGCGCAGATATTTTAGCCAGTATTTCCAGATCAGGAAAGTAAAAAGAATGGCCATGGGCGGCAAGGAAAACGCCGGACAGGCCAAGGCGCCGTTGCGTGCGGCGAACCGTCGCCCGAAAGGATTGGCGACGGGCGTCCGGCGCGCATGCCCAGAGCAGGGCCGCGCCATGAACAGAAGGGCGGCGTATGAGACGCGGGCTTCTTGGACGCCGTCCGGCCGCATGGAACATCTTTTTGCAAACATTGTCGGGAATAAGAAAGAGAAAGGACTAAGAGATAGCGCATGCCGCATAAGCCATTGCGCAAGTGGGAAACCTACAATATTCGCTATTTGGAAAAAGAGCGCAGGGTTTAGGCATGCGCTGTTTCCAGCAAGACGAGGCAGCTTGAAGCAGGAAAGCGGCATGGCATTTGGGCCTTGTCAGGCATCGCATTCAGGCGGTATTATAAATTGTTTTGAGGAGCGCGCGGCCTTTTTTAAAGGCCGTCTCTGTTTGGGCATGTCTGTTTTCCCCGTACGGTCAGGAGGGAATTGTGCATCTTGAGATGGCGATGTATCTGGGCATAGGCTGCATAGTCGGTCTGCTTTCGGGAATGCTTGGCGTGGGCGGCGGCATTCTCATTGTTGTTTTGCTGAACGCATTTTATTCCATACATGGTTTCGCGCCCGGAAATATGTACTATCTGGTCCTTGGCACTTCAATGGCCAGCATCACGATATCCACCTTCGCAAGTTTTTGGGTGCATAAATCCAAAGGCGCGGTGGACTGGACCGTTTTTAGAAAAGTCATTCCCGGGACCATTATTTTTACCATTGTGGGAACAATGCTGGCCCCTCGAATGCCCATCGGGCTTTTGAAGTCCATTTTTATGGCGTTTATTGTGTATGTCGGGATTCAACTTTTTCTTGATTACAAGCCCAAACCGGGACGGGCTCTTCCCGGCTCAGTCGGACTGTTCATTCTGGGCGGCGTTACGGGGTGTTTTTCAGGCATGCTGGGCATTGCGGGCGGCAATATTTTTATTCCGGCGGCATTGTGGTTCAACATGCCCATGCGCACGGCGGTCGGGACTTCAGCGGGCATAGGCTCGCTTATCGCCCTGACCGGAGCGCTTGGATATTACTGGCAGGGACACGCTGCGCAGGGATTGCCTGAATGGTCCCTGGGATATATTTATCTTCCCGCCGTGCTGGGCATTGCGGTAACAGGCATGATCGCCGCCCCGATAGGCGCGACTGTAACGCACCGGGTTCCTGTGCGCACGCTTAAACGTTGCTATGCGGTATTTTTGTTTCTTTCCGCAGCGCGCATGGCGTGGGGATTGTTTTTGTAGCCGTTTTTTTCGTGCAGGTCTAAACGCATCCTGTGGGGCTGGGAAGACCGGCCATCCGGCACGCCCCGCGGGCCGGTCCGGAGGGAAAGAGCTCATAGACTTCCTTGAGCTTGAAACCGGTGCTCTTCGTTATGACCCTGACCATGGGGGCAATGCCGTTGCGCTTATAATATTCCTGAATAAAATCGATAACTTTCATATGTTGATCCGTTATCTCCGCAATGCCTTCAGATTCCCGGACAAGATCAATCCATTCAGGGCACCAGTCTTCAAAACGGGCGATGAAGCCGTCTTCATCCATTTCAAATGTTTTTCCCTGGTGCGTTATTTCTATTGTTTCATTCGCCATATATGCCGCCTCCCTGGGCATAATCAAATCTGTCGTGCGCTTGCAACGCGCTTGCGTTGTAGGTTCTTACGTTTATGCAAAGACGGAGCGGAATGATTTCCATCCGGGTGTAGATTTTTTGCATGCCGCTTATACATGGCGGCTTGCTGGCCGGATGTTTTGCCGGCGTCTTTCCAGCGTCCGGCTAATGTATGAGGCCATGTTTCCATTTGCGGTCAGCTTCTCTTCCGCCGGCGGATAGCGCTCGTACGGACTCTTTTTTCTGAAAGGAGCAGACGCAAAAAGAATTCCATCGGCTTCGCCGTTTTGTCAGCGGGAAGGGTTCAGACCATAAAGGAATTTTTGATGAAATTCAAGATTGCGCGGGAGACGCCGCATGAGCGCCCTTTGCAGGAGACCTTTTTACATTTTGCCGCAGAAACAGGGGCATGGCTGCTTTTTATGAAAGACGCAGTAGAAGATCTGTCGGTATGCCTTATTTGAAAAAATCCGGTTTTGTGATATATGCGAAATGCGTTGGCGGCTCCTGTATCGCCTGACACTCTGAACACAAGCGAGTTCTGCCATGGATGGATCAAAAGTCCTGCATTCCGCCCTGAACGTGGGGCGTAATATGCTGTTGATTGTAATCGGCGCGTTGCTCATCGCCTTTTCCGTTAAAGGAGTCATGGTTCCTCACTCCTTTCTGACCAGCGGTTTTTTTGGGACGGCGATATATATTTTCTATGCAACGCACACGTTGAGTCCCGCGCTCTGGTTTCTTATCTTGAGCATTCCTGTGGTCATCATCGCCTGGCGTTCCGTCAGCCCGTGTTTTTGCGTGTATACATTGATTTCCATGGTTCTGGCTTCCGTTTTTACCGAATATATTCCCTGGCATTTGAATATTGAAAATCCGCTTCTTGCAGCTGTCGCCGGCGGCGTATTGAACGGCGCAGGCACGGGCATCACCCTTCGTTCCCAGGGAAGCGACGGTGGGTTGTCGATTCTTGGAGTCGTGCTGCATCGGAAATTCGGAATGCGCATCGGGCATGTGTCGCTGGCATATAATGTTGTGCTTTTTTCATTGAGTCTTTTGACCACATTGAGCGTGGACCAGGTTCTGTACTCCATTATCGGCATATTTGTATCTGCAAACACCATCGATTACATTGTTTCCATGTTCAACCAGCGCAAACTGGCCTTTGTGATCAGCGATGTGCCTGAAATCATTTCCCAAAGAATTTTTACGGATTTGCGCAGAGGCGTGACTTTTCTTTCAGGGCGCGGCGCTTTTACCGGAATTGACAAAAAAGTCATTTTAACTGTGGTGCACAACTATCAGATAAAAAAACTTGAGGACGTGGTTGCTTCTGTGGACCCCAAGGCTTTTCTCATTATTGCGGACACCTTCAATGTGATAGGGACAGGTTTTTCAAAACCCAAGGATGATTAGCTTCCGTGCGGCCGGCATCGTATGGCGCAAGGCAAGAGAAGCCTTTGGATGAAGGCGGAAAACATCTACAAATATCTTCTGAGCGGCCGGTCTCGACGACAGGCCGTTTTTGAATGCGCTCCGTTTCAGATTTTTATGGGGTTGAACCGCGTTTATTTGCTGTCGTCATGCGCCGTTTTAGTATCCTGACGATACAGTTCAAGAAGCCCTTCAGGCGGCGAAATGCGGACAAGACCGTGTTTTATGTCGATTTCCCGGACGAATTCCGGCACAGCGGGCAGAAGAATTTCATAGCCGTCTACGGTTGCGATGCCCCACAATTCCTGTCCTGAACTGGTGTCCACGGCAACGATGCTGCCCAGTTCATCACCCGTATCATGCAGCACGACGCGCAATCCCATAAGGTCGTGCAAATAGATTTCCGGACCTTCGATTTGTGGAAGTTTGTCCTTTGGAGTCAGAACCCGATAGCCGCGCAGAGTTTCAGCCATGGTCCGGTCTTCGATGCCTTTAAGCTGGAGCAGAATCCGGCCCTGGTGATTCCGCCGCTGGAGCACTGTAAAAGCTTCGGGCGGTTTGCGCCCTTTTTGCAGGAATATAGTTCCGTGCAGAAGCTCCAGAGATTCCGCATAGTAATCAACAAGGATCTCTCCACGGATGCCATGCGCCTTGATGACGGCTCCAATTTCCAGAAGGTCGGTATCAGACATACTCTCTCCACATGTTGGGTACGCCGCGCGTGCCCAAGGGGCGTTTGGACAGCGCGTTGGAATCAGATACAGCTTATATGCGCAGTAAAGGGAACATAACCTGACGGCGGCAATACGCCATAAGAGTACAGCGCCTTGCATTGGTATTGAGTTTTAAAAGGCGCGGGCGCCACGTGCGACCAAAACGCAGTCTTGCCTTTTCCAGGCATGAGCGTTTTGCAAGCCGTCAGAGCAAAGCAACGTCTTAAAGCTGTTCGTTCTATAATCGCATGGCCTTTGTTGGAAGTAAATACCATGAGACATATTGAAAAAGAATGCCTCAGCATGCTCGTTAAAGCGTGCTGAGGTCTGCAATTCAATTTTGACGTTGCGCTGCTGTGGCCGGATTGACGATGTGCTGGGGGAGCTTCCCGGCCCAGGACGCAAGAAACCGTTAGGCGCAGGAGTTGTTCATTTCGCCGGACGGAACGCGAATGCGACAGCGCTCAAAACGCTATTCAGAAAGTTCCAGGACATAGCGTTTGTCCGCCTTGGCCGAAGCCGCGCCCAACACCACACGCATAGCGCGTATTGTTCTTCCCTGTCTGCCGATGATTTTGCCGATATCTTCTTTGGCGACCTTGAGGCGCAGCGTGACATTGCGGCCGTCGACAGCTTCCGTGACCTCCACCGCCTCAGGCTGGTTGACCATTGAACCGGCAATATATGCGATAAGTTCTTTCATACTCTGCGTAGCGGAAACGCTTACAAAAACATGATTTCGGACGGGGCTTTTCGCCAGGCGCATTTTTGGCGTCATACCTGGCGCGGCAGCCTGCGCTCAATCCGTTTCTTCTTTGGAGAGTCTGCATGGCGGCGTCATGTTCCTCAAAAAAGGCGGCCGCATTTCAAGCTGTCCGTTCAAGCCTTATTTCTTCCCACGGCAAGACGTTTTTTCCGAAAACCATATATGCGGCAAAGGGAAAAACGGCAATATCGCGGAGCTCGCGCTGCGCAGTCGCCATATTTTCCCCCTGCGTTTTTCAGAAAAATACGCGCCTTGCGGCAAAGGCATGACAATGCCCAAATTAAAGCCTTCGGAAGAATATACGCTCCATTCCCTTTGCAAATATATTAGGGAAAAGGTCTGCCGCCGCAGTTCTATTTCGCCTGACGCTTGAGCAGTGTCCGCACCGTATCGGACAATTCCGCGCCGCGTTCCATCCAGATGTTCAGGCGTTCCATGTTGACCTTTACATCAGCGGGTTCGACCATGGGGTTGTAATGTCCAAGAAATTCAAGGGGACGTCCGTCGCGCCGGGTTTCGCTGTTGATGGCGACAATGCGGTAAAACGGATGCTTTTTGCTCCCCATGCGGGTCAGTCTAACTTTAACAGCCATGTGTATATCTCCGGTTTGTTTGAGAATAATGAGTTGGTACGTGATTAAGGCGTATTATGCAACACAAGGGGATATTTTTCGCATCAGCGTTTCTTGCGCCGCTGCTTTTCCCGTTTGCGCATTTCCTTTTTCTTTTTCAGGGCTTCTTTGCTGAGTTTGGGGGCGCCGCCCATGCCTGCGGGTATGCCGCCAAGTCCCGGCATAGCGCCGAAACCGCCCAATGCGCCCATGCCCGGCAGACCCATGCCTTTGCCCATGGGCGGCAAGGCTGATTTTTTGCCGCCGCCCATCATTTTTTTCATCATGTCGCGCATCTGTTCAAACTGGCGCATGAGATTGTTCACATCCTGGACCTTGGTCCCGCTGCCCATGGCAATGCGGGCGCGGCGCTTGGCATTGATGATTTTGGGGTTGCGCCGTTCTTCTATGGTCATGGAGTTGATGATCGCTTCGGTCCGCTTCATTTCCTTTTCCGGCATGACGCCCGCGCCCAGTTTTTCGCGAAGCGCGCCCATGCCGGGAATCAATTTCAACAGGCCGTCAAGGGAGCCCATTTTTTTTATGCGCCGGACCTGTCCCAGAAAATCTTCAAAATTGAACTCCGCTTTCTGGAGTTTGCGGGAAAGTTCTTCGGCTTCTTCCTGTTCTATATGTTCCTGAGCTTTTTCAATAAGCGTCAGGACATCGCCCATACCCAGAATGCGTCCGGCGATGCGGTCAGGGTGAAACAATTCGAATTCAGAGATTTTTTCACCCGTGCCCACGAATTTCACCGGGGTGCCGGTGACCGTGCGGATAGACAAAGCCGCGCCGCCGCGCGCGTCGCCATCCATTTTGGTGAGCACAACGCCCGTTGTTCCAAGGCGTTCATAAAACGCTTCCGCCACGTTGACCGCATCCTGACCCGTCATGGCGTCCGCGACAAACAGGATTTCGGAAGGCGCCACCGCTTCCTTGATGCGGGAAAGCTCGGCCATGAGCGGCTCGTCCACATGCAGACGCCCGGCCGTGTCAATGAGAACGACCGTGCATTGTTCGCGCTTTGCGGCCGCCACGGATTCTTTCGCGATATCCACAGGGTCCATCTGCGGCGAGGAAGGGAACACGGGCAAGTCAAGCTGCGCGGCCAGAGTGCGCAACTGTTCAATGGCCGCGGGCCGATAAACGTCGGCCGGGACAAGGTACGGCCGCATTTTCTGATTTTTCAGCCATGCCGCCAATTTTGCCGTGGACGTGGTCTTGCCGGAACCCTGAAGGCCGACCATCATGACCACATGGGGACCGGGCCCTTTTAGGTCCAGGCCGGAGCCTTCTCCGCCTAAAAGCTCCTTTAATTCCTCATGAACGATTTTGATGACCTGTTGCGCGGGCGACAGGCTTTTTAGAACGTCCTGCCCCAGGGCGCGTTCCCGAACGCGGTCCGTGAACTGTCGGACCACTTTGATATTGACGTCCGCTTCCAGAAGGGCAAGGCGCACTTCACGCAGGCTTTCCTGAATGGTTTCTTCAGTCAGCTTGCTCTGGCCGCCGAATTTCCGCAAAACAGCAGTCAATCTGTCGGATAGCGCCTCAAACATGCATACTCCGGAAAAGAAAAACAATCATGTGAATGTAAAGCGCTTTTCGTTACGGGAGATTGACGCGGAAGTCAAGTCTTCTCGAATGTCCGCGCCAACGCCGCTTCAGCAGCAAGAAAAAAGACGTTTCGGCTCCGGCGCATGCCTGACTTCAGACCGGCATGCGCCGGATGCGCCCAAATAAAAAGAAGGAGCCTTATCTTATAGGCGTCGCGTTCGGTTATTTTTCCGGCTCAAAATGGCGCAGGGCTTTTTTAAAGCCGTCGGCCGCATGCTGAATCACGGATTCATCCACGCAAAACGCCAGCCGGAAATAGCCGGGGCAACCAAAACCGGTTCCCGGAACGCCGAGAATAAGTTCTTCCTGAAGCCGGTGGATAAAGGCGATGTCGTCTCCGCCCGGCGCTTTGGGGAAGAAGTAGAAGCCGCCTTTGGGCATGACAAAGGAATAGCCCGCTTCTTTCAGTATCTTGGCCATGAGGTTGCGGCGGCGTTCGTAGATATCCACATTGACCTTGCTGTCAATGGCGGCGACCATGATGCTCTGGCCGATGACCGGAAGATTGACGAATCCAAGGATGCGGTTGGTCATGAGTATGGCGGCGGCGAGTTCGTGGCGTTCGGGCATGTCCGGGGAAAGAGCCACATAGCCGATGCGCTCGCCGGCCATGGACAGGCTTTTGGAAAAAGAGTTCAACACGATGGTGTGGGAGTAAAGCGGCAAAAGCGGCGGCACGACGGCATGATCATAGGCCAGGGTGCGGTATGGCTCGTCCGCGGCCAGCAGAATGGGGCGGCCGTATTCGGCGCTTTTGCGCCGCAGAAGGTCGGCAAGTTCCCGGAGCGTTTTTTCTGAATAAATTTGCCCGGTCGGGTTGTTCGGGGTGTTGATGAGCACAACTTTTGTCTTGGGAGTGAGCGCGGCTTCCAGGCTTTCAAGATCAAGCTCAAAAGTGTCCGGATTTGTGGCCGCGGTTTTGAAAACGCCCTGGAAGTTTTCCACATAAAAGCAGTATTCAGCGAAAAACGGCGCTGGAACCAACACTTCTTCGCCGGGGTTGAGCACGGCCCGGAACAAGGCGTTTATGGCGCCGGCCGCGCCGCAGGTAAGAATGATTTCTTCTTTGGTAATGGCTACGCCCTGTTCCTTGGCGACATGACGCGCGACAGCCTCGCGGGCCCAGGGAGAGCCGGCGTTTGGTATATATCCAAAAGCGAACGGTTCGCCGGCTTTTTTCAGAATCTCTTTCAGGCCTTCGGCCACGGCTGGCGGCGCGGGCAGGTCCGGGTTGCCGATGCTGAAGTCATATACCGCGTCATTACCGTATTTTTGTTTTAACTGCATCCCTGTTTCGAACATCTTGCGAATCCAGGATGCCCGTTCGGTATAGGAGCTGATTTGCTTTGAGACGATTGAGGACATGAGCGTTTCCTTTTGTATGTATGGCCGGCTGCAGACGACCGCGATGCAGCCGGTCGGAACGACAGGTGATGCGCGCGGCCGTTATTCCGTGATAATTCTGCGGCGTTTGGGCTTTTCCGGGGCCGCGTCCTTGGGTTTGCTGGTCAGAGTCGGCACGGGCAGCCCGTTAAAGAAGGTCCAGTATGCGGGCATAAGTTCCGCCACAATGCCGGGGTTGGTCAGCTTTATGCCCGGACGCAGGTATGCGCCAAGCGAGAAGGCCATGGCCCACATCGGATCAGGACTTGTCCAGGTCAGGTCAGGGGCTGTGTCCGCGTCCGCGCGCGGGACAATGCAGGGCTCGTTTCCTTCCCGGATGGAGAAACCAAGCCGCCCGAGAAAATCCTGCGCCAGGCCGAAATCAACGCGTTTGCCTTCGCGGCCGGCAAGCGCCAGCGGCGCTGTTCCAAACACCCGCGCAACGCCTGCAAGAATGACCAGCGAAAGCGGCAGGTGTTCCACATCCAAATTCGCGACGGCCGCGACCAGCGCGGGCAGGTCAATGGACAGAGCGCTTTTGTCCTGCGCAAGGGCAAGGCCTGTCTGGGCTTTGCCTTCAATGCCCATTTGGGAAACCGTCATAGTAAGACCGGCGGCCTTGAAGAAAGCGGAAAAGGCTTTTGAATTGATGTTGCCGGCGTCCCATGCTCCTGAAACCGCGCTTCGGCCGCCCGCAATGACAGGGAAGGTGAGGAGAACGGAAGTCAGGAACGTGTCCATGGGCAGCGACGGTTTTTGCCGGACCGTCGCGCCGGGCTGGATATGAACCTCTTCGGCGGCGCGCGAAAAATGCACGTTGCTGTCGGAAAATATGGGCGTCAGTTCATCCATGACCGCGTCAAGATGCGGGTTTTCGCCAGCCTTGAATGTAATGGGCGTATCCCAGGTGCAGGACATGAGCACAAGCGAGAGCACTCCGTCGTAAGGCAATGCCGCAGGCAGAACGATTTCCTGCGGAAACATGGCTGAACACTCCTGATGCACGGGCAAGCCGTTTGATTTCGGAACCATGTTTGCAAGCCGCGAGCCCAGAAGCGGAAGCGTATTCCGCCATACGGAGAAATCCGCAATTTTGAGATTGGCGGCTCCCGTGAATTTGGTTTTGCCTGGAGAGCACAGGGCCATGGCGGACAGCAGATAGAAACTTAACGTGTCGTCGCCCGCGTAGATGACGCGTTCCGCAAATTGCGGACGCTCCGCCTGTTTGCAGGTCAAAACGCCTGCGCTTGCGTCATAGCTTAGTTCCGCGCCGGCCTGGCTCAGGGACTTCATGAAGTCTGAAAGCGTGTCGCTTAAGACCAGCACCGTCAGAGAACAGGGAGCGCCAAGGGCGGCCGCGAGAGCCACGCGCAGGCGCAGTTCCCTTTGCGAGGGCATGCCGGGAAGCGCTATGTCCACAGGCCGCAACGCAGGCGAGAGATTAAAGGCGCCGCGTGTTTCAGCGGCATCCGTAAACTGGATGACTTCGACTTCCTGAAGCAGGGTGAACAGTTGACGGACCATTTTAGGGTCGCGGCTTAATTTTCCGGCTTCCCGTTCCCATGCCTGGCGCAATTGCTTTTCCGTTTGCACTTCGGGCACGCTGCCGCGTCCCTTGGCGCGCCGCAAATTGAGCAGGATATGACTGCGCCGGGTGATAAGCTTCATTATTTCCTGGTCAATTTCCAGAATACTTTGCAATGCCGAACGTTTATGCGGTCTGTTTTCCATGGGAAACCCTGACGGTAAAAAAGGTGGTCGTTATTGATATGCAATGGCTTCTAGCGTTATTTTTCTTGTCCCGCAAGGGAAAAAAGCCGCGCCTGGCGCGTTGCCGTTCAGATGTTTCCTTCTTCAATAGGGTATGCCTCTGGCAAAGAAACGGTCGTGCGTCATGCGCGGCGCCGCTGCAGAGAAAACACATAAAAGGGCGCGTGAACCAGAAGGAAACTGTTGATCAGGGCGCAATACTCCACCGCATCGGAGAGATTGGAAAACAGGCCGTATGCATTGATTTTTTCTCTGAATTTTTGCGTTTTTGCCGCCATGCCGTTCAGGTCCGGGTCGCGTCTGTCCAGACTCCAGAGCGCGCTTGCAAACGCGGCGTCCGCCACGTCAAAGCCAAGAAATTCCCATGCGCCGCATTGCGCAAGCTCCTCTGCCGCGTCTGGCGAGGGCGCTGTGCCCACTTCCGCTTCTTCCCACCACGGGTCTTCAAAAATTTCCGGAAATGCGAACGCATCGCCATAGGCGTCCCGGCGGGCGAGTCCCACACAGACGATTTCGTCGCCCGGCGCAAGCGGGCCTCTTTTTTCGAGCATGCGCGCAAGGTCAGGCCAGACGCCGTAAAGATCAAGCACCACGTCCGTGTCTTCCGGCACGGCCACGGCCCCGGGGAACAGGGATGCGTCGTCTCCGAATGCCTCAAGCGCAAAACGCGATGGCCAGCAGTCCGGGTCAAGGGAGCGCGGCATATCGCTTCCAAAATGAAAAAAGGCATGGTCCCGGTCCGTTTGCGTCCAGCGGGCCGTTTCCCATCCATCCGGCATAAATCGAACGTCATATCCCAGAGTCTGTATAGGCATTGTGTTCTCTCTCCAGGGGAAAATCCACACGAATTTTATATATGGCCGTGGCCGGAAGATTGAGCGCGGTTATGCCGGTTTTTTGGGCGATATCGTCCACGATGCGGCGAATGGCGTTCATGTCTTTGGCTATTACAGTAAACCAGACGTTATACGCATGGTTGCGCAGATAATTATGGGTGACGCCGGCGTGACTGTTTACCTCGCGGATGAATTCCGCAAGCCTGTTTTCAGGAACCTTGGCCGCGCAGAGCGTGCTTTTGAATCCCAGTTTCAGAGAATCAAAGTTGGCGCCTATCCGGCGGATGTATCCGCGTTCACGCATGAGCCGCACCCGATTGAAAACCTCTTCCTCGCTTAAGCCCACGGCGGCGCCGATATGCGCGTATGGCCTCGTTTCCAGGGGAAAGCCCGTCTGAATGATATCCAGGATTCTGCGGTCATGCATATCCGGAATATATGGCTCAGACTCAAGGCGCATATGTTTGTCCGGCGTTTCCTGTCCAGTTTTTGCGGACATGCTTTTTCAGCTCCTTTTTCCAAATGCTTCCGGCGCGTTTTTTGAGGGCGCCGCGTGCATCCGGACCTCGTTTGGCGCGTCATGGCGTGTTCCGGACTGCGGCGCGCGTTTCGCGCAAAGAAAGCGCGTCAAGTTCGCCATGCGCGCGGCGTATACGTGCAAAGCGGCTCTTCGGCGAGATAGTCGCCGCGCATGGTCATGGCTCTGGCCCGGCATCCGCCGCACACGGCATGATATTCGCATGAGCCGCATTTTCCTTTATAGGCCGCGGGATTGCGCAGTTTTTGAAACGGGACGGATTCGCGCCATATCTGGGGGAACGGGGTTTTGCGCACATTGCCGCAGTCAAGTTCAAGGTATCCGCACGGCTGCACCTGTCCGACATGACTGATGAAGCAAAATCCGACGCCGCCCAGGCAACCTCTGGTCATGGCGTCCATGCCGAAGGACGCCGGGGTGACCCGGAGGCCGTCTTCCTTTGCCCGTTGGCGCATGATTCTGTAATAATGCGGGGCGCACGTCGCTTTAAGGTGCATGGTCGTGGTTTTGCGAAAGTCATAGAACCAGTTCAGCGTTTTTTCGTATTCTTCCGCGCTGATGATCTGGTCTTCAATTTCCGCTCCGCGGCCTGTGGGCACAAGCAAAAAGATATGCCACGCGGCAGCCCCAAGCTCGCGGCACAGGTTGAAGATATCCCGGAAACTGTGCAGATTGTCTTTTGTCACCGTGGTGTTGATCTGAAACTCGACGCCTGCGGCTTTCAGATATGCAATGCCGCGCATGGAGCGGTCGAATGCGCCGGGCACGCCGCGAAAGGCGTCATGACTTGCCGCATCCGGCCCGTCAATGGAGATGGAGCAGCGCATGACCCCGGATTCCCGGATGAGCGCCGCATTTTTTGGCGTGATCAGGGTTCCATTGGGCGACAGGGCGCAGCGCAGGCCCGTTTGCGCGGCATATGCGACAAGCTCATAGATATCGGGACGCATCATGGGATCCCCGCCGGTGAAAATAATGATGGGATTCCCTACTTCTGAAAAGCTGTCGATAAGCGTCTTCGCTTCCTCTGTGGACAATTCGCCGGGGTAGGGTTCCTCATGGGCTTCGGCGCGGCAGTGACGGCAAGCCAGATTGCAGGACCTGGTCACTTCCCAGGCCACAAGGCGGCATACGGGCGAGCCGTCTTTGAGGGTCCGGCTGCCTGGGGCGACGGCTTCCTTCATTAAATCAATCCTTCCGCAAGCAGATATTCCGCAAAATAGGTGATGATGATATCAGCGCCAGCGCGTTTTATGGAAACAAGCGATTCCAGAACAGCGCGTTCTTTGTCCAGCCATCCGTTCTGGATTGCGGCCATGAGCATGGAATATTCGCCGCTGACCTGATAGGCGACCACAGGCAGATCAAAGGCGTCGGCGACTTCGCGGATAACATCAAGATAGGGCCCCGCCGGTTTGACGATCAGGAAATCCGCGCCTTCCGCCGCGTCCGCGGCCGCTTCGCGCAGGGCTTCCCGCCGGTTGGCCGGGTCCATCTGATAGGTTTTGCGGTCTCCGAATTGCGGCGCGGATTCCGCGGCCTCGCGGAACGGGCCGTAGAAACTGGAGGCGTATTTGACCGCATAAGACATAATCGGGAGCCCGGCATACCCCGCGTCGTCAAGCGCCTTGCGCAACGCAAGAACGCGGCCGTCCATCATGTCCGACGGGGCCACGATATCCGCGCCGGCCGCGGCATGGGACAGAGCGACTTTGGCAAGCAGTTCCAGTGTCGGGTCATTGAGAATGATTCCGTCCCTGACCAGGCCGCAATGCCCATGGGACGTGTATTCGCATAAACAGACGTCCGTAATCACAAGCAGGTCCGGCCAGCGTTTTTTCAAAAGCCGCACGGCCCGTTGCACAATGCCGTCCGCGGCCCAGGCTTCGGAACCGGTTGCATCCTTGTTTTTGGGCAAGCCGAACAAAATGCAGGCGGCAAGCCCGTTGGCCACGGCGGCCGCCACTTTTTTTTCCAGCGTTTCCAGAGAGCATTGGTCGATGCCCGGCATGGCGGATATGGGGCGGCAAAAGTCCGGCTCGTCCGTGTCCGAAACAAAATAGGGCATGACCAGCGATTCTTTCGTCAAAACGGTTTCCCGCACCAGAGAACGCATGGCGGCTGAAGAGCGGAGCCGCCGGCCGCGGTAAAAGTTCATTATATGTGCTCCTTAATGGGCCGGACTTGGCAACGGACCGCCGGCCGCCGGCGGACGCGGTAGAAACCGCGGAGCCGTATATGGTTTTCAGATAAACTTGCATGGCGTCTTTTCCGTCCTGTCATCCGGAAAGTTTTTCGCCGGAAATTTCTTCATCCGTCAGGTAGCAGGCCGGGTCTTCTTGCCATGGGTCGCCGTACACGGCTTCGGCCCGCGCGCGGAAATTGCCGCCGCAGATGTTGAGAAAACGGCAGCGGGCGCAGCGGCCTTTGACATGCGCCTTTTTATTTTTGAGCTGGGCAAGAAGGGGAATGTCAGGGTCGTCCCATATCTGAGAAAAAGGACGCTCCAGAACATTGCCGAAAGTATGATTGCGCCAGAACTGGTCTGCGTGCACGGCGCCGTCCCAGGAGACGCATCCGATGCCCCGGCCTGAACTGTTTCCTTCATTGTATTGCAAAAGCTCAAGAACTTCCGCGGCCCGTTTGGGATTTTCCTTCAGCAGCCGGAGCCAGACATAGGGGCCGTCGGCGTGATTGTCCACGGTAAGCACTTCTTTTTCTTTGCCGGCTTCAAACAGAGCGCGGGTGCGCTCCATAATGAGGTCCACCACCTTGCGGGTTTCCGCGTGATCAAGGTCTTCCCTGACGAGGTCCGAGCCGCGTCCCGAATAGACCAGATGATAAAAACAGACTCTGGGAATTTCCATGTCGCGCAACAGGTCAAATATCGCCGGCACTTCCGAGGCGTTGCGCCGGTTGATGGTAAAGCGCAGGCCGACTTTCAGCCCTTCGGCCTTGCAGTTCTCAATGCCCTGCAACGCCTTTGCAAACGAGCCGGGCACGCCGCGAAAACGGTCATGCGCGTCGCGGCCGCCGTCAAGCGAAATGCCCACATACGAAAGTTTGACCGCTTTGAGCTCACGCGCTTTTTCCTTGGTGATCAAGGTTCCATTTGTGGAAATGACCGCGCGCATCCCTTTTTCCACAGCGTGCGCGGCCAGTTCCGTGATATCGTCGCGCGCCAGAGGCTCGCCGCCGGAAAACAGCATGACCGGGGCCCCATATGCGGCCAGATCTTCGATAAGCGCCTTGCCCTGTGCCGTGGACATGTCGTCCGCGCCCTGCATTCCTTTGGCCTGCGCGTAGCAGTGCGCGCATTTCAGATTGCAGCGTCGCGTCATATTCCAGACGACCACAGGTTTCTTGTCCGCTGAAAATTGCAGAAGATGGGATGGAAGAGCGCCGGAGCGGCGTCCGTAGCGCAACGCATCGGAAGGCTCCACCTGACCGCAGTACAGTTTGGAAATTCCTATCATGAACACTCCTCTTTCCGTTCCGGCGCAATGCCGGAACAGGGAAAATGGTATCAGGCAAAGGCATGGTTTCGCAAGCGGCCATTTTCATGACCGTAATCCGGGCGAAGCGGCCGGGGCATGTTTGGCGCAGCCGGAACCGTTAAAGCCGCGGGCGGCGCTCTGGAGTTCCCGGATTATATGGGGCTGATGCGGTTTTTATCCTATTGCGGCGCATATGGGAACTGAAAAAGAGTTTTGCGGCAAATGCGCGGCAAAATGCCTCGTAAGCATGCGGGGCGCTGCATAAGAGAAGCAGCGTTTTAATGAAACAGGAATTCTTTGCCGGCATGCGCGTCGCGTCTTTTGATTTGACTCCATGGGCCGGGCACGTAAATATATGGCCGTATCCCTCATTCATGTATATTCCGTATGATTGTTGGGGAAGCGGTTTCGTGCCGCCGCTGCCGCGCACATGAATCCGTGGACTTTTTGCATCATGTTTCCAGGCGGGTTCAGGTAAAAATCCGTATCCGCCGCATTTAAAACATCTTTACGTCAAATATGGAAAACATCAGGTGGCATATGGAAAAACTTGACGGCCTCTCCAAGGATATCGAACAGACCGAACGCGAAAAGCTGGCGTCGGTCTTTCCGCAGTGTTTTGTGGAAGGCAAGCTGGATATCGACAAGTTGCTCTCGCTCTGCGGTGAATATATCCTGCACGACTTTGAGAAGTATGAGTTTACCTGGAAAGGCAAAAGCGAGTGTCTGTGCGTGGCCCAGCAGCGTTCCACGGCGACACTCCGTCCGTGTCCTGAAGAAAGCGTCAATTTCGAGACCACGCAGAATCTGTACATTGAAGGCGACAATCTGGAAGTCCTGAAACTGCTGCAGACCTCATATTTCCGACAGGTCAAAATGATCTACAT
>CALUUT010000050.1 GCA_944324045.1 uncultured Desulfovibrionaceae bacterium | reverse complement strand
CATGTCATTAAGCGTCATGACCGGACTCCTTATATTGATGTAATATAGACAGGAATGTGCATGGAACGCAGAAATGCTTTGTCCGGCCGTTTTTCCATCTGCCGGCGTAAACCCTTTGGCGGATGATGCGGTTTTGCCGGGATGCCGTTGGCAGAGGCGGAGCCGGCTTTTTGTAAAAGCAGTGTGGGCCGCGCAAGCTATTGATTTTCTGGCCGAACGTTATTCGTTCGTCTTTCAGGCACAATACCTTAATTGAAAATGAATATCAATTTTAATTTTAACTATTCATGTTGTGAATAAGAGCGGCGTTTTTGCGCGAAATTTGGAATTTTTATGAAAAGAGGCCGCTTTGCGTAACCCCGTCATGGCGATAAACCATGCAGTCGGCGTGCAAAGCGGCTTCTATAACGTCTGAAATATTCTGGGTAGTGTGTGCGGGGTTTCAGTTTTTGAGGCTGTGGATAGGCGCCGGAATGCGGCCGCCCAACCGGATAAATGCCGAAGCGTCTCCGCCTGGCACAGGAATAATGTCCGCTTCTCCCAAGAGGCCGCCAAATGCGGCTTTTTCGCCGACGCCTTTGCCCGGCACAGGAATGACGCGCACCGCGGTGGTCTTGTTGTTGATCATGCCTATGGCCATTTCATCCGCAATAATGCCCGCGATGGTGGCGGCCGGGGTATCGCCGGGTATGGCGATCATGTCGAGACCGACGGAACATACGCTGGTCATGGCTTCCAGTTTCTCCAGGGTCAGGGCGCCGGAGCGCGTTGCGGCTTCGATGCTGGAGTCTTCGGAAACAGGGATAAAAGCCCCGGAAAGGCCGCCGACATGCGAGGAAGCAAAAGCGCCGCCTTTTTTGACCGCATCGTTCAGCATGGCCAGCACGGCTGTGGAGCCGGGCGCGCCTATGGAAGAAAGTCCCACGCTCTGGAATATTTCCCCGACCGAGTCGCCCACGGCCGGTGTGGGAGCGAGGGACAGATCTGCCACGCCGAAAGGCACGTCAAGGCGTTGGGCTACTTCCTGGCCGATGATCTCGCCGACCTTGGTCACCTTATACGCGGTGCGCTTGATGACTTCGGCGATATCGCCCAGGGTGACCGTTTTTTTTGCCTGCATGGCCCGGTCTATGGCTTTTTTGACCACGCCCGGCCCGGAAACGCCTACATTGATGACCACGTCGGGCTCGCCCACTCCAAGATAGGCTCCGGCCATAAAGGGCACATCCTGAGGTATGTTGGCGAAAACCACCAGCTTGGCGCAGCCGATGCCGTCCCGGTCGCGCGTGGCTTCAGCCACATCCAGCACCCTTTGTCCCATAAGCGCCACGGCATCCATGTTGATGCCGGTGCGCGAGGAAGCCACGTTGATGGAAGAGCATATCCTGTCCGTGGTCGCCAGGGCTTCAGGCAGAGCGTCAATGAGGTTGCGCTCGCCAGGGGTGATGCCTTTCTCCACCAGAGCGCCGAACCCGCCCAGGAAATCCACGCCCGCATTTTTTGCCGCGTCATCCAGCACGGCGCAGGCGCGCACCATGTCGTCGCGGCTGAAAGAGGCCCCGACCACTCCAATGGGGCTTACACTTATGCGTTTATTTACCACGGGGATGCCGAATTTGTCGCCCACCTCATTGCATGTGGCGACCAGTTTTTTGGCGTAACGGTCTATCTTGGCCCGCACCTTGTATGCGAACACGTCAAAGTCATGGCTGGCGCAGTCAAATAAACTGATGCCAAGCGTCACGGTGCGCATATCCAGATGCTCATTGCGCAGCATGTTGAGGGTGCTGAGTACTTCGCGATCAGTAAGCATGATTTCTCCCGTCAGGGCTTGCGGCCGGGCGTCTTGCCGGCCTTATGCATTCATCGGCATAAAGGCGCGCATATCTGGCTTTAATTGGGAACAGGCGCAGCGGGACGCCCGCGTCATATAGGCTCAATCCTGTGCAAAGCTTCAAAAATATCGCGGTGCTGCATGCTGATGCGCAGTCCCATGGAGCGGGCCTTGTCTTCAAGCGTGCGCCGGAAGGCGGAACGGTCCAGCCTGACCGGCAAAGCAAGTTCAAAAACCTGGATGGCCCGCCGCGCGGGCGCTTTGCCGCCCTGGTCCGCATTATCAGGGTCAGGCATCAGCGCCTTCATGTTTTCGATATTGGCTTTATGTTCTGCAAAAATGCGGGTGAACGAAGCCACAATGTTTGGACGGTCTTCACCGTCTATGGTGATGACGAAGGGCTCGGACGGTTCGCCGTGAAACAGGGATTCTTCCTTAAGCGGCCGCACAATGACCGACAGGCTCATGTCGCGCTCGGCAATGGCTTTGAGCAGGGCGTTATGCACGCTGTCTTTGGCAAGGCCGTCCGGTTGATCGGCAATGAATATGGCCGCGAATTGTCCTTTAAGAATGGTCTGGCTTATTTCTTCAATATTGCAGCGAAGGGCGGCCAGGGTAGCGGACACCAAATGCACCACGCCCGGACAGTCAAGGCCCAAAATGGAAACTGCTATTTTCATGTGCCACCTCAAAGATTTGGAATACCGCAGCCTCTTTGACCGGAACGGAAAAACGTGGGGCGTCCGGTGTGCCGGCATGACTGCGCCGGCCCTCCTTTTCGCAATCAAGGCAGTTATTTGCAAGTAAAAAATGTAATTTTCCACGATTTTAAGAGGGCAAGATCATGCTGATGGAACATCGCGTTGCTTAAATATTTAAGCATTTGTCATTTTGGAGAGAGGAGCACGCTTGTGAGGGTTTGCACAGCCCATGCCTCGAAAGCCTCAACCGGCCATTTTCGGATTTGGACCATCATTCGATAGATATCGCGGCACGTGAGCGTCCAGAGAATATCCGTGGCCCGAGTCTCGTCAAGACCGCTTTTCAGTTGCCCGATTGCAATGATGCGTTGCACCAGCTCCCG
>CALUUT010000049.1 GCA_944324045.1 uncultured Desulfovibrionaceae bacterium | reverse complement strand
CCGCGCGGTCTTGCGGGCACTCTGGAGCGTGGAACGCCGTGAAGCGCTAGATTACAGAGAGAGAGAGAGAGAGAGAGAGAGAGAGAGAGAGAGAGCTGTAAAATTGCGGCATGCCGGCGGCATATCCAAACAACATGTCGGGTTTGCAACAACAAAAAAGGGCAGAGATTTTTTGCGTCTCTGGTCTGCTATGAGAAATGTCTCTCTTTCGTGTGGACATAAAGGACTTCCTAATGGCATGATAATCCTCGATTCCGTGCTCATTATATGGCAGATAATTTTTATCTGTCAATATATCAAATGGCGTTCTCTGGAAAGAGGCGATATTTTGCGAGGATGTTTTGAGCATATGCAACAAAAAATATATTATTGCGTCATATTCATATGAAATTATTCAGCTGCAAGGGTTATAATGGAATTTTCAGCAAAGTTTGGTTGGATCTGGTCAATTGCATTTTCTTTGTAGTCTTTTGTGGCTGAAAACCGTAAGACCAGATAGAGTCCGCTTCGGCCTGAAGGGCGTTGCCGCGCGCACAGGCCGTTTCGCGGCGTTCGCGGCAAAAGCGCAGCCGGAACGCGCGTCATGCGCTGCATGTCGTTGTCATTGACAAAGCAGGGAAGTTCAGTAGTATTCTTTTCATAAAGGAGGCGTTATGCGTAAAAAAATAGGGATATTGTGCATCATGGCATGTCTTTTCGCGATGGGCTCGTTGCCCGCCTGGGCCGGAACGCGGCCTACGGAGTTGACGGGGCGGCAGTGGATATTGTCGAGCGATTCGGAAAAACTGGCCTTTTTATATGGCGCTTCGAGCATTGTGGCCATTGAAGAGATAGGCGCGGAAAAAACGGGCCGGCCTGTCTCTCGCTTTGTCGAAGGCTGGATGGGCGCGTTCAAGGATATGACGCTCCCGGAAATGCAGCGCAAAATTGACGTCTGGTACGCCACGCATTCGGATCAGGCCGACCGGAATGTTTTCGATGTCATCTGGTATGAAATGATCAAACCCGCGCAAGGAAAATAAGGGGGTCGCATTATGAGAAAACTGTGTTCGCTGGCGTTGGCCGGCGCGCTCCTTGTGGGAGCGGTGTCCTGTACGAACATGAGCAAGACGCAGCAGGGGCTTTTAAGCGGAACGGCGGTCGGCGCTGCCGCCGGCGCGGGCATTGGCGCCATTGCCGGCGGCAGCGGCACGATGGGGGCGCTGATTGGCGGCGGCATCGGCGCGTTGGCCGGCGGCCTTTACGGGCACAGCCAGGAGTAGAAACGCGCGCCGTCTGATTCATGCGCCGCGCGGCGAAGATGAAAAGGCGCACGGCGCGGACAGGACATTTGAAAAAAAGGGCGCGCCGGACGGCTTGCAACAACCGTCCGGCGCGCCCTGAATGTTTTTTGTCCTGAATGTCTTTTGGCGGACGATTGCTATTTTTGCGCCGTCACGGTTTTGGGCGGCTCATGGGAGACGACCAGAGCGCCTGTTCTCCATATTTTATAGAAACAGAAGATCTGGAGCAGCGAGCCGATGCTGAGCATGCAGAAGCTTACCGTATACCCGCCGGTCAGCTCGCGCATGAAGCCGAAGGCCCCCGGACCTGTCACGATGCCCAGATTCTCGCCGATGATGACGATGGACATGGCCACCCCGATGCCCGCTGCCCGTTTGGCCAGAAGCGGCGCAGACAGAAAGATGATTGTGGGGATGATGCCGCTGATCAGGCCGACAAGCGTGGCCGCCGCATAAAATGAGGCGATGTTGTGAATGGCGCATATCGGCCACAGACAGCCTGTGATGAAGGGCGGCAGGATATATGGCCAGAGTTTGTGCGCGAATTTGCGGATGAGCAGCGCTCCGTAAATATTGCTGACCGCGCTTGCAACCCAGAAGATGATGGTCACATATGACGCCTGGACCATGGTCAAAGACAGCTCTTCCGTCAGATAGGACGTGCTCCAGGTGCTGAAGGAAAACACCCCCCAGGTATGCGCCGCAAAGGACAGAGCCGGCATCCAGATAAGCGGGTTTTTGATTTCATCCAGGATGATCTCGGAGCTTAACGCGGGCCCGTCGCTGATTCCGGCCGCTTTGGCCTGCTCATGCGAGGGAATGACGATCCACAACGCGATGATGCCGGGAATAAGGACGATAGCCAGCAGTATCCAGTAGGCGCTGATGGAGAACATTTCAAGAACGCGCGAAGCGGAAAAGAACATGACAAGGCCGCCGAACGGTATCCACATGGACCAGATGCCCATGGCGATGGGCATCATCTGGCGGGGTATGAACTGGCCGATTGCCGAAGGCGCGCTGACCGCGACCAGGGCGAAGCCCACGCCCTGCACGATGCGGCTTAAAAGGAAAAATACGTATGAATCAGCGATAATCGAGAGCACGACGCCGATGAGCATCAGAAACATCCCGATGAAGGCGACGCGCTTTACGCCGTAACGCTGGATGGTCAGGCCGCAGGGAGAGGCGACGATAAGGGTCGCAAAGGCGAAAATGGACATGAACAGACCCGCATCCGCGTATGAGACGGCAAATTGCGCCTGCAGCACGGGTATGAGCGGCTGCACCGCAAATTGCACGAATGCGCCTAGAACTCCAAGGGAAAAAGAAACCCACAATATGCTCCAGTGGTTTTTCATAGTGCTGTACGCTCCACGTGTTCAGGTTGCCGTTCATATCCCTATATTAATATATCTTTATACGTTTATTCAAATATGGATACTCTATTCGGATAAATTTTTCAAGATGGGGCTGAATTTTCGAAATGTACAATAATATTTTGATTTTATTCACTATAATAATATTTTTTTTATTTTTTATATGAAAAGTATGTATTATTACTTGTATGAAATGTGCAAAAATGCAGTGAATGATAAATATGTTGTAAAAAAATTTTAAGGTGTTTATGATAAAAAATATACAGACGATTATAGGAAATATCTCTGTATATATGGAGTATATATAAATAAAAAAGGCCGCATTATGCGGCCTTTTATTTTTTATTATATGCAAGCTATATAATTATTTCTGTAATCCTTCATACCATGATGCGGCTCTTTCCAGAAGTTTGATGCCGCGCGTGGCGACCATATTGGGTTCTTTGATATAGCCGTCCAAAAGAAGCGTGGCGTCAAACAGAGACTGAATCATTTCGGCAAGCACAGGGTCGCTGTCGCTGGTTTTATATATATGCAGCATACTGCGCAGCAGCGGATGATCTCTGTTCACTTCCAGGATTTTCTGGGGGATGCTGTCGTCGTTTTGAATGCGCCGCATCAGTTTTTGCATGGAAGAGGACAGTCCGCCGTCCGGGGAAACAAGTATCGCGGGGCTGTCGGAGAGACGCTCAGAGGCGCGCACGTCCTTGACCTGTTCGCCGAGCAGAGTTTTTATCTTTCCAATGAGCCCGTCGAAGTCCGCAACTTCGCTTTCAGAGAGCGGCGGGGCCTTCGGAGCGTCTTCGCTGTCCGGAAACGCGCTTAAATCTTCGCTGGTCGCCCGGTCTACGGATTTGACGGTGAAGTCCTTGTACATGCCGATGCCTTCAAGGGCGAATTCGTCAACCGTGTCGAACAGATACAGGACTTCAATTCCTTTGCGCCGGAACACTTCAAGATGCGGATTCGCGTTGATGGATTCGCGGGTGGTGGTCAAAAACCAGATGATTTTCTGACCTTCCTTGGCGCGGCTTAGATAGTCTTCAAGAGAGGTAAGCTCTTCTGTGTCGGAAAGCGCCGAGGAGTTGAAACGCAAAAGCGGCGAAAAGCTTTCGCGAACCGAAAAGTCGCGATATCCAAGCTTGAATACTTTGCCGTGCAGTTCCCAGAATGTTTTATAGGCTTCGGGATTGTCCTTGGCCATATCGGTCAGTTTGGACAGCACCTGCTTGGAAATGGTTTGCTTGATTCTGCGCAGAACCCTGTTTTCCTGGAGCGTTTCGCGCGAGATGTTGATGGGCAGGTCTTCGGTGTCCACAACGCCTTTGACGAAGGCCAGGTAGTCAGGCAGCACTTCCTTGTTTTCGCGTTGCAGCAGCACTCTGCGCACATACAGATCAAGGCCCCAGTGATCGTTGTTGCCTTCGAAATAATCCTCATGGATGCTGGGGATAAACAGCAGGGAGTTGAACTGAACCGGGGCGTCCATTGAAAGGTGTATGACTTCAAGCGGATCCCGTTTGTCATATGAGAGGAACTTGTAGAAGTCGTTGTACTGTTCTCTGGTCACGGACTGACGCGGCTCGCGCCACAGCGCCTGCGTGGTGTTTATGTGTTCGTTGTCCACATAAATGGGGAAGGGAATAAAGCTTGAATGCTTGCGGATAATGGCTTCCAGGCGCGATTTTTCCAGAAATTCCCGGTCGCTGTCCTTTATCGTCGCGCGAATCACGGTTCCGCGCTGCACATCGGGCATGCCTTCTTCAGGGGCGTATGGAGCGATCGAGAAGGAGCCGGTTCCATCCGACGACCAAATATGCGCTGGCTCATCCCCGATAGCGGATTTGGAAATGACCTCCACCTTTTCCGCAACCATGAATACGGAGTAAAAGCCTATCCCGAAACGGCCGATGATGTTCGCGGCGTCGGTTTTGCCGTTTTCGGAGCCGCTTTGTTCCGTCATGTCCTTCATGAACTGTTCGGAGCCTGAATGGGCGATGGTGCCGAGGTTTTCAATCATTTCCTCTTCCGTCATGCCGATGCCCGTATCCGCTATGGACAGTATTTTGCGGTCCTTGTCCACAGTGAGCCGTATTTCCAAAGGCAGCTCAGGAAAATGCACGGCGTCGCCGCGACTTTGCAGAAAACGCAGTTTGTCCAGGGCGTCGGACGCGTTGGAAATAAGTTCCCGCAAGAAGATATCCCGGTTCATGTACAGAGAGTGCGTGAGAATATTCAAAACCTTGCGCGTTTCCGCGCGGAATTCATGTGTCGTATGTTCTGCCATGGTAAACCTCCTCGTAAATAACCTTGGGCATGTTTCCACACTGTAAGCATGGGCCCCGCGCAGTCAAGGGCCGGGCCGGTTTTGCGTGTAAATAGCGGAGCGTCTTCTGACGGGTTTGCGGGCGCAAAGGGCCGGCGGGAAAAGAGCCGGGCGGAGTCGGCGGGAGTTTTTGCTTTTGGGAAAAACGGCAAAACAGGCGGGCGCGCGCCGCAAAAAAATCGCCGCCGTTGGGGAGCAGGCGGCGGCGATTTTTTTAAGGCCCGAAAAAATCTGTTTGTTTGGACAGTCTACGGAACATTTGACATGAATTGATATTTCTAGCAGGAAATCCGTTGCAATGCAACGCCGCATTGAGGACCTGCGCGGCCAGGGATATCCGGTCCGGAATGCGCATTTTTCTTTGCGGACCAAAAGCGGCGGCGTAAAACAGAAAGGACGGCGTTTCATGGAGACAGGTTCCCCGGAAGCTGAAAAGCAGAGCCATGCGATATTTCGCGAGTGTCAAAGAGGCGTGGCGGCCTCATTTCCCGTGTGCATCGGGATTGTGCCTTTTGCCCTTGTCCTTGGCGCGGCGGCGGCGCAAAAAGGCCTCGCTCCTTTTGAAGTGCTGTTTTTGACGGGCCTGAACTTCGCGGGCGGCTCCGAATTCGCCGCGATTCAGGTATGGAGCAACCCGCCGCGCGTTTTGCTCATCACGTTTTTGACCTTTTTGGTGAACAGCCGCCATCTGGTCATGGGCGCGACCCTTGCGCCCTTTCTTGAGCGATATCCGAAAAAAAAGGTTCTGCCCGCGCTTTTTTTCATGTGCGATGAAAGTTGGGCCCTTGGCTATGAAGACGCCAACCGCCGCGTTTCCCGGGGGATACGCAACGCCTTCAGCATGTCCTTTTATTTGGGCGCGTCCCTGTGCCTTTACGGAACCTGGGCCGGGTGCACGACGGCGGGCGCGATAGCCGGCCCTGTTCTGGGCGATGTGCGCGTTTATGGCGTGGATATGGCGATTCCGGCGGTCTTTCTGGTGTTGCTGAAAGGACAGTGGCCGGGCTTTAAGGCCGCGGGACCGTGGGCTGTCAGCCTGGCCGCGGCCGCCGCGGCGTATCTGTTCATCCCCGGAAGCTGGCATATTCTGTCCGGGACGGTCGCAGGGCTTATAGCCGCATACATCATGGGCGGACGCGATGCTCGCCTGGTCTAACGCCCTGACGGCGCTGTGCATGGCGTCGGTCACCTATCTTACCCGGATAGCCGGTTTTGCGGCGCTTAGAAACAGACGCCTGAGTCCGCGGCTCATGTCCGTCCTGCGTGTCGCGCCTGGTTGCGTTCTGGTCTCGCTTCTTGCGCCAAACGTTGTTTCCGGAGAGCTCGCGGACATGCTGGCCCTTGCGGCAACCCTGATTGCGGCTCTTCGGCTTCCCATGCTGCCTACGGTGCTTATCGGCATGGCCGCCGCGGCGTTGTTCCGGTTTTTTCTGACATAATGCAACGCGGCCTTGAAAGGGCCGTCCTTAGTTTGCAGGGATGGAAATTGGCATCCACCCCCTTCTCGCGTTGGGGGATTCCCAGCGAAAGGCAATCTGGCGATTGTGTCCTTTAAGCTTGCTTTCCTGCTGCAACGAGACTGCATAAGAGGAACAAGGCGCAGGTTTAGCCGCAAATATTCCCACGTGGGAATTTTGCGGGTACAGACCAGCCACCTGTTCCCGTAAGGTTTCGCTATCTCTCCACAGACTGACACGGCATGCTCCGCCGCCGTATCGTCTGCTGGCACACAAAAGGCGGAAATGCAAAAATTCCAGTTACGGCGCGTTGGATAAAAGGGAAATAAAAAAGCGTCCCGCCATAAGCGGGACGCTTAAAAAAGCTTGCGGATCTGTTTTAGTTTTTGACAGTCACGACAAATTCATCGCGCCGGTTCTGCGCCCAGGCTTCTTCATTGTTGCCAAGCACGGCGGGGCGTTCCTTGCCGAAGCTGATGGTGTCCATCTGGTCGGCCGGCACGCCAAGGGCCAGGAGGTATTCATAGACGGCGCGGGCGCGGCGTTCGCCAAGGGCCAGGTTGTATTCCTGAGTGCCGCGGTCGTCGCAGTTGCCTTCGATTCTGACGAACAGGTTCGGGAACTGCTTGAGCAGTTCAGCCTTTTCGTTCAGCATCGCCTTGTATTCAGGGGCGATATCGTAACGGTCAAAAGCAAAATACACTTTTCCGTCGGTGATGGTCGCAATGGCGTTCTTTTCAGCGGCTTCCAGCTCATCTGTGGCCACCGGGGTTTCTTCCGGGGGCACGGTGCCTGTGTCCACGGTCTTGGAGCTACAGCCGAAACCCGCGGCAAGTACGAACATCAACGCAAACATAAGCCCAAAACGCTTTAAGATGTACATCTCTTCCTCCTAAAAACTTTCCTTAAAGTGGAAAACTGGGTAATAACCGTCTCTTTGCCGAATAACGCGATATGCGTTTTCAACTGCGTGCCTATGGTAGCTTGTGGCGTATTTTTGTCAAGATGCCGGTGCGGCTATTTCTCCGTTTATATCCATTTTACTGCAAAAATATGGAAATTTTGCGGTTATTTTGCGCTTTTTCCCCAGTCGGCGAAATTGCCCCAGGCCGGGAAAAAGACCTCGCCCTTGCCGGTGGGCACAAGGCGGGCTTCGCCGCCGTGCCGGGTTGTCAGATAGATTTGTTTTTTCCCGGAGCGGTTGGATACGAACGCAAGAAAATAGCTGTCCGGCGCAAAGCTTGGCTGTTCGTCCCGTCCGGGGCCGTTGGAAATCTGCCGCTCTTCGCCGGTCAGCACATCATAGACAAAAATGCGAAAGCCCTGGTCCGTCATGCGGGAAAAAGCAACAAGCGTTCCGTCGGGGCTGATGGAGGGCTCGGTGTTGTAGGTTCCGCTTTGGGAAATGCGGCGCACCTGTCCTGTGGCCATGTCTTTTAAAAATACATGAGGGTTGCCAAGACGGCTGGATGTAAAGGCCATTTTGCTTGCCTTGGCGTCAAAGGAGGGCGAGACGTCTATGCCGCCGCTGTCCTCAAGCACCCGTTCCCGCTTGAAAGAGTGGTTCAGCAGGTAAATATTGGGATAGCCGTGTTGCGCGAGGCTGACCGCCACCTTGTTGTCGGGCATGAACGTGGGGCCGATGACCGTGTTGCCGGGAAACTTCACTCGCTGGGTCTGGCCCGTGCGGCGGTCCCATACTCCAAGCGCATGACTTGTTTTGTTGATATGGCTGAAGATGATGAACCGGGCGTCTGAAGACCAGGAAGGCGACATGGCGATGCCGTTCATGTTGGTCAGTTTTTTCAGATTGCGGCCCGTGGGGCGCACGGTCCAGAGGTTGCGGTTTTCGCCTTCGTTTTTGACGAAGGCGAGCGTGGACAGGAAGAATTCGCCGCGCCCGGTGAGAACGCGCATGAGTTCAGAGCAGAATTTGTCCGCCACCTGGACAAGCGTATCCGGCTCCACATCGGTATAGGCCCGGCCCACCACGAGGCTGCCGCCAAGGGTCTCGAAAACGCGCAATTGCACCGTGTCCGGCGCGACCCAGCCCGCTGTGATCAAAAGGTCGGCTCCAGCAAGTTCAAAGCGTTTGAAATCAATGTTCGGTGTCGTGTATCCCGCAAGGCGGGTTCCGCCCAGAATCTTGTTGTCGATAATCCGGATGAACGGCAAAAAGCGCAGGTTTTCCCGGATCAGCGTGTTGAGTTCAGTGCCCATTTGGGGGGCGTTCTGGCCGTTTTCTCCCAGCGGGTCGGCCATGGCCACGGTCACAATGCGCTGACTTGGCCCGTAAATGTCGATGGTCTGCATGGGCGCGGCCATTGCGGAAAAAGGCGCCGTAATCAGAAAAAGCGCGGCCATGGCCATGGTCGCCGCGCATAAAAGCCAGCCGTTTCGTTGTTGCGTTTTTTCGTATGCGGTCATCCTGTTCTCATGCCTCTTTAATGTTGAGCGCCATTCGGCCTTTTGCCGCCGAAAAGCTCTTCGGGATGTTTTTTTACCATGCGCCGTTATAAACCGCGCGCCGTCAGAAAGCAAAATCAAGATGCACGGGCCCTGCGCCGGCCGGCGGCGAGGGGAGTTTTTTCAGCGAGCGCGCGGCGCGCAGCAACGCGCGGTCTGTTTCAGGCGAGCCGGAACTTTTTTGAATAGCCGCGGCCGCAACCGTTCCATCCGGCGTCAGATGCAGCACAAGCCCCGCCCGGCCGACGGTTCTTTGCCGCGAAAGGCGTCGTATTTCAGCCGCTTCGGGCGATGCGTTCCAGGCTTTGCGCAGTTCCTGCTCCACAATCTTCCAGTAGCGCGCTTCCCGCTCTTTGCGCCGGGGCGCGGGCGGGTTTGCCTGCGCGGGCTTACGGGTTTGCACGCTTAACGGCGCGCGACGCGCGAGCCTGCTCCGCGTTCCGGAAAGAACGGGACGGCTTTTGTTTTCGCCGTCAAGAGCGCGTTCGCCGACAAGTTTGCCCGCGGGCGTCTCTGCGCTTCCGGCTTCAGGAATATGGGGTTGTGGCTCATCCGGGGCGGCCCACGGGTCCTTGAGTCCCGGCGCCGTGCTTTCTATGACCAGGGGCGCAGTTTGCGGCCGCTCCGCAGGCGGGGCGTCCGCAAACCAGGAAAGGCATGAGCACAAAGAAAGCGCCGACAGGCCGCCGGTGCAGAACGTGCAGAGCATGGATAGCCGCATACGCATTTTCGCCTTGCTGTGATTTTTCCGGACGCGCTGTTTTTTTCGCAAAAGGCGGCTAGCGCCGTTCCGCATTGTAAAACCGTATGCTGAATTCTTCAGCCTGTCCTGACGGCGGCGGCGGCAGCGGATGATGGTTGGCTTTGCGTATCGCCGCCAAAACGGAAGAGTCGAAGTCCGGGCGGCCGGAGCTTTGCTGTATCCGGTAATCCACGACTTCCCCGGCCGACGATATGCGCACATAGGCCACGGCCAGCGGTATGCTGCGGTCGCCCTGGTTGGGGTATGTCCAATAATTTCTGATGATGCCGGATACAAGCGTCTGATACGACACCTGTACCCCGACCCCGTCTCCGACTCCGCCGCCCATGCCGTTTCCTTCGCCGCCGCCTTCGCCTTCTCCAAGCTCGCGCAACGCGTCCATGACCACGGCGTCGGTCTGCAGGGAGCGCAGAGCCTCATTGACGGCGGCGCGGTCCCGGGCGCGTTCCCGTCGCGCCACGTCCCGGCGGGCGTCGGCCAGGGCGTCCTTCAGAGGGTCCGCCGCGCCCTTGGCGTCGCTTTTCTTGGCGTCGGCCGCGCCTTTGCCGGTCTGATCCGTCTTTTTCCCGGTTTCAGCGGGCTTTTCTTTCTTGGGTGCGGGCTTGGCGGGTTCCGTTTTTTTGGCGGAATCCGCGGGCGCTTCTTTCGGCTTTTCCGTATCCTTTTCAGGCTGAGGCTTTTGGGCTTCTTCCGCCTTGTTTGCGCTTATGGGCTTTGCATCCTCAGGCACGGTTTCCGCTTTGGCCGCGCTTTCTTTTTTGGGCTCAGGCTTGGGTTCCGGGCGCGGCGTTTCGACCGGCGCGGGCGGAGCTGGTTCAGGCGCAGGCTCTGCGACAGGCGCCGGATTTTTTGGCGGTTCAGGAGCTGGCGCGGGCTCAGGCAAAGCGGGATTTTCGGGCGCAGGCGGCGCTTCCGGCGCCTGCGGCTGGGACGCGGCCGGAATATCCGGAACGGGCGCAGGCTCGGCGGGAGTCCGTGCCGGCGCGGGCGATTTCGCCTGCTGCGGCGGTTTCTTCTGACCGCCGCCGGCAGGAAGGCGGGGAACGCCTGGCTTTGAGCCGGTTTTGCCGCCGGGGTTGTCCAGCGTAAGCCAGCCGACCAGAGGCGGCGATTCAGGATCAATCTTCAGATTCGCCGCGGGCGTAAGCGCCTGCGGCCAGTATATGACGGCCAACGCCAGCGCCGCATGCAGCAGCACAGAGAGAATAAAGCTCGAAGAAAAGCGCATTCATGCTTCCCGGTGTCAGTTCGTTTTTCCGACTTCCTTTTCTTCCTGCGGCTCGGCCACTACGCCCATCTTTTCAATGCCCACGGCTTTTACCCGGCCCATGATATCCACCACCACGCCATATGGAACGGATTTGTCAGCCTGGAGAAACAACTGTTTGTCCTGGGCCTTTACCATGGTTTTCAGGAATTCTTCCAGGTCGTTGAGGTCTTTTACCTGGTATTCGTCAAGGTACATGGTTCCGTCGGCGGTGACGGAAAGCACCATGTGATCCGAATCCGTGGGCAGAACGTCGACGGTTTTCGTCTGGGGCAGGTCCACATCAAAGCCAAGGGTCATAAGCGGCGCCGTGACCATGAAAATGATCAGCAAAACCAGCATGACGTCAACAAACGGCGTCACGTTGATTTCAGAAACAAGACCGCCTTTTTTGCGCATCATGCCGCCCATGATCAGCTCCCCATATGCGGCGTCTTGCCCTGGTCCCTGCGCATATGCTCGGCCGCATCCGTTTCGCGCTGCACCCGATTGAGAAAGACCCCGGCGAAGTTTGAAAGCTGCACCTCAATGCCGCCAAGAACTCCCTGAAACGCATTGTAGCCGATGGATGCGGGAATGGCTACGACAAGGCCTATGGCCGTGGCGATAAGCGCTTCGGAAATGCCGGGCGCCACAGCAGCAAGGGATGCGCTTTTCATTTGGCCTATGGCGTGAAACGAGGTCATAATGCCCCAAACGGTGCCGAACAGCCCGATGAACGGGGCCGTATTCGCGGCCGTGGCCAGAAAGGCCAGACCCTTTTGCAGGCGCGCGATTTCATTTCCCACGCCCTGCTGCAGGGAGCGCTGCACGTTGTCCGTTACGACTTCCCCCTTATTTCCCAGTTCTTTCAAGCGGTTATATTCGGCAACCCCTTCGCCGGCAATGCTGTAGAGCGGAGAATCCTGATCGCCGCCAAGGGAGAGCACCGCTTCGCGCAGATCCCGGGCCCGCTTGAAGCGTTCGGTGCCGTGCGCGGCTTTGTCCCGCGCCCGTGAAAAGGCGCGCCATTTTTGAATCATTATGGCCCAGCTGGCGATGGACATAATCACCAGCAGAACAAGAACGCATTTGGCGACCAAAGTGGCCTGGGCAATGATGGAAAAGAAAAATCCGTCCATGGGTACTCCGAAGACTCAGTGACTATCCGGCAAAAAAACAAGTGCGCTTTCCGGACTTTCCATACCCCGCTCTTTGGCGGTTGGCAATGACCATATATGCATTATCCATCGAAAAAAGTTTGTTTTTTTAGATGAAACCGCTTTTTTATATAAAAAGCGGCCCATTTTTCTCCTAAAATAAAGATGCCGGGCGTTTGCGCCGCATGCCGCATAGGCCGGGCCTGCGTTCGGCGAAAAACGGTCCGGCGGCGTTTCGCGCGTGCGGCGTGATGATATATATCATATTTTATATTTCCGGAAAATATGTTTTTAATAAAAAATGGGAAGGGCGAGTCAGCCCGCCAGGGCTTGTTTTTTGACAGAAACGGCCGGGAGAGCGTTTTTTTGGGGGGAAAAGCCGCCTGCGGGATGAACGGGACGGCGGATAATTGCGAATCGCATTTTCTTCGGTTACTTGAAACCTGACGCCGCGCAGGGTATGATGCCACAATTTTATATAGGATTGTTTTTTCCAGGAGTTTATATGAATTTTCATATAATGAAACGCCTGCTGTTTCGCGCCGCCGCGGGCGGGCTCGCCGGGGGGCTGCTGCTGGCCGGCGGCTTCGCTGAAGCCGTGGACTGGGCGCGGGCGACCGAGGTGTACGATATGGGAAAAAGCGTTCAAAGAGCGCTTGATGCGAACCAGTCTCTGCGCGCCGCCGAAGAAGAGAGCAAGGCGGCCGAAAGCAGCCGCAAGTCGGCGCGCGGCTCCTTTGGGCCGTCCCTGTCCACTGAGTACAACTACACCCATGTGGACAAGGATTCGGTTTCCAATATGCGCACGAACAAGGTCAATACCTATGAATGGGGGGTTGGGGTGACCCAGCCTTTGTTCACGGGCTTCAATCTGCTTTCAACCTACCAGAAAGCGGCGCTTCAGGCTGAATACTCAAAGGCCATGGAGCGCGATACGTCCATCTCCCTGACCAACACGGTGCAGGAAACCTTTTTAAGCCTGCTTTCGGCGCGGGAAAACGTGCGCAGCGCCCAGGATTCGCTTGAGCGCCTGCGAACCCAGCTTCAGGTGACGCAGGCTTTTTATGATGTGGGATTGCGGCCGCGTCTTGACGTGCTTCAGGCTGAAGTGGACGTGTCTGATGCGGAACGCCAGCTTATTGTGGCTCAGAACAATCTGGAGACCGAACAGGTCCGTATGAATACGCTGCTGAGTCTTCCTCTTGACGCGGACGTCGAGTATGTGGGCTCCCTTCGGCAGATTCCTTTTGACGGCACGCTTGAGCCGTGCCTCGCCATCGCCTACAGCAGCCGCCCGGATATTTACATGGCCGGGAAAAGCGTGGAAATGGCGCAAAAGGACAAGATGATCGCGGCCAGCAATTTTTATCCTCAGTTAAACGCCAATGTGAATTACAGCCAGACCGGCGATTCCATGAAAGCCTATGGCGGCAGCCAGATGGATGGAAAGCCCCGGAGCTGGAGCGTGGGCGTGGGCGCGAGGTGGAATCTGTTTCAGTGGGGCAAGGATTATTACAACGTCGAAGCCTCTGATTTTCTCATAAACAAGGTGCGCGCCGAGGAAGAGAACTTGCGCCAGGAAGTGGCCTATGACATTATGTCCAAGCTGCTCATGATTCAGAATGCGCGCAAGCGTATCATCCTTGGTCAGAAGGGACTCGCCCAGGCGAAGGAAGCATACCGCATGGCCGTCGCCCGCTATGAGGCGCAGGTCGGGACCAATCTGGACGTGCTGACCGCCCAGGACAGCCTGACCCAGGCCGAGGCGAGCCTTACAAGCGCCCAGGCGGATTATCTTATTGCGCTTTCGCGCATCTATGCGGCCATGGGGCAGCTTAATCCCACGCTTGTGCCCGGAAAAGAGCTTCAGGAAGGAATGAAATGAAATATGATGACGTCTGCGACGATTTGCGCGCCCATCCCCGCGCATGGCTGGTGACCGGCGCCGCCGGTTTTATCGGCTCCAATCTGGTTGAGACTCTGCTGGCCCTGGACCAGACTGTGACCGGGCTGGACAATTTTTCCACAGGATACCGCCGCAACCTGGAGATGATTCGGGAAAACGTGTCCCCGGCTCAGTGGGCGCGTTTTTGTTTTGTGGAAGGAGACGTGCGCGACCTTGCGCAGTGCCGGGCCGTATGCGGCGGCGTGGATTATGTGCTCCATGAGGCGGCTTTGGGCTCCGTGCCGCGCTCCATTGAAGACCCGTTATTGTCGAACAGCAACAATATCGATGGATTTCTCAATATGCTGGTCGCGGCGCGCGACGCCGGGGTGCGCAATTTCGTGTATGCCGCTTCCAGTTCCACCTATGGCGACGATCCGGGATTGCCCAAGGTGGAAGAGCGCATCGGCGCTCCTCTCTCGCCGTATGCGGTGACGAAATATGTGAACGAACTTTATGCGGATGTTTTTAATCGCTGTTACGGCTTTTCCAGCATCGGATTGCGGTATTTCAACGTGTTCGGCAAACGTCAGGACCCAAACGGCGCGTATGCGGCGGTGATTCCGGTGTGGTTCGCCGCGCTGCTTAAAGGGCTGCCGGTGCGCATCAACGGCGACGGCGAAACCAGCCGCGACTTCTGCCATATCGCCAATACCGTGCAGGCCAATATTCTGGCCGCGTGCGCCAGCGAGCCCGAGGCGCGCGGCAAGGTCTACAATGTGGCCGTGAGCGACCGCACTACGCTGAACGAGCTTTTTTACGCCATTCGGGACGAAGTCGCCCGGCATAACCCCAAAGCCGCAAACGTCGAGCCTGAGTACGGGCCGTTTCGTCCCGGCGACGTGCGCCACTCTCAGGCGGATATCTCCAGGGCAAAAAAACTTTTGGGCTATGCCCCTCAGATTCGCGTGCCCCAGGGATTGCGGCTTTCAGGGGACTGGTACGCAAAAAATCTCTAGGCGGCGGTTGAGCGCCCCTTTTTTCCGGGGACTGGCGTCCCTGCATTTTCGCCGGGGGAAACGGCTCCCCCGGCTTTTAAATTGAAAACAGAAAAAAACGCGGGCCGACTCACAGGCCCAGGAGCACGCCCGCATATCCGACCACCTGCCCCGTATCATGGGTCACCCTTCCGGAATTGTCGTAGCAGACGGTTTCCGAGCGTTTTTTCCCCATGGCCTGAAACGCATACAGCGCAAGAACCGCAGGCAGCACGCCGCACATGCTGATTTTATTCTGAATGACGGTCTTATACAGCCCCAGAGGATCCAGAGCCTCGATTCGGGCAAGCGCCATGGCGTCCATCCGGTGCGCCGCTTCCTGGGAAATGTAGTGACTCATGTCCGAACTGACCAGGACAAAAGCCTTTTTTGCCAGAAGTTCCGCCGCGAGCGCAAGACCGGCTTTCTGTAAAATCGCGATATCCTGTTCGGCCACGCTGATGGGCACAATGCGGACGTTCGGATTCAAACACAAAAGAAAAGGGAGAAGCACTTCCAGCGCGTGTTCCTGTTCATGGGGGACTATGTCCGCTTTGAACGCCGGGGATGATTCGAGAATTCGCCGCGCCAGTTCCTGATCAATGGGGACTTCGCCCAGGGGCGTTTGCCATGCGCCGTCCGGCCAGACAAAGATGCCGCGTGCGTGCGAGCGGTGCGACGGCCCAAGAAGGACGACGGCGTCCGGAAAAGGCGCATCGTCTCCAAACACGCGCGAAAGCGTGTAGCCCGTCACTGGTCCGGAATAGGGATATCCCGCGTGCGGCAACAGCATTCCCGCGGGTTGCTCCCTTTTTTCAGGGGCTGGCGAAAGGGTCAGAAAACTCTCGACCAGAGCGCGCAGTTGTTCCGGTTTGTCCGGATAGAATGTGCCGGATACGACAGACTTGCGGATAAGGGATGAATCGGACACGGGCAGACTCCTACCAGGGCCGCCTTTGAAAACGGCGGCGGTCAGCTTGTTGTTACGCTATTGGGGCTGGCGAAGCGGCCTGGAAGGGGCCGCGCAGGGATGGAGCGGTTTCGCTTCTATGGTAACCGTAAAAGGGCGTTGAAGCAACCGGGCCGGCTAAGGAAAAAGGAGCGGCCTCTGCGCCCCGGCGTGCGGATTTTTCCGGGGCGCAAAGGGCATGGCGGAATTATTGTTGCGGGCCGGAGAATCTGGCCGCGCCCTCGGAAATGGCCTGGGTGCGCAGTTCGGATGCGGCCATGCGGCCATAGAACGATTCCGGCTGTTCCTTGGCAAGCTGGTTCAGCGTGGCCGACCACTGGTTTATGGCGCCGTTTTTTTTGTAGAGCCGGGCAAGGCGATACTGCATGGCCGGGTATTCTTCATCGCCGGGGTTGACGTATTGCCTGTACTGACCGGCCCATTCCAGGGCTTCCTGAGTGCGGCCCGCGCGTTCTGTAATGTCCATGAGCGTGAGCAGGGTATCTTTGATTTTCGCGGTGTCCGCGGATTTGGGGTCGTTTTCCGCCAGTTCGAGAAAGCCGCGCAAGGCGTCGCGACTCATGAAATAGGTATTTTCCAGATCATTTTCCGCCTTGGCCGCCCGGGCGAGGAAGTAGGACATATAGGTTCGCTTGTCGAGCGGCAGATCCGCATAGCCGTGCAGATGCCGCCACAGTTCAACGGATTTTTCGGGCTGATCCAGATTTTCATAGGCGAGCGCCTGAGCGTATTCAAGGTTTTCCCGCGCCTTGGGCGTTAATTCCCAATCCTGCACCCTGAGCGCAAGCTTTTCGATGCCGTCCCATTGCTCCGTGCCCATGTATATGGTCAGGGCGAGCGCCAGGGCCGCTTCAGAGTCCTCTCCCTGCTTGACGCCCCTGAACAGCGGCTCAAGCAGTTGCAGGGCCTCGGCCCCGCGGGCGTTTTTCCACTGGCTCATGCTCAGGGCCAGCCGCGTTTGATTGGGAATGCTCTCCTGCTGGTTGCGCACAATGGGATATTCGTCCCAGACCTGAAGGATGCGGTTGGTGTTGTTTTCACGCAGGCATTCGGCGACCATGGAGTCGTAGGCTTTCATAGCCACTTCTTCCGCCTTGGAGCGCAGTTCATGCTTGGGATATTTTTCAAGAAAATTGGTGGCGGCGGTTAAGGCTTCCGAAAACTGGCTGTTCCACAGATACCACATGGCCAGCTTGATCTGGGCAAGCGGCGCAAGCGCGCTGTCCGGGAATTCCCGGATGATTTTCGTATACGCCTGCACAGGCCGCAGGTTGTACGGCCGGTCGAACACCCCGTTCATTTCCGTGATATCCGGCGCATCATGGATGCCTTCCTCGGACAGACGCAAAAGCGCGATGATGCCGCCTTCCTTTTTCGGGAAACGGCGCAGGGCTTCCTCATAGACCTCCCGGGCCGCGCCGGGCTTGTCCTGCTTAAGATAGATATCGCCGATGCGGCTTAAGACCATGTCGGCCTCTTCGCCGTCCGGGTCTATGTTGTAGTAGGTCCAGTAATAGGATTTCGCGGAATCCAGCTTATTCAGATGCGCGGCCGTGGCTCCCATCATGCCGAGAATCGTGGGATACTCCGTATAGAACTGAGGCCAGCGCATTTCCACATATTCGATAATCTGGTTCGCCTGGTCAAAGTATTCAAGCTGGTACAGGGCTCGCGAAAGGTTGACCGCCGCTTCGCGCGCATATGGGCTGTTCGGATACTTCTGGACAATGGTTTGAAATTCGTCCGCGGCTTTGTTCCAGTCCTGTTTCCGGAAAAAGTAGTCGCCCCAGTAATAATACGTGGAGGGAATGCTTTCGTCGTTGGGGTATTCGCGTCTGAGCAGATTGAAATACGCCTGAGCTTCAAGCTCGTTGCCCACGGCCATGCTTAAATAACCAAGGCGCAGAAGAGCGCCGGGAACCCTTTGGGATTTCAGATTGTAGTTCATGGCCTCTTCGGTCAGGCCCATAAGTCGGCTGTACTGCGCGGAAAGCGCGTCTTGCTCCTTGGCCTGAGCGTATTCCATGTCGCAGATGCCATAGAGGGCCTCTTCCATCTGTTCCGGCAGGCTGGAATGCAGGTGCGTCACTTTGGAATAGAGCAGGCTTGCGCCTTTGTAATCGCCGTTGTTGGCGGCGATTCTGGCGCGCAACAGCAGTTCCACCGGGTTGGGCGGCAGAGGAATGGGTTTGCCGTCCTCATCGTATTGCTGCACGGGCTGTTCCACGTCCGACGCGGTCACAATCGGCTCGGCGTCAGGCTCAGGCGCGACAGCCTGCGGCTCGCCCACCGCGGGCAGGGGAACGGTTTGGGAAATCGCGGCGTTCGTCTGTTCCGGCGCGTTTTGGGGCTGGACCGGGAAACGTCCGCCTTTCCCTGTCGCGGCCGGCGTGTTGCCGTCCACAGGCATCCTGACCGCCGTTTCCGGCGATTTTGGGGCCAGGCGCGCCGCATCCTGCGTTTGAACGGCCGCGCCGCCTTCTCCGGGACGGCTTACAGAGGCATTTGGCCTTTCCGTCCGGGATTCCGCGCTGCGTCCGGTTTTCCCTGTTGATGCAGAGGAATTCCGGGGAGCGGAAACCGGGTACAGATTTGTTCTTGACGGCGTGTTTTCACGCGCAACAGGCATGACCGGCGTTTCGGCCCTTTGGGCGGAAGCGTCGGTCAGAGCTTGCCGGCGCAGCGGCGTCGGGGAAGCAGGGCGGGCTGTTTCGCGCGGTTCCTGCCGGGGCCTTTGCGCGGACGCCTGGTTTGGCAGGGCAGGCGTTTGCGCGGGCGGGCTTGCCTGCGCGCCTGCGGCGGCGTTATCAGAGGATGCGGCCGGCGCTTGCGCGGCGCGAGACGGAGCAGTGCGGGGCGTTTCGGATTCGTTCTGCCGGGCCTGCGCCGGCGGCCGCCAGCGCGCGCCAAGCGGATTGTCGAAGAAATCAATAATCACGGCGTTTGGGGCGGGCGTGGTGACGATATAGCCGAAAGCCGGCGTTGTGGTCTCAAGGCGCAGGCCCGTTTGCGAAGGCGCGACGCCCGCCACAAGGCGCGAGGGTGCGCCGGTTTCGCCTGCGGGCGCGTTCGCGGGCTCAGACGCGCGCACCTCAAGGCTTTGCATGCCCGTGCGCTCCACGCGCACGGTTCCCGGCGCGTCAAGGTTGATTATGATGCGCTCCCTGTCGGGCAACATGCGTTTTTGCCAGGTAAGCGCGTTCGCCGGCATGACCGTAAGCAGCCATGCTATGCCGCATGCTGCGAAAAGAAGCCGGATGAAGCCGGCATGACGTTTTTTCTTCACGGATTCAGTATCTTGCAATTTTCGTGCAATAGCTGACGAGTTTGGGATTCGATTCTTTGCGGCAGATGCGGGATATGTTCCGTTTTTGCCGGAATCGTTTTTTAAAACGCGCCTATACGCATTTTAGTCCATGCGTTTTTTCTTCAGTTTTTCAATCAGCGTGGTTCGCTTGATTCCAAGAATTTCGGCAGCCTGATTTTTGACGCCCCCGGCTTTTTCCAAAGCCTGCATAAGCAGCCTGTCTTCCATGGACTCCAGAAATTCCTTGAGCCCAAGATGAGAGGCAAACATATCTTCAAGGTCGGGAAGCCGGAATGCGCCGGCTTGGCCTGCGGGCGTTTCCGGCATGTTTCCGGTTCGCGGCGGCTCCGTCGGAAGGGAATCCAGTTCAGCGGCCACGCTCAGGATTTTGTCCGGAAGATCCTCGACCTGAACAGTCTGATTGTCGCACAGAATGGACAGCCGTTCCATGAAGTTTTCAAGTTCCCGCACATTGCCGGGCCAGGGATAGGCCGAAAGCACCTTGCGGGCGTTCGCGGACAGGACAAGAACCTGACGTTGCCGGCGTTCGCAAAACCGCTTCAGAAAATGCTCGCACAAAAGCAGGATATCGTGTCCCCGTTCGCGCAGCGGCGGCAGATGCAAGGGAATGACATTCAGCCGGTAATAGAGATCTTCCCGAAAACGTCCGGCTTCAACTTCCTGCTCAAGATTGCGGTTTGTGGCCGCCACGATGCGCACATCCACTTTTTTGGCGCCTGTTCCGCCGACGCGCTCAATTTCTTTTTCCTGAAGGGCGCGCAGGATTTTTACCTGAAGCGTGGCATCCATTTCTCCGATTTCGTCAAGAAAAATGGTGCCGCCTTCAGCGAGTTCAAAACGGCCCGCCTTGCTGCGGATTGCATGGGTGAACGCGCCTTTTTCGTGGCCGAAGAGTTCTGACTCCAGAAGGTCTTTGGGGATGGCGCCGCAGTTCACCGGAACAAACGGTTTTTCTCTGCGCAGGGAATGACTGTGCAGGGCGCGCACCAGAAGTTCCTTTCCTGTTCCTGATTCGCCGGTGACAAGTACGGTGCTGTCTGTGGGAGCGACTTTAAGCAAGACATGGAATACCTTGCGCAAAGACGTGCTTTGCCCGATAATTCCGTTGTCGTTTTCCATTCTCCGCTCCCGTTGATGGTTGTGAAACGCGCCGCGTCTTTTACGGCCGCCTTGCGTTTTGGGTCTTGTCTGTTGAGCTGCAACGCCTGCGTGTTGCGTGTTTTTTCGCGGCGCAGATCAAGTTTGGTCATAATCGCCGCGAGGGTTCGTTCAAGAAAAAAGCGCCGGATTCGGGCGCTTCAGACTTTTTTCCGTCCGCGTCTTTCCCTTGCGCCGGACAGTCTTCTTGCCGGTTGCGGGCGGCGCGGGCTGTGTGCTTCAACCCCGCTTGCTCATTAAATGGTTTTGTACTCATATTTTATGACTATGTCAATTAACTGACATTTTTCTTTACAGAGACAGCAAAGACGGGCCGCCCGCAGAGGGGTTTTGGAACAAGCGCATTGCAGGAACGCCGCCGCCAAAGTGCGTTCCGCATGCGCGGTTCCGGCCGCCTGGAGATGCGGGGTATAGTTTATCGGGACGCGTCTGAAGCCGCGCCGTCCTGGGAGAGGCCGGCTTCCGGCGCGCCGGCTTCCGGGGGTGAGCCCGGTTTTACAGGGCGCGGCTGGACTCTGGCCCCGGGCCTGGCTTTTTGAATGCCGTCCACAATGACCTTGTCGCCTGGCGCAATGCCGCTTAGAATAAGAAAGTCATTGCCCACGCTGTCGCCCAGGGACACTGTTTTCGCTTCCACAATATTGTCCTTGTTCACAGTAAGCACCGTGTCGCTCTGCTGTCCGGCGAGAACCGCTCTTTGCGGCACAAGAAGCGCATCGTCAAGGACGACCCCGCGGATGAAGACTTTGACGAACTGCCCCGGAAGCACGACGCCGTTTGGATTCGAAAACTGGGCGCGCCCCTGAACAGCGCCGGTCTGCGGGTCCATGGTCCGTCCCAGGTAGGTGACCTGGCCGTTTTGCGCATAGGGCGTTCCATCGGCAAGCTCGATATCCACTTTGAGCCCGGATTCCAGAGGAACCGTCGCGTCTTTGCGCGGCATGGCGCGCAGGCGCATGATTTCCACGCCCGGCGCGGTGAAGTTGACATAGATGGGGTCCAGCGTGGTAATAGTCGTGAGCATGGCCGAGCCTGTGCCGACGTCGATCAGGCTTCCCTCGGATACCGCCTCAAGCGCCGTCACTCCGGAAACAGGGGCGGTGACCGTGGTGTAGTCAAGATTGATTTTGGCCTCTTCGACGTCAGCCCGGGCGGTTTCCAGTTCGGCTTTCGCCGACTTGAACGATGCGGCGGCGTCATCCATTTCCTGGGCCGCAATCACGTCTTCGCTGAACAGTTTTTGGGCCCTGCGGTAGTTTTGCGCGTTTTGGATATAAAGCGCCTGCGCCCTGTTCATGGCGCCCACGGCCGCGTCAAGACGAGCCTTGTACGGAGCGGGGTCTATTTGGAAAAGCACGTCGCCGGCTTGCACCATGTCGCCTTCCACATAAAGGCGGCGCAACAGAATGCCGCCGACCTGGGCGCGTATCTCCGTTTCTTTTGAGCCTGCGGTCTGCCCCACATATTCAAGAAGCATGGGCACGCGCCGCGGCGCAACGTCCATGATCAAAACCGGCGCAGGCGGCATGCCGTCCGCCGCGTCGTCGCCTTTTTTGTCGCATCCTGTCGCAAGAAAAAGCGACAGCGCCGTAAAACAGCAGGCGGCGCGCCTGAAAAAGACATGGCGCGCGGGCCTTTTTCCCTTAAACGACGGCGTTGCCCTGTCCGTACTGTGCATACTGTATGTGCGCATAGATTCCTCGCTGGTCACGGGGCATTTGCAATATGGTGAAAAGTTACTATAATATATGGAAATTATACATAAAAACATGTGTGCGGGCAATGATTCCCCCGCAAAGAAGCGGTTCTTTTTTCGTTGCCGCCAAAAGGGCTGGAACGGATGGTTTTGAGACCCTTTTATGATTAAAGAGGCGTTTGGCATACGGGCTGACGAGCCATGCGCGGCGTTTTTCGCTTTTGGGCGTCGTCGCGAATGCCGCGCAACGACCGCATGAGGCGGCGGCTGTTTTTTTAAGCCGTTGCGGCCGGCGCGCATACAAAAGGCGCTGTAGACAAAGACGCGGGAACCATGCGTTGCATCTTTTGTTTCCCTCGTTGAACAAATGGAACGAACTATGCGATACTGTACAAAAATATTTGCGATATTCGGCTATGTTCTCATTGCCGTCACCGTGCTTTTGCTGCTCCAGATCAACAGCGTCGCCATGAGCGCGGCGGATGCCCTGGCGCCGGGTTGGGGGCGGGTCGTGTATGTTGTTTTGGCGTCGTGCGAGCTGGCGGCGCTATGCTGGCTTTTTTTATCCTGGTTTTTGCGGCCCTCGAAACTGCTCATACGGAAAAATTCCACAGAGGAGCAACGCCGGGCGTTTGCGGCGGAGCTTGAAAAACAGCTTGCCGGGAACAAGCATGTGCGCGATGCGGGCCTTAATCCGGATCATCCTGAATTTTTGAGCAAAGCCCTGACTGTTCTGGATTCCGTGGCGGAAAAAGAAATCCGTTCCAGCGCCAAAAAAGTTTTTCTGGGGACCGCCCTGTCCCAGAACGGCCGGCTTGATGCGCTGATTGTCTTTTTTTCTCTGTGCCGGCTGGTCTGGAGAGTTTCCTGCATCTATAACCAGCGGCCCACCGCCAGAGAGATGCTCAGCGTGTATTCCGCGACGTCTTCAGCGACATTTATTTCCTTTTCTATTGACGCACTGGATATCCCTCAGACCGTCGCCAACGCCATGGGCGAATTGCTTCCGGCCGTGGCCCCGGCCGTGGCCGCGTCCAGCATGCCCTTTGTGGGCAACACGCTTCAGAAGTTCACCGCTTCGGTCATTGACGGCGCGGCAAATTGTCTTTTGGCCGTGCGCGCCGGCGTCATCGCCAAAAATTCATTTCGATTCGCGGTCTTTGGAGAAAATGAGGCCCAACGCCAGTCAACCGTGAGGGAAACCGGGGCCATGCTTCTTGATATATCGCGGGAAAGCATGGGCGTCATCATCAACGCGCTGGGCAGCCAGCTTGCCGGCCTGTCGGCGCCTGTGGGCAAAAAGCTGGCGGAAACAGCCGGGAATGCCGTCGGCATGACGGCGGAAAAAACGAAAAGCGCGGCTGGAAGCGTGGTTAAAGCCGCGACCGGCGCGGCCACGGCTGTCGGCGCTGGAACCGGCGCGGTCATTGTGGCCGTGACGGATTGCGCGGAAGCGGCTGGAAACGCGGTAGTCCGGGGCGGCGCGGCCGTGGCGGGCGGGGTGCGGGACGGCGTCGTGGGGTTGGGGCGGGCTTCGCTTCATGCTTTAAGCGCTACAGGCAGGCAGACGCGCGTCCTGGCGGGCAAAACCGGCGCGGGGACAGCGGCGCTTCTTTCCGGAAGCGGACGGGCCCTTGTCCGGCTTATTCCGCATGGCGAACGCGACCCCATGCCGGACGCCATATTTGCCCTGCGCCTTATGCTTTTCTGGGCCAAGGGTTTTTTGACCGGCTCCGAACGCGCGGCCCTGCGGGAGGAAACAAAAGGCATTGCCGCGGATATCGAGCGCTTTATTTATGAGCGGCCTCAGTTATGCGCTCTTGAGTCATGGCTTGCGCCTCTTAAGGGCAATGAAAAACTCGTGCTTGAAATATGGGCCCGTGTCCCGGTCAAGACGAATGCCCCGGCCGCTCGCGCGCGTCTTGAAAAACTGGATTCCTTTCTGGAATTGGATGGGAAGCTGGCCGGGCAGGCGTGAGCGCATTGCATGGCGGATATGTTGAGGGGCCGTTTGCCCCGTAAACTCCCCGGTCTGGGGCGTCATGCCCCTGCTCCCTCATTTGCCCGCGTGCGTGCGCGCCGGGCTTTGCGTGGGAAACGGGAGAGGGCGTTCTTTGGTTTTGAGAAAAAGCGGCATTGGCGTATCAAAAGCATCATCCGCCTTCCTTTGTGGTTTGAGCCGGAAGGCCGGATAGAGCCCCGCCTTTGGGGGCGGGGCAATCCGCATGCTTTCTGTCCGCCGGCTGCAACCGTCAGCCGGCGATGGGGCGAGACGTGGATTGAGACATGTATTTGCAGCAAAACGGGCAGTCGGAGCATTTCTTTTTCCATGAGGGCGTAGGCGGTTCGCCCTTTATGTCCTTAAGGAGCGCGACAGCCGCGCGTTCCTGTTCCGGCGTTCCTTCCGCAACCAGCGTGACCGTTCCTTCCGAGCCGCCCACCCCGCCGGATGCGACATGGAACGCCTCAACGCCGGCGAGCATGGCAAGGGCCGTTATTTCATGGATGACGACGCCGTTGTTGACGGAGACATAACCGCAGCCGTGCCCGAAGGTAAAGGAGTATTCTCCGATGCCTTTCATGTGCCGCTGAGCGTCCGGGACCGAGGCGACGAGCTTTTCAAGGCCCGTGGGAATGAGCAGGCTCATGCCCTGGGCATAGACTTTATGCAGAGCAAGAAGGATGCTGCCGCCATTGGGATGAGCCAGCAGAAAACCGGCGTTTCCCTGCGCGTCAATGGCGTTTGCGCCTTTGACGTAGACGTCGCCCGCCCCCATTTCTCCGATAAGGGCTGTTAATTCATCGTACTGAGGCATATCGGGGCGAGCGGGAAGTTCTTTGCCGTTATGAATCATGATGGAGCGCATACGCTCTTCCGGCGACAGGCACGGAACGCCCCTGGTCACCACGCCGCAGGCAAAGCGCTCGATTGCAAAATCCTTGCACAGCAGTTCCTGGGCGCAGTATCCGGCGGTGGTGCCGTTTGAAATGAAAATCCGGCCCTGCGTCATGGCCTTTTTGACAAGCGGATGCGCGGCCACGGCCCGGGCGATAAGCCGTTTGGATTCCGAAGGGGTCAGGGAAACCAGAATGCTCATGCTGTGTGTCTCTCTCCGTGCTGATGTTTTTCAAGGGGGAAGGCGCGGCGGGTCTGTTGCGTGTTTTCTACCGCAGTCCGGCGCAAAAAGCAAAGAAACGCCCCGGACGGGCGCGTGTTTTTGGCGGAAAACAGCGCGTGCGCCGGGGCATTCCTGCAGGCTTTGTCTGCAATGCCGCAACGGATGCGGCCGGGCCGCTTTTATGCCTGGAGGGGCTCCAGCCGCCGGTTGCGTTGCGGCAGTTCGAACTGAACGGCGGTTCCGTAACAGGAAAAGAATTTGCTTCCGTCCGGGTGAAAGGCCACATTTTCTTTGTAGCCGATAATGGCCTGAGCGCCTTTGTTGACGGCCCGAACCGCCATTCCAAAAAAGGCCTCTTCAGAATCATATCCCCGGCATACGACCAGGCCCAGCACTTTTTCAAGCTTTCGGCCTTCCAGAAATTCCGTTGTCACAACAGGAAATTTTCCGGAAAGAAACAGTTCCTTGACCTTGTCCATATTTTCTGCCTGGGGAGCCGGTTTTTTGACTTTGCGCTCATTGCCGCCGAGCAAGAAAAACATGATATCCTCCTCTTTCCGCGTGATGCGTCAGTTTCTTGGCGGGATTGATTATAACGTCCTGCATCACTGCAAAAGTTTTGCCAAGGATGAGGTTCGGGCCAAAGAGGACGTCCGGCGGGCGCGTTTTGTCTGGAGCGCGGCGTTTGGATGGGGAACGATGAAGGGCGTGGGGAGAAAAAAGGGAAGGATTCCCTTTATTCTCTCCACATTGCATAACCATAATCCTAAAAATAAATCAGATAGTGACCTTGGCGCCCAGAAGTTTGATGAAGGCCGCCATCCAGCCCGGATGCGCGGGCCAGGCCGGGGCTGTGACCAGATTGCCGTCGACAAAGGCGTTGGTAAAGGTTCTGTTGTTGTGCACCCAGCCGGCGCCGGCATCCATGATATCCGGCTTGAGCGTGGGGTAGGCCGTGCAGGAGCGTCCGCTCAGAATGCCTGCGGAAATCAGGATTTGCGGACCGTGACAGATTGCGGCGATGGGCTTTTTGGCGGCGTGGAACTCTCGCACGATTTCCAGCACCCTGAGATTCAGGCGCAAGTATTCCGGGGCGCGTCCGCCGGGCACGACAAGGCCTATGTAGTCTTCTGTTTTGACTTCGTCAAAGTTGTAGTTGATGGTGAAAAGGTGGCCCGGCTTTTCCGTATACGTCTGATAGCCTTCAAAATCATGAATGGCGGTCGCTATGGTTTCGCCGTTTTTTTTGTCGGGGCATACGGCGTGCACTTCATAGCCCAGCATATGGAGCATCTGAAACGGCACCATTATTTCATAATCTTCCACAAAATCGCCGGCCAGCAGCAAAATTTTTTTCATTGTTCCTCTCCTTTCCTTGATGCAGTCCTTCAAGCCTTGCCTGTGGAGCCCTTCATTGGGCCGGATCAACGAGTGTCGCGGCGCCAGACGTCATATGCGTTGCATCGCCGCTTTTGTCTTTGCATATATAGGCAGCCAAAATCCGCGGGCAAGCCCCCAAACCGGATTTTACGCCCGGAAAGCCGCAATTTTTGAAAAAGCTCCTGCGCGCTTTTCATGTTTGCATAAGGAAAACGCCCCTAGCGCCGGAAACACGTCGGAAGAAACTGGTAGGCTCTGGCCGCTATATTGAACAGCGAGCCTGGAAGCCAGCTTATGAGCCAGAACGCCCGGAGTTTGGGCGTTGGCGGGTATCCGGAAATTTCCCTGCGGGCGAGAGCGCCGTTGCCGTCGCGCCATAAGGCCACAGCGGTCTGGAAGGCGGCGCGTTGGGACAGAAGGGCCGCGATATCCGGATACTGAAGGGCATAGTGAGGATACAGGCGCTCATGTTTTTGCAGGATGCGCCGCGTTTCGTCCCCGAATTCTCCTATGCGGGCAAAGGTGTTGTTTGCGCCGTGCACCCGCCAGCCCGTAAGCGTTTCGCGGACATAGTCCAGCTCCCAGTCGTGGGCGATGCGGTAGAAGAGGTCCGCCTCTTCAGCCACGTTGAAAGAGGGATCAAACCACTCCGTCAGGCCGTCCAGGGCCGCGCGTCGGATGACGGCGGCGGACATGGCTATCCAGCCTGCGGCGATAAGTTCGCGAAAGGCCATGCCTCTGTGCGGGGCGGCTATGGAGAACATGCGCCGGATGGTCCCTTGCGCGCCGGATGCGAAACTGCGGCCGGAAAAGATCATGGTGTCCGTGCAGACAAGCCCTGTCCGCGGATTTTTTTCAAGAAGCGCCACCTGTTTTTCCAGCTTGGTCACAGCCCACAAGTCGTCGCAATCCAGAAACGCGATATAGCGTCCGCGCGCTTTGGCTATGGCCAGATTGCGGGCTTCGCCCAGGGGAGTCGGCTCGTCGGCTCTGAAATAGCGCATTCGCGCATCCGTAAAGCTTTGCGCGATGTTCGGGCTGTTGTCCGTGGAGGCGTTGTCCCAGAAGATGATTTCCCATGAAGAAAAGGTCTGGGCAAAGACGCTTTCGATAGCTTCGCGCAAATAGGCCGCGCTGTTGCGACAGTTCATAATCACGCTGACCACGGGCGGCGGGCATGCCGGCGCATGCGATTCTTCACGGGACAGGGACTGCGCCGGCGCAGGGGCGCATTCAGACTGGGGCGCGTCAAACGGCGTCATGCTGTCCTGGTTTTCAGCCTGCGCGGGGACGGCACGATCCGCGTCGCTGTTTTCAGGAGCGGGAGAGACCGCGGCCGGGGCGGCGTCCGTCGCCGCGGTTATGGGCGCGTCCGCGACGCTGAGCGGCGCCGTTTCCATGACCTGCGCCGCGTCCTGTTGGGCGCATGCGGCGACTTTGGAGCGCGCCGTTTTTGCGGAGCGCGTATTCTTTTTCCGGTCTTGGGAAGAAGCAGGCGTTTTTTTGCGCGTTGGGTTCATGCGGTCAGTCCTTTCTTTATTTCGTCGCATATCCAGAGCACGTCTTTGTCGTTTAGTCCGGGATGTAGAGGGAGCGTCGTCAGTTCGGACGCGAGCTGTTCCGTGACGGGCAGCGAAACCCGGCCATGGCCGAAAAAGCTTAAAAGATGATTCGGTTTGTAATGTATTCCCGTTGGAATGCCTTTGGACTCAAGATGGGCCGTTAGAGCGTTTTTTTTGCCGTTTAGGACGCGCACGGGCTGGATATGAGGCACAATCTCATCCAGATTGGCCCTGAAAAAGGCAATATCTGGAATATGGGCCAGTTGCGCGCGGTACAGGCGGGCCAGATTCCGGCGCGCCGGGGCGAATTCGCGGTCCAGACGCGGAAGCTGAACGCGCCCGATTGCGGCCATGATGTTGCTCATATGGTAGCGGTATCCGATGCGGGTCACGTCGAAATCCCAGCTCCTGCTTCCGGCGTAGCGTTTTTCCGTATCGTGCTCCACAGAGAGCAGACGCGCGTCGCGCACGATTTCATTGACTGCGGGGTCGCGGCTGACTATGGCCCCGCCTTCCCCGCAGGTGATGTTTTTTATGCCGTCGAAGCTAAAGCACACAATATCGCCGAACGAGCCGATTTTTTTGCCTTTATAGGTATTGCCGAAGGCATGGGCCGCATCCTCGATAACCCGCAGGCCGTGCTTTTGCGCAAAGGCGTACACGGCGTCCAGATCGCCGGGGTTGCTTGCATAGTGCACGGGCATGACCGCTTTTGTCCGTTCCGTGATGCGTTTTTCCGCATCCTCAAGGTCAAGGGTGCCGGTTTCCAAAAGCGCGTCGCAGGCCACGGGTTCGCAGCCCGCCATGCGTATGGCCTGAAAAGAGGCCACATACGTAAGAGACGGGACCAGCACGTCAGAGCCGGGCGGAAGCGCCGCCAGCGTCGCAAGATGCAGGGCGGCCGTTCCGGTGTTGACGCAGGTGACTTCTTCGGGGCGGACGCCCAGATAGGCCGCAAGTTCTGTTTCCAGGGCCTGCACTTCCGCGCCCATGCCCAGGTATCCGATATCCGTGATGACCCGCGATACGGCCTGGGCCTCGGCTTCGCCCACAATGGAGCGTGACAGACGCATGGCGTTCATTTGGTTTCCTCGCTGTTCCATTGGTAGGGGATGAGATTTGAATCGACCGGAATGCGGCGGCTTTCTTCAGGGTCATGGGCCATGTCCGGGCAGTTGACCACAAGGGAAGCGCTTTGGGCGACGCCTGCGAATCCGTACCACACGCAGGGCGGGATGCGCAGAAAGCCCCAGTTGTCCGGACGGCCGAGCTCGTATGCGGCAAGGGTTCCCCGCGTGGGGGAATCCGGCCTGTCGTCGTAGAGCACAAAACGCACGCGGCCCATGGGCACGGCCATGTTCTGAGTCATGCGCGTATGCAGTTTCCAGGCTTTGATCGCGCCGGACGCCACTTCGGAAAAATAGACTTCGCCGGCATCTTTGGGCGAAAGCCCGCCGGGGCGCAGAAGATGCAACACCGGCCCCCCGGCCGTGGGAATGCTGTTTAAGGGCGTAAATGAGACGCCGGTTATTTCCTGGCCCATGGCAATCCGGCCTCCCTGGCCCGTTCCACGTATTGCGCGATTTGTCCGTCCGTAAGCGCGCGCATGTCTTCGCGCCCTTCATAGTAGGCCTTGTACCATTCGGCTGTAAAGCGGATGGTTTCGGCAAACGTCAGGACCGCTTTCCAGTTCAGATAGGCAAGCGATTTGTCGCAGCACAGCTTTAAAAGCGTGCATTCCTTTTGGCCCGCGCATCCGTTTCTGTCCATTTCGCAGCTGAAGCCGGGCCACCACTGCGCAAGCGCATCCACGACTTCGGACACGGTGTTGTTCACATCCGCCGCGGGACCGAAGTTGTAGGCTTCGCCGCTTAAGGGAAAGGGCGCGTCCTGTCCGGAAAAAAGCAGGGCGCCAAGCCACAGATATCCCGAAAGCGGCTCAAGCACATGCTGCCACGGCCGTGTCGCCCAGGGACTGCGTATGGACGCCGGTTTTTGGGCGGCAAAGGCCCGGGCGCAATCCGGGACAATGCGGTCTGCGGCCCAGTCGCCGCCGCCTATGACGTTGCCCGCGCGCACGGTGGCCGTGCGCACATGTCCAAGAAAGGAGCGAAAACAGGAATGAGCGATGATTTCCGCGCACGCCTTGGAGGCGCTGTAGGGATCGCTGCCGCCCAGATGGTCGGTTTCCCGATACCCCCATACCCATTCGTCGTTTCTGTAGCATTTGTCGCTGGTGATGCTGACCACGGCCTTGACGGACGGCGTTTGCCGCACCGCGTCCATGACGTAGAGCGTTCCAAGGGCGTTCGTTTCAATGGTGCCGACCGGGTCTTTATAGGATTCGCGCACCAGAGGCTGCGCCGCAAGATGAAACACGATTTCCGGCGCGCTTTCTTTAAAGAGCGCGGCCACGGCGTCGCGGTCGCGTATGTCTCCGCGCCTGTCGCGCATTGCGGCCTCAAGCCTCAGAACCTCAAAATTGGCGGGCGCAGTGGGCACAGACAGCGAATAGCCCGTAACGTCGGCGCCAAGGCCAAGCAGCCATTGACACAGCCATGAGCCTTTGAATCCGGTGTGGCCGGTGACCAGCACTTTGCGGTTTTTGTATATGTTGCCGAACATGCATACTCCGTTGCGGCTGTTTTTTGGCGTTCTTTCCGGCTTAAGGCGTCCTGATGCGGAACCCTTTTTATAAAGGAGACAGAAACGGACGCTGTTCCTTTGAATTCAAAACGGCCGGAAGGGTCACGAAAGGCTTGCGTTTCAATTCCTGAATCCGCTCCGGCGCAAGCCAGAATTTGAGGGAGTTGAGCACCCTTTCCGAAGCGCGTCCGTCTCCGTAGGGACTTGCGGCATGGTTGCTTTTTTCTCTGAATTCCGGCGACTGGAGCGTTGCAAGGCCGCGCAGGACAGCCGCTTGCGTGGGCGCGCATTGCACGATATTGGGCGTGAGAAAGCGTCCTTTTTGCCGGTCTCCGATATTAAGCGTGGGGAGCTTCGCCGTGGGGCTTTCAAAGATGCCGCTTGACGAGTTTCCCACCATGCAGGCGGCTTCATGCAGCATGCTGATGTACCGGACCGGCCCCAGATTGTCCCGGACAAGAATGTCATGCGGATGCCGGGATGCGGCGGCGTTCATGAACGCATTGATTTCACGGCCGCCGTAATCCGCGTTGGCGTAGGTGACAAGACATTGCAGGCGTCCTTTGGGCATGCCGGGAGCGGACCATTCCGGGGCTTTGAGAAGCGCGGCCATGATATCATGCGCGGCGCGCAGGTTGTACTCAAGGCTTGCTTTGGTCTCAGGGTGCCAGGTCACAAGCGCCCAGGGGCGCGCCTCGTCAAGGCCCAGGTCTTTTGCCAGAGCGCGGCGGTCAAGGCGCGGTCCGCGCATGAAGCCGTCAAGCCCCAGCTCTCCGACTAAAATGACCCGTTCAGGAGCTTCGCCCATTTGGAGCAGCCGGGCCGCGGATTCCGCGGAGCCGGGGAAATGGAGGCTGGCGAGCTTGGTCACGGCGTGGCGTATCTGGTCGTCAATGGCGCCTTCGGTTATGTCGCCGCCGGAAATGTGGGCCACGGGAATATCCATGACCAAAGCCGCGCCGCATACCGGAAGCAGTTCATAGCGGTCTCCAAGCGCAATAAGCATATCCGGCTTTAATTCGTCAAAAGCCAGCGCGGCGCCCTGAGCGCAGGCGGCCATGCCGAGCGCAAGATCCCTGCGCCCGCCCGCGCCCATGGGAAAAGGAAGGCGCGCGGCAATGCGAAAGCCGTCTTCTTCTATGTTTCGCCATGTTTCCCCGAATTCCGGCGCAAGGTGCGCTCCGGTCGCGCAAACCTGCAGCTCAAGGTCCGGGTCCTGGTCGATATCGCGCATAAGCCAGCGCAAAAGGCCGTATTCCGCCCTGGTCGCGGTGAGCACGGCGACGCGCGCCGGCCTGGGCCAGAGCGCCTTGCGCGCCGCGTTTTCTTCCGGGGCATGGTCCGCCGCATCCGCCTGTCCGGGGGAGTCTTTCGGCCGTTGGGCTTTAGCGCGCGGCATTGAGCACATTCTCCGGACGCGCGCCGCTTGGGATGTTCACCACCGTATCCTCAAGCCAGAGGGAGATGTTGAGTCCATCTGAGGGGCAGTGTTCGTACATGGGCAGTTTCGATAAAAGGGTCCAGACAGGACGGCACTGGACGCCGTTGTCGTTGGCGTACTTCAAAAAGGCGTCCCGTTCCGGGCGGTCCTCAAACTGCACGGCGTTCAGCCACATATTGGACTCCACGCCCGGCCTGTCGCAGAGCATGATCATGCCGTATCTGGAGAAAAAGCGCACATAGGCCCTGTGCAGGGCGCGTTTGTCCGCGAGCATCTGGTTTATGAGGTCCATCTGGGCGCACCCCAGGGCGGCGTTGACGTTGGGCAGGCGCAGGTTGTACCCGACTTCGTCATGGAAAAATTCATAAGGATGGGGCATTTTGGCTGTGGTTGAGAGATGGCGTATTTTTTGGGCCAGCTCGTCGTCGTTGGTCAGGACCATGCCGCCGCCGCCCGTGGTCACGGCCTTGTTGCCGTTAAAGCTCAATGCCGCGGCATATCCGAATGTGCCGGTGTGCTGCTTGTCGATGAAGCTGCCAAGCGATTCCGCCGCATCTTCGATAAGAGGAAGGCCCCACTGCTCGCAGATGGAGCGCGTTTGTTTGATGCGCATGGGCATCCCGAAGGTATGCATGGGCATGACCGCGCCGACTTTAAGCCCCGTGGCCTTATGGGTCACGCCGTCATCCGTGACGGCGCACTGCTCGTGTAAAAACGCGTCGAGCGCAACCGGGCTCATGCCGAACGTGTCCTGGTCCACGTCCACAAAAAAGGGCGTCGCGCCGGTCTGCGCTATGGCGTTGGCCGTGGCCGCGAAGCTCAGCGCCTGGGTGATCACCGCCGCGCCCGCGCCTATGCCCATGGCGTGCAGAATCATGAACAGGGCCGCGGTTCCGTTGACCATGGCCACCGCATGGCGCGCGCCTGTGTATTCCGCAATCTGTTCCTCAAACTTTTTTACGAAAGGCCCTACATAGGAAACATAGGTGCTGTCCACGCATTCCGTGAGGTTTTCTTTTTCCGGCCCTACAAAACAAGGGGCATGCAGGGGAATGGTTCCTTCGACATTGGGGTACTGCCTGCGGATGAATCGGACGATATCCGCGAATTTCTGGTTTTCCATACGTGCTTCTTCTGTTTGGTCGGGTTGGAGTTATTTATATATTGTATATGTCCGCTTTGTATCTGCTTAAATTTTCGGGCCTGGAAAACCACTCTACGGTTTTCGCAATGCCCTGCTCCAGAGTATGGCGCGGCGTCCAGTCTGTGAGGCTTCTGATTTTTTCATTCGAGCCGAGAAGCCGCTCCACTTCGCTTTTTTCAGGCCGCAGTCGCTGTTCGTCCGTGACGATGCGCGCTTTGGGGTTGATCTGCCGGATCATTTCGCGCGCAAGCTCGCCGATGGATATCTCTTTCTGGCTTGCGATGTTGACCTCTTCGCCGATCGCGGCGCGGCATCGGGCAAGCGCGACGAATCCCTCGACCGTGTCCAGAACGAAATTGAAATCCCGTGTGGGCGTGAGACTGCCCAGACGTATTTCCGCCTGACCTGAAAGAAGCTGGGTTATGACCGTTGGGATGACGGCGCGCGCGGACTGGCGCGGACCGTAGGTGTTGAAGGGCCGCACAATGGTCACGGGCAGCCCGAAACTGCGGTAAAAGCTTTCCGCCATGCGGTCGGCCCCTATTTTTGTGGCTGAATAGGGCGACTGGCCCTGATAGGGATGTTTTTCGTCGATGGGGACGTATTGCGCGGTCCCGTAAACTTCAGAGGTGCTGGTCACGAGCACGCGCGGCGTTTCCAGAAGCCGCGCGGCCTGAAGGACGTTCAGGGTTCCCCTGATGTTGGTGTCCACGTAGCTGTCCGGGGAATGATAGCTGAAGGGAATGGCTATGAGCGCGGCCAGATGAAAGACGGCGTCCATGCCGGTCATGGCTTCGCGCACGCCGTTGGGGTCGCGGATATCGCCCGCGAAGATATCAAGCGCCTGACGCCGGTCTTTGGGAAAGGAGTCAATCCAGCCCCAGGAATTGAAGGAATTGTAATATACGAAGGCGCGTACCCGGCATCCCTCTTCAAGAAGCCGCTCCGCAAGATGACTGCCGATAAAACCGTCGGCGCCGGTTACCAGTACGTTTTTGCCGCGAAGTTCCATATCCGTAATATCCCTGTCCGGGCTGTCTTTTTTAAGGGCGCGCGCATTGTGTTTTTCGCTCAGACCCGGTTTCTTTGGATTGGCGCGCGAAAAATCCTGTTCAGATGAAACGGTCTGAAATTTTTATATATCGCGTAAGAATATCGCTATTTGAAAAAAACGACAAGTATGAACTATCATGCTATAATAACTCATAATTTTTTGAATGTTGAGACAGAGCGCCGAAAGAGGCGCGCCGTGCGGCCGAAGCCTTCGGCAAACTTCGCGTTTCAGACGCGGGCGGCCGGCTTGCCGGATGACGTTGCCCATGGTATGAGCAGCGCGGAGAATATTGAAGATGCGTGAGCCGTTGCGAAAAGTGGCGTACCTGATGGAGGTTCCGTTTACTGCGCGGGATGTCGTCCGTCTTGGGGCGCAATTATATCAGAATGCCGGTCTTGAAGTGGAGGTGCTCGACCTTCAACCGCTTCTTCATCCGGGGCGTCCTGACTCTTCCGAGCCGGAAGGGGTCATAGAAAAAAGGCCGTTAAGCACAATGGCCGCGGTGCGCGCCGCTTTGAACGGGTTTGGGCCGGATGTCATGCTGATCAATCTGCTTGCGCGCAACGCGGCGGCGCTTCCTGTGGCGAAAGCGCTTCGCGCGTGCCGGGCCTTGTGCGTGGAAGTGCGCACCAACGCCGTTCCCTCTCCAGGCAGCGGCGGCCTCAGACGCCGCCTTGCGCGTCTGACGCCCCGGAAGGTATGGGATGCGCTGGCGCGCATCCTGCTTTGGCCCTGGGTCGCAAGGCGGCCGGATATCATTATTTACGGCGGCGAGGTCATGCGGCCGGCGTCCTATGAGGCGGCCCGGCTTGTGAGCGCGCATGCCCTTGATTACGATCTCTTTCTGGAAAAGGCGGAGCCGCAGTCCGAAGAGCCCTATATTACGTTTATAGACCAGCATCTTCCGTTTCACCCGGATTTCAACATGCTTAAAAGCGCCTTTCCTGTTACGCCTGAACAGTATTATCCGTCGCTCAGGGCCTTTTTCGACGTGCTGGAAGCGCATACGGGGATGCCCGTGATTATCGCGGCCCATCCCAGAGCGGAATACGAAGGAACGGCCCGCCTGTTTGGAAACCGTCGGGTTGTCGGCGGGCGCACTCTGGAACTGGTCCGTCATGCGTCGCTTGTTCTTCTTCATTATTCCACGGCGCTTAATTTCGCGATACTGGCCAATACGCCCATGCTTTTTTTGAGTACAAACGAGCTGGAACGCGCCATGGGCCCGACCATTGCGGCCATGGCCGCGCTCACCGGACGTCCGGTTTTGAATGTGGACAGGCTTCCGGAAGAATGGAGCGCGGGGCTTTTGGAAGTGGACGCCCGGGCCTATGCCGCATATTGCCGCCGGTACATCAAAGAGCCGCGCACCCCGGAAAAACCGTTCTGGCAGATTCTCCTGGACGCGGCGAACGGGACGCGGGAATCCCGGACGCCGCCTTTCCCGCCGCGGCCCGCCGGCATGAAGCCATGACAGGAAACAATCGTTCTTCCGATTCTCTTGCCCGCCGTTATTCCTTCAAGCTTTTGGCAAATGCGTTCAGCGTTCCGCTGTATCTTGTCATGGAAGCCATACTCCCGCGCGCGCTTGGGCCGTCGCAGTACGGCGTGTTCAGCTACACCACGGGCATGTTTCAGTATCTTGTCAATTTTCTGGACGGCGGCACGTCAAGCTGCCTGTTCAATCGCATGGCCCGCGGCCGCGACTGGTGCGCCATGCTGTTTTACCGCAATTTTTCCCTGGGGCTGCTCGGCGTTGTGCTGGCGCTGGCCGGGCTTGGCTTTTTCCCCGCGGCGGATGCTCTCGTCATGCCGGATATCCCGCGCTGGAGTTTGCCTCTTGCCGGGTTGTGGGCCTATTTCACCTGGGCCGGGCGCGTGCTGCGCGGCGTCAATGACGCCATGGGCAATACCGCGGACAGCGAAAAGGCGCGCATGGCGGCCAGCATTCTTGGACTTATCGCGCTTGTCGCGCTTTTCGCCATGAATCTTCTGAGCCTGTCCGTGCTTTTCTGGCAGCAGATAGCCTATCTTGCGCTTATGTGCGTCGGTTTTGGCTGGTTTGTCGTCCGGGACTGGGGATGTGAAAAAAAACGGCCCAGCGCGGAAGAAAAAAAAGCCTGCCGCAGGGAATTCATCCAGTTCAGCGTCCCGATTTTTATAAACGGAGTGGCCGCGGCCCTGGCGCTTATGGCGGAGCGCTGGCTGTTGCAGCATTTTGACGGCAACGTGCAGCAGGGTTTTTTCGGGCTGTCCCAGAAAGTGGGCATGGCCTGCTTTCTTTTCATATCCGCCATGGTTCCCCTGGTGATGCGCGAATTCTCCATTGCGTTCGGGCGCAAAGATCTGCGGCTTATGGCGGCGCTTTACGACCGCTTTGGGCCCATGCTTTTTTCCCTGGCCGCGTATTTCGCCTGTTTTGTGGCGTTTGAAGCGCCGGCTATCGTATATCTGTTCGGCGGAGCCCAGTTCGCGGGCGCGACAGGCGCTGTGCAGGTCATGTCTTTGTATCCGGTGCATCAGGGCTATGGGCAGCTCACCTCGTCCGCGTTTTATGCGGCCGGGCGGACCCGATCGGTGCTGTGGGTCTCCATTGCGGTCAATATTCTGGGGCTTTTTCTCGCCTATGTGGCCATTGCCCCGCATGAAAGCGGCGGGCTCAATCTCGGAGCCTTTGGGCTGGCCGTCAAAACCGTGGTTGTGCAGATTGTGAGCGTCACGCTCATGATCTGGCTTCTCTCAAGAATTATTCCCATCAGTTTCTGGCGCACGCTCGGCCAGCAGGCGGCGTCTCTTCTGGTCATGTGCGGTCTTGCATGGGGCGCGGCGCGCACGGGCGCATTGTTTTCAACCGGCGTTGTGGTCCTTGATTTTGTGCTTCACGGCATTGCCTATACCGTGGCTGTGGCCGCGGTCGCGGTCCTGATTCCCCGGATTTTCGGATTGCGCCGCTCGGATTTGCAACGCATTTTTTCCATGGCGCGCCGGATGGCGCGTCGCTGACCGTCCGCGACAAAAAGGGCGCGCGAGCCGCTTTTTCTCGCGGATTGCATCATCTGCGCAGGCGGCGTATAATCGAAATGACCGCATGAGGCGGCAAGGGAGAAATTATGGCGGATAGCAGAGAGATTCGCGAAAAACTGCGCGCGGGCAAGGCCAGCGTCGGCACATGGCAGCAGATTCCGGATGCCGATGTTTCCGAAATGCTGGCAAACGCCGGGTATGACTGGATTGCCGTCGATCTGGAGCATGGCGGCATAGCGCGCCATCAATTGGCCAACCTGTTTCGGGCCATGGAATTGAAAGGCGTTCTTCCCATGGCCCGGGTCGCGCGCGCGGACATGACGCATGTGAAAATGGCTCTGGAAGCCGGAGCTCAGGGCCTCATTTTGCCCATGATCACCTCAAGAGAGCAGCTTGACGCCGCCGTGGGCCATATTCTGTATCCCCCTGCGGGCCGCCGCGGAGTGGGATTCTGCCGCGCCAATCTGTATGGACGCGATTTCGACGAATACATGCATGGCGCGGCGGAGCGGATGCTTATTGTGGCCCAGATAGAACATATCGATGCGGTGAACAATCTTGAGTCCATTATCGGCAACCCCAGACTGGACGCGGTCTTTGTCGGTCCCTATGATCTGTCCGGCTCCATGAACCTGACCGCGCGGTTTGATCATCCGGAATTCAAGGAAGCCATGGCGCATATCAACGCCGTGTGTCAAAAACATGCCATGCCCATGGGCGCGCATGTGGTCATGCCCGACCCGGACCAGTTGCGGCGCAATATCGCCGAAGGCTATCAGTTCATCGCCTACGGCATTGATTCCGTGTTTTTACGCGTCGCGGCTGAAATGCCGCCCCTGGAATAGGGGGAGCGGTTTTGCTCCTTGGGCCTGAATTTTTGACCGCACAACGTTTTTGAAGGACAGCATCATGAATATTACCGTGTTTGGCGGAGCCGGGTTCCTTGGCTCCCATGTGTGCGACAAGCTGACCGATGCGGGGCATTCCGTCACGGTTTTCGATATCCGCGAATCTCCCTGGCTTAAAGAAGGGCAGCGGATGATCGTGGGCAATGTGCTTGATGAAAAGGCTGTGGCCGAAGCCGTGGCGGGCGCGGACGCCGTGTATAATTTCGCGGGCATCGCGGATATCGGCGAGGCCGGCTCGCGGCCTGTGGACACGGTCAAATACAATATTCTCGGCAACACCCTTGCGCTTGAAGCAAGCGTGAAAGCCAGGGTGCGGCGTTTCGTGTTCGCAAGCTCTCTTTATGTCTACAGCAGCGCGGGCGGTTTTTACCGGTGCAGCAAGCAGGCGTGCGAGCTTTATATCCAGCAGTACCAGAAAGTGCACGGCCTTGATTACACGATTTTGCGCTACGGCTCCCTGTACGGTCCGCGCGCGGACAATCGCAACGCCATTTACCGGTTCGTGCGCGAAGCCCTGGAGAAAAAGCATATTTCCTATTTCGGACACGCGAAGGCCCTGCGCGAATACATCCATGTCGAGGATGCGGCCGTGTGCAGCGTGGAGATCTTGAATCCGGAATATGCGAACAAGCATATTGTGCTTTCCGGGCATCAGCCCATGCGGGTCGGCGACGTTTTGAAGATGATTCAGGAAATTCTGGGCGAGCCCATTGAATTTGAATTTCTGGCCGATGATCAAAGCGGCCATTATGAGATCACGCCGTATTCCTTCAACCCTCAGGTGGGCTATAAAATGACGCCGCGCCTGTCCACGGACCTTGGACAGGGCATTTTGCGGGTGATTGAGGATGTGCATCGCGAAATAAACTCGCAGATGCGGACCGCGCACGGATATCTTTTAAAAGACGAAGAGTTGAAGGGAAAATAATCTGTGCGGCGTTTCAACGAGACTTTGACGGAGCATTGAGATGAACATTATCGCCATTATTCCGGCGCGCATGGGTTCGTCCCGTTTTCCGGGCAAGCCCATGGCCGACATTCTCGGAATGCCCATGGTCGGGCATGTGGCCCTGCGCACGGCCATGAGCAAAAAACTGTCCGGAACCTATATCGCCACCTGCGATGAGCTCATAAAAATATATGCCGAGAGCATCGGCATTCCGGGTATTATGACCGCGGATACGCATACCCGCTGTTCCGACCGGACGGCCGAAGCCCTCTTGGCGGTCGAGGCCATGACGGGAAAGCGCGTGGATATCGTGGTCATGGTTCAGGGCGATGAACCCATGGTCACGCCGGAAATGGTGGATGCCGCGATTGAGCCCTTGTTGCAGGATCCTTCGCTCAATGTGGTGAATCTGATGGGCGATATCGATTCGGTCGAGGACTTTGAAAACCCCAATGAAGTCAAGGTGGTGACCGATCTTAAGGGCAACGCCCTGTATTTTTCCCGTGAGCCTGTGCCAAGCCGCAAAAAGGGCGCGCCGGTCGTGCCCATGAAAAAACAGGTGTGCGTCATTCCGTTCCGGCGCGACTATCTTTTGCATTTCAACAGTCTGCCGGAAACGCCTCTTGAGATCATCGAGTCCGTGGATATGATGCGCATTCTTGAAAACGGCGACGCGGTGCGCATGATTCCGACCACGACCCCGAATGTCAGCGTGGATACGCCGGAAGACCTTGAGCGTGCGCGCGCGCTTATGAAAGACGACCCGCTTTTGGACGCCTACATGAAAAAACGGACGCATCCATGACCACGGCCGAACGCATCCGGTTGCACCTTCGGGAGTGCGGTCTCTGGCTTGCGGGCTGGATTCCGGCCGCCGCAGGCACGCTTTTGCGCCGTCTGGCGTACCGGCCTTTTTTCCGTAAGGCCGGGCGGTTTCGTTCCGGCGTCGGCGTGGTGATCTATGGCTTCTCCAATATCAGTCTGGGAACCAATGTGGCCCTGAACCGTCTGTCCATGCTGGCCGCGGACCGGGGCCGCATCACGATAGGCGACAATGTGTTTCTGGGCGATTTCAGCATTATTTCCGGGGATGACGGCGAAGTGGTTATCGGCGACAATGTCCTGATTGCTTCCGGCGTCGTCATTCAGGCCGCGGATCACCGTATCGAGCGCACGGATATTCCCATTATGGAGCAGGGCCATACGCCGGGCCGCATCGTGATTGAGGACGACGTATGGATTGCGTCGAATGCGGTGATCACCTCCAATGTGACCATTGGCCGGGGCGCGGTGGTGGGCGCGGGCGCGGTGGTGACCAGGGATGTGCCGCCCATGGCGATTGTGGGCGGGGTTCCGGCGCGGGTCATACGGATGCGGGAGCCCAAAGCGGGTTCCCCGGCGTGCGGGGACGCCCCTGCGGCGTGAGCGGCGATTTTGTTCGGCGTTTTTTGGCGCGCGTATTTCAAGCATAAAGAGCAAAGGCGGAAATGTTCATGAAGGCAGCTGTTACCACGTCATCATTCGGCAAGTTCAGCGACGCGCCCCTGCGTCTGCTGGCGGAAAACGGGTTCACGGTCAAATTGAATCCCCATGGCCGCGCGCTCACGGAAGAGGAAGCCATGGAGTTTCTTCAGGGGTGCGCGGCGGTCGTGGCCGGAACCGAGCCGTTGACCGCAAACGTCATGGCGGCTCTTCCGGAGCTTAAAGTCATTTCCCGTTGCGGCGCGGGCATGGACAATGTCGATCTTGAGGAAGCCGAACGGCGGGGCATCGCGGTGCGCAACACCCCGGATGCGCCGGTCGCCGCGGTCGCGGAACTGACTGTGGGGCTTGCGCTTTCCCTGTTGCGCGATATCTGCCGTATGGACCGGGAATTGCGTTCCGGCGTGTGGAAAAAGCGCATGGGAAGCCTGATTGCGGGCAAGCGCGTGGGCATTGTGGGCATGGGGCGCATCGGCCGGGCCGTAAGCGCCGCTTTTACGGCCCTTGGCGCGCAAACCGCCTATTCCGACCCCTTTGTCGCGGACGCCGGCCGCCGCATGGAGCTTGACGAACTTCTTGGTTGGGCCGATATCGTGACGCTGCATCTTCCCGGCGGCAAGGGCCGGCCGCTTCTTGACGCCGCAAAGCTTTCACTCATGAAAAAAGGGGCTTTTCTGATCAACTGCGCGCGCGGCGGCCTTGTGGACGAAGAGGCGTTGCGCGCGCTTCTGGAAAACGGGCATCTGGCCGGCGCCGCCCTGGATGTGTTCGGCAAGGAGCCGTATGCCGGCCCGCTCGCCGAATTGGATACGGTCATTGTAACGCCGCACATCGGCTCATACGCCAAGGAAGCGCGGATAAAAATGGAAACCGACGCTGTCCGGAATATTCTTGACGTCTTGAAACGCGACGATGCGTAGGCTTGCGAGCCGGGGGAACGCCCATGCGGTTTGATCTGGTGATTTTTGATTTTGACGGGGTGCTCGGCGAGACTGTGGAGGTCAAGACCAGGGCGTTTTATGAAACGGCGTTGCCCTTTGGCGAGGATGCGGCGCGAAGGCTGGTGGACTATCATCGGGCGCACGGCGGCGTAAGCCGGGTGCTCAAGTTTGAATGGCTCTTTAAAGAAGCCTTGCGCAAACCATGGACTCAGGAGCTTTCAGACGCCCTGTGCGCCCAGTTTGCGTCAAAGGTGCGGGAGCGCATGGTCACAGAGCCCATGGTCCCCGGCGCGATGGACGCCCTTGAGACCCTGTATGGGCGCATTCCCTTATGCGTGGCCACAGGCATGCCGGATGAAGAGCTGCATTTTATTTTGGAAAAACGCGGCCTTGTGCGATTCTTTTTCGCGGCGCACGGCACTCCGCCGGCCAAGGCGGAACTGGTCGCGCGGTGCGTGCGGGAAGCGGGCGTCAAACCCGAACGGGCGCTGATGGTCGGAGACAGCATCACGGATTTCGAGGCGGCCGAAAGCGTGGGAACCGCGTTTTACGGTCGGGGGCCGGTGAGCCCGGCCCATCCGTGGCATGAGGATTTGACCCGGCTGGCTCGGTATGTTCTGGAGGAATAAATGGCTTCATATCTTGTGACGGGGATTGCGGGCTTCATCGGTTCAGCCGTGGCGCGGGCGCTTTTGGCGCAGGGGCACCGTGTCGTGGGCGTGGACAATCTGACTACGGGGTTTCGGGAGAACATCCCCGCGGAAGCGGAGTTTTATGAAGCCGCGTGCCAGGATGCGCGCCTGTACGCCGAAATTCTGCCGCGCGAGCCCTATGCCGCGATATTCCATATCGCCGGACAAAGCAGCGGCGAAATCAGCTTTGACGATCCGGTCTATGATCTGCGCACAAATGCCGAATCAACTCTGCATCTGCTTAAATTCGCGCTGGCTGTGGGGTGCGGGCGCATCCTGTATGCAAGCAGCATGTCCGTGTACGGAGACCAGCCGGATAAGCCGGTCAGAGAAGACGCGCCCGCGTTTCCGCGTTCTTTCTACGGAGTGGGCAAGCTTGCAAGCGAGCATTACCTGCGGCTTTATGAGCAATATGGAGTGCGCTCCACGGCGTTGCGCCTGTTCAACGTGTATGGACCGGGCCAGAACATGAGCAACCTGCGTCAGGGCATGGTCAGCATCTACATGGCCATGATGCTCGACAAGGGCGATATCCATGTCAAGGGCAATCCGGACCGCTACAGGGATTTCGTATATATAGACGACGTGGTGCGGGCCTTTTTGCTGTGTCTTGATCATCCGGAATCCGCGGGATGCGCGATCAATATCGGCGGCAGCGGCCGGGTGACCGTGGGCGAGCTGACGGCGGCCTTAAGGGCGCTTCACGACGCGCCGTGTTCCGTGCGCTATGCGGGCTGCACTCCCGGCGACATGCACGGCATTTATGCGGACATGTCTCTGGCGGCTGAAGTGTTGGGCTATGTCCCGCAGACCTCTCTTTCCGAAGGTTTGAAACGCATGTATGCCTGGGCGAGCGGGCGGTGCGCGAAATGAGGATTCCAGAGGATATCAGAGCGTTTTTTGAGACCTTTTCCCGTATAAATGAAAAGGCGTATGCGGACCCGCGCCTTCTGGCGAACCATGTGCTCTCCAAGGCGCCGCATTGCAACGACATGCTTGGACGCTGGCGGCGCGGGGAAACGCCCCGGCAGCCGGATGCGCTGGAGATAGCGTTTCAGACGGCCAGATATTATGCGGTCAATGCCGCGGCCTTCGCCCTGCATGCGGCCGCGGGGATTATGCGCAAGGCGAGCGGTCTGGCCGCGTTGCCGCGCCTTAAGGAGCATATCCGCGCATGTCGCGAGCAGGGCCGGACCGCGACCGTGGTCGATGTGTTTGTGCTGGTGCGCCGCGTGGACTCCGAAGGCCGCTACAGAGATACGTATTTGCCGGGGCTGCCTGAGGCGCTTGGAGACCATGGCCATGCCCCGGTCGTGTTGGCCCGTTTGTACGGAAGTCGCGACCCGCGATTGCTCGGCCGGGTGTTCTCCATCTTGAAAAACCATGCCGAGCCGGTCCTGACCGAAGTCGAGCTGCTGACGCCGGGCGACTGGTTGAGCCTGGCCTGGCATCTTGTTTCCTTTCCGATTGCGACCATCAGGCTGGCCTTAAGCCTTTCTAAGGACGGCTTTGAAGGGCATGCGCGCGCGGCGCTTTTGCGCTGCCTTGGTCAATGCTATCTGCCCGGCGAATCGCGGCGTCTGGCGGCCCGCCGTCTGGCGGCCCTGCTTCCGGAAGGGTCAAAAATCATAAGCTGGCATGAAAACCAGGTCGTGGATAAATGTTTTTACCGCGGCGTGCGCGAGACGCGCCGGAACATCCGGCTGTATGCGGCCCAGCTTCTTACCTGGCCGCCGGAGCTTTTGAACAATCACCCGGACCCGGCGGATGCGCGCCATGCCGCGACCCCGCATATAACAGCCGTGAACGGTCCGTACTTTATGCCTGAGCCGCTGCCGGACGCGCCGGAATATCGGGTGGGGCCGGCTTTGCGCTACCGGGATCTGCATACGCTTCCAACGTTGCGCCCTGACCCCGCAGCCCCCATACTGGCGCTTTTGTCCTATCATCCGGAGGAGACCATCCGGGTGCTTCGCCTGCTTGCGGGCGCGCGGCCGCAACTGGAGCAAGCCGGGCTGTCCGTGGTCTACCGCTTTCACCCGGCGGTACGGCCGCAGCAGTTTGCGCATCTGCTTCCCCGGACCTATACCCTGTCCAGCGGCTCTTTAAGCGAGGCTCTGGAAAACGCGTCTCTTGTCGTAGGGGCCGGGTCCGGAACGTTGCCGGAGGCCGTAAGCCGGGGCATCCCGGCCATAGCCGTGGACAGCGCCGACCATACGGGCCTTAACTATCTTCCGCCTTTTGGACAGGGAACGCTTTGGGAACGCATCAGCGCCCCTGAAGAGCTGTTGCCCGCCCGGACCAGACTGCTTGCATCCATGCGGCCAGAGGAAGCCGTGAAATTCAGAGATCTTTTGTTTGAGCGTCCTGACGTTGAACGAATCATTCAATGCTTTGATCTTGACAATATGGACGGCGGCGAGTGCGGACGCTGATGGTGCAAGCCCGATTGGAGAACGCAAACACGTTTTTTCAGAAGGATGACGCAAACTATGAAGGTTATTATACTGTGCGGCGGAAAGGGAACCCGGTTGCGCGAAGAAACGGAATACAAACCCAAGCCCATGGTGGAAATCGGCGGGCGTCCTGTCATGTGGCATATCATGCGCATGTATGCGTATTACGGCTTCAAGGATTTCATATTGCCGCTTGGCTACAAGGGCGAGCTTATCAAGCAGTATTTTTATGATTACAAAATGCGCAATTCGGATTTTACCGTGGATCTGAAATCGGGCAACGTGGTCGCGCACGGCGGCGCGGACACGGACCGGACCGTGACGTTGGCCGACACGGGAGAAGAGACGCTCAAAGGCGCGCGCATCAAGCGCGTGGCCAAGTACATCGATACGGAGCGTTTCATGGTGACCTATGGCGACGGCGTGTCGGATATCGATATCGGAAAGCTTGCGGCTTTTCACAAGGCGTCCGGGACCATCGGCACGTTCACGGGCGTGCGCATGCCATCCCGTTTCGGCACGGTCAAAACCGACGACAAGGGGAATATTCTTTCCTGGCAGGAAAAGCCGGTTCTTGATGAATACATCAACTGCGGATTTTTTGTATTCAAACGGGAATTTCTGGATTATCTGAGCGAAGATCCTTCCTGCGACCTGGAAAAAGAACCCCTGACCAGGCTGGCTGAGGAAAAACAGCTTTCCATGTATCCGCACAACGGGTTCTGGCAGTGCATGGACACCTTGCGCGATCATCAGAACCTCAACGCCATGTGGGACCGCGGCGAGCGTCCCTGGGTCCGGGGTTGACATGGACAGGGTGTTCATTATCGCGGAAGCGGGCGTGAATCACAACGGCAGTCTCGATATGGCCCTGCGGCTGATTGACGCGGCGGCCGACGCCGGCGCCGACGCCGTTAAATTTCAGACGTTTCGCGCGGAAAAGCTGGTTTCGCCGGGCGCTGCGAAGGCTGAATACCAAAAGGCCGCCACAGGAAGCGCGGAAAGCCAGCTTGCAATGATTCGCAGGCTGGAACTGGACCGCGACGCTCATGAGCGGCTTTTTGCGCATTGCCGGGCACGGGGCGTTCTGTTCACCTCCACGCCTTTTGACGAGGACAGCATCCGTCTGCTTGCGGATTTGGGAATGCCGTTTTTTAAAATCCCTTCCGGCGAGCTCACCAACCCTTTGCATCTGAGAAGCATCGCGGCCCAGGGGCTGCCTGTATATCTGTCCACAGGAATGGCCAATTTGGGAGAAATCGAAGCCGCGCTCGCCGTGCTTGAGGCGTCCGGGCTTGCGCGCGACAGGACGACGCTTTTGCACTGCACCACGGAATACCCCACGCCGTATTCCGAAGTGAACCTGCAGGCCATGCAGACCCTGCGCGCGGCCTTTCCCGGGGTGGCCGGCGTGGGCTACTCCGATCATACTCCCGGCATCGAAATCCCTCTGGCCGCGGCGGCCATGGGCGCGACGGTCATAGAAAAGCATTTCACGCTTGACCGGAATCTGCCCGGTCCGGATCATCAGGCGTCGCTTGAGCCTGGAGAGCTTGCGGCCATGGTCCGCGGGATTCGCATCATAAGCGAGGCCATGGGGAACGGCGTCAAGGCCCCAAGCCCGTCGGAACGTAAAAATATGGGCGTGGCCCGTCGCAGCGTCATGGCCGCGCGCCCTATTCGCAAGGGCGAGCGCTTTACAGCGCAGAATCTTACTGTCAAGCGTCCGGGAACCGGGTTGTCGCCCATGCTCTGGGACCGGCTGATGGGGCTTGAAGCGCGTCGGGACTATGCGCCGGACGAGATGATTGAACTGTAAACCGGGGATGTTTTTTTCGGGGAAAGGGAAAATGATTCCCTTTTTCCCCGGCCCTGTCGCTTCATGGCTTCAAACGGGCATGTTTTCCGGCGCGTCAGGAGCGTTTCGATGCGGGACGCGGATGGAGGGGCCGGGGAAGGACGGCGCTGAACGGCATTCCTTTTTTGAAAACAACGCGGCGTTTCTGTTTTTTTGAGGAACAGGCATGAAAGACTGGAAAAAAGCGCTGGTATCTCCTGAGGACAGTATTTTTACCGCGCTGGGCGCTTTGGATGCGGCGGCCCTGCGCATCGCCCTGGTCGTGGATCCGGAAGAGCGTCTTTTAGGCGTGGTTACGGACGGCGATATCCGCCGCGGTCTTTTGCGCGGTCTGTCTCTGGACAGCCCGGTGAGCGGCGTGATGCGGCGGGAATTCGTTTCGGCCCGCGCGGAAGACAGCGTGGCCGACCTTTTGAAGATCATGCGCGAGCATGACGTGCAGCAGCTTCCCCTGCTTGACAGTCAGGGGCGGGTGCTTGGAGTGCGCCGCTTTTCGGAAATCATGGGCGCGCCGGCGCGTTCCAATTGGGCCGTCGTCATGGCCGGCGGTCTGGGAACCCGATTGCGGCCCCTCACCGATTCCTGCCCGAAACCGCTTTTGCCCGTGGGCGGGCGGCCGGTCATTGAAACCATCATTGCGCAACTTATGCGCTGCGGGTTTCGGAATTTTTATATTTCAGTCAATTATCTGGCCGACATGATCATAAAGCACCTGGGCGACGGCGTCCGGTTCGGCGCGCGTTTTGAATATCTGCGCGAACACGAGCGGCTTGGCACGGCCGGCGCGTTGGGCCTTATGCCGCATGTCCCGGACCAGCCTTTTGTGGTGACGAACGGGGATATCCTTACCCGGCTGAACTTCGGCGCCATGCTGGATTTCCATAATTTAAACGGCGCATGCGCAACCATGGGCGTGCGCGAGTATCAGTATCAGGTTCCATACGGCGTCATCCATACGGAAGGGGGACGGCTTGTGGATATTCAGGAAAAACCGACCCAGCATCATTTCGTGAATGCCGGAATTTATGTTCTTTCGCCGGAAGCGCTTGAATTCGTGCGGCCCAACGTCTATCTGGACATGCCCGGACTGTTTACGGAATTGACCCGCAACCATAAAAACGCGGCCGTGTATCCCATCCTGGATTACTGGTCTGATATCGGCAGCCCTGAAGATTTGCGCAAGGCTGAAGAAGCGTATCCGGAGGTGTTCGCATGAAGACGGCGGCGCGCATTCTGGGGATTATTCCGGCGCGAGGCGGCTCTAAGGGGCTTCCCCGCAAAAACATCCGCATGCTTGCCGGAAAGCCGCTTATCGCCTGGACCATCGAAAGCGCTCTTGCAAGCGACGCGCTTACGCGGGTAATCGTTTCATCCGAAGACAGGGAGATTTTGGAGACCGCCAGACAATGGGGGGCGGACGTTCCTTTTGTACGTCCGGCGGAACTTGCCCAGGACGCGACGCCGGGCGTCGCGCCTGTGGCGCATGCCCTTGAAACGCTGCCTGAAACCTACGATTTTGTGGTCCTTTTGCAACCTACCTCGCCGTTGCGCGAGCCGGGCGACATTGACGCCGCCGTGCGTTTGTGCCTTGAGACAGGCGCGCCCGCGTGCGTGGGCGTCGTCGAGCCGGATAAAAGTCCTTACTGGATGTTCGCCCGCGATGCGGCCGGGCGTCTTTCCCCGCTTATTCCGCGCGGCGATATGCCGTTGCGTCGTCAGGAACTGCCCGCGGCATACGCGGTGAACGGCGCGGTCTATGTCGCTTCCGTGCCCTGGTTTTTGCGGGAAAAGACGTTTTTTTCTCCACAGACTGTGGGGTATGTCATGCCGCGAAAACGTTCGCTTGATATTGACGACGAACTTGATTTCGCCATTGCCGAAATGATGCTGGCCAGGCATTCATAAGGATTTCCGCTTTGTTATCCTGCCTTTCAGAACGTTAAATCGTTTTTTGCGTCCAGGTTTCAATCCGTCATATGTGCCCAGTATACAGCATTATAAGAGGCGTCGCGCATCGCGCTTGCCGTCTTTGGGGCGGGCGTGGCGCTGATTTTTTTGCGGGGCATGGTTAAAGAAATGTGCGTCTGGCGCATCGTCATGGAATAAGACTTGATCTTTTTCGCTACTTTGGTAATAATTATCAATATTTTTTAATCAGCATTACAGAGAGGTTCACATGGCAGCCATGACGCGTATGACGAAACAGCGGAAAATCATTCTTGAGGAACTTCAAAGCGTGACCACCCACCCCACGGCTGATGAGGTGTACCAGATGGTGCGCGCCCGTCTTCCTTATATCAGTCTTGGCACGGTATACCGCAACCTGGACATGCTTGCAGAAGCCGGTGAAATTTTATTGCTGGAAAGCGCTGGCCGGCAAAAACGTTTTGATGGTTGCACGAAACCGCACCATCATGTACGTTGTACGCAATGCGGAAGGGTGGGCGATGTGTTCACCGACATGGAGATGGATCTTCCGGAAAAGCTGGAGGTCGCTCCAGGATTTACCGTTACAGGCGTCCGGATTGAGTTCGAGGGCGTTTGCGATAAGTGCAAAAACTGAATGCGGTTTTTAAGCAACACCCCAAAAAAAAGAGGCCCCTATGAAATCTTTGAAAGGAACGCAGACCGAAAAAAATTTGTTGTTGACTTTTGCAGGCGAATCTCAGGCGCGCAACCGGTACGCCTTTGCCGCGAGCGCGGCCAAAAAAGAGGGCTTTGAGCAGATTTCCGCCATTTTCGCTGAAACCGCGGAGCAGGAAAAAGAACACGGCAAACGCATGTTCAAGTTCCTTGAAGGCGGCGATCTTGAGATAACGGGAACCTTCCCGGCCGGATGCACCAAAGACACCCTGTATAATCTGAATATGGCCGCTGACGGCGAAAATCATGAGCACACGGTTTTGTATCCCGGTTTTGCCAAGATCGCCCTGGCCGAAGGTTTCAACGAACTGGCCCAGATATGGAAAGAAATTTCCGTGGCTGAAGCCTTTCATGAAAAGCGTTTCCGCGATTTCGCCAAAAATGTGAAAGAGGGTCGCGTGTTCACCCGCGAAGTTCCGGTCACATGGCGTTGCCGCAACTGCGGCTTTATCCTTGAAAACAGCAAAAGCGCGCCTGAGCTGTGCCCGGCCTGCGCCCATCCCAGAGCGCATTTTGAGTTGCTTGGCATAAACTGGTAAGCGCGCGGCGCGCCAATTGGGGAGGCCACGGGCCTCCCTTTTTTTATGGGCGGCTCTGCATTGCCGCAAAAAGCAAAAGCGGTTGACCGGCTGGGCGCTTGGTGTTACTTTTTATAAAAAAGTAACACCTATGGGCGTTGAGCGTCCCGAAAAAAGGAGTGGCGTATGAGAATCAGGACAATGGCATTGGCGGTTTTTTGCGTGCTGGGGGCGTTCAATTTGGCGTTCGCGCATGAGTTCATAGTCAAGCCTGACGCCGCGGCCGCGGCCAAGGGCGAATCCGTGGGCGTCCAGGTTCAGGCCGCGCATGTGTTTATGGTCAGCGAGGAAGCGGAATCTGTGCGCGACGTGAAGCTTCAGATGCGGCAGGGCGAAACCGTGACCGACGTGGCGCTTTCGCCGGAAGGGACATATCTTTTCGGAACAGCGACGCTTGCAAAAGATGGTCCCGCGCTTTTGTCCGCGACGCGGCTGCCGCAACTGTGGAGCGACACCACCGAGGGCGTTTTGGCCGGAGACCGCGCCGCGCTTGAAGCGCAGGGCAAAAAGGTGCTTTCGGTGGGCAGATATGAAAAATTTGCAAAGGCCCTGATCAACGCCGCCGCCGCGGACACATTGTACAAAGAAGCGCTGGGGCAGCCGCTTGAAATTATTCTTCTGGACAATCCCGCGAATATCAGGCCCGGCGATGCCATTCGCTGCCGGGTGCTGTATAGGGGCAAGCCGTTGGCCGCCACGGTGAGCGCCGTATATGACGGCTATTCCAAGGATGCGGACGTGTATGCATCCGAGACGAAGACCGACGCGAACGGCGAAGCCGCGATTGTGATGACAAAACCCGGTCTGTGGATGCTGCGCGCGGCTATGACCGGACCGGTCGCGGACGGCGGAGCGGATAAGGCGGACATGCGCGCCACGTATGTTTTCGCCATTCAGTAGAGAGCAATCGGGCGTCCGGTTGCGGCGTTCATGCAAGACCCTGGACTGGCCGCCCTTTGCCGTGGGAGAATGTATGGGAACCATGGGAAGTATCGCGATTCGAAGCGTTTTCATTTTTGCCGCCGCATGCGCGTTCAGTCCGCTCGCCGCGTCGCGTCCGGCGCATGCCCACGCGCTTGCGGGCTCGCAGGTTGACGGCGCTTCCGCCGTCGTGCTTGAATTTGCCTATTCAAGCGGCGAGACGCCGGCCTATGCCGCAATTGAAGTGTATGGCCCGGACGACGCCAGGGTGGAGTTTCAAAACGGCCGCACGGACAGGCGGGGACGGTTCGCCTTTGTTCCGGACAAGCCGGGGCTCTGGCGGGCGGTCGTTGCGGACAACATGGGGCACAGAGCTGAAACGTCGGTCAATGTGGTTTTGTCCGGGACCGGCATGGCGCAGGGCGCAGTTGATGTTTCCCGGCAGACGGCGCCCATGGCCCTGAAGGCGATTTTGGGGGCGAGCCTGCTTTTGAACGCCGGCGCGTTGCTGTCCTGGATAAAGGGGCGCGGAAAACGCCGCGCCATGGAAAACGGGCGTTGAGTCCGGATATTGCGCGCATTCGCCGTGCGGCGTTTCTTTCTTTGCGGGCGTTTTTTTGAAGAGCAGGCATATAATCGCGGGAAAAACATTGACATTGTTTCGTTTGCAGCTTAGGAAAGGGCATCTGAACAGGCGGCGCTCTCGAAGGTTTTCGCTGCATGCGGAAAAAGAAGGGGGTTCTGTTCAGGCATCCTGTAACCGGACAACGGCAAATCGGGGTGGCCTTACGAAGGCCCCCTTTTTTTTGTTCCGTCGTCGGACCGTACATATCTCTTTTTACAAAGAAACGGCATGGCACATATTTCCTTGATTGAACGAGTTCGCGCTCTGGCTGAGCCTTTGGCGGAATCGCTGGGCCTTATGGTATGGGGCATTGAATGTTCAGGCGGCGCGCGCGGCGTTTTGCGCGTATATGTTGACGCTTCGCCATATGCCGAAGCTGAATGCGGCGCGGCGCGTGAAGCTGGCGAAGGCGCTGCCGGCGAGGACGGCCCTGCGCGCGCGCCCGAGGATGCGGCGCTCCCGCCGGGCGTGACCATTGATCAATGCGGGGAGTTCTCCCGCTTGCTTGGGGCGAGCCTTGAGGTGGAAGACGTCATGAGCGGAGCTTATATCCTTGAAGTGTCTTCGCCGGGACTTGAACGCCCGTTTTTTTGCGCCGCGCAACTGCATCCGTATGTCGGCGCTCCTGTGGAGCTTGTTTTGTCCGCGCCAGGTCCGGATTTTCCCGGCCGCAAAAATTTCAGAGGCGTGCTGGTCGACGCTCCGCGTCGCGACGAGGACGGCCCCATCGCCGTCGTGCCTGACTGCATGGCTTTGCCTGTGCCGGAGAACGCCAAAAAACTTGTTTTTAGCTGGAATGACGTCAAGCGTATGCGGCTTGTGCATATTTTTCCCGAACCGCGCAAGCCCGGCAAGCGATAGTGTCGCGCTTTCAACGCAATGACGCGCCTTTTTGCGCCTGGGCGCAAAAAGGCTTTGGAGAGTTTTTACGGCGTCTTGTCGTTTTTTGGCTCAAAAACGGCGGCGAAACGCCGTGTGATTGTATAACCAATGATGTAAAATCGCGCCGGATGTTGTATTCCCCCGAGATGGAGGAACTCCATGAGTTTGGAATTGAAGAAGGCTATTGACCAGATCAGCCGCGATAAAGGACTGGATCGCGGCATGTTGATCAGCACGCTTGAAGATGCGGTGCGGACCTCTGTGCAGCGCAAATTCGGCGATGATATGGATATTGAAGTCACATACAATGACGACACCGGCGAAATTGAAGTGTATCACTTCAAAATCGTTACCGATGATGTGGCCAACCCCAACACGGAGATTACGCTTGAGGAAGCGCGGGAGCATGATCCGGACGTGCAGCTTGACGATGAAGTGGGGTTTCGGCTGAAGATAGAAAATCTGGGGCGCATTGCGGCGCAATCCGCCAAGCAGGTCATTATCCAGCGTATGCGCGATGCGGAACTTGAAATAATCTATGATGAATACAAGGAACGCAAGGGCGAGCTCATTTCCGGCATTATCCAGCGTCGCGACAAAGCCGGCTGGATCATCAATCTGGGGCGCACGGAGGCGCTTTTGCCGAAAGAAGAGCAGATTCCGCGCGAGCACTACAAACGCGGAGACCGCGTGCAGGCCATAATTTTTGACGTGCGCCGCGAAGGCCGGGGGCCGCAGGTGGTCGTGTCCCGTTCGCATCGCGACTATATGGCCTGTCTTTTCAAGCGCGAAGTTCCCGAAGTGGATGACGGGACCGTGCAGATCATGGGAATTGCCCGCGATCCGGGCAGCCGCGCCAAAGTCGCGGTCATGTCCCGCGACCGCGACGTCGATCCCGTGGGCGCATGCGTGGGCATTCGCGGCTCGCGCATTCAAAACGTGGTGCAGGAGTTGCGCGGAGAGCGCATAGATATTGTGGTCTGGAGTCAGGATATCGCGACATATGCCCGCAACGCGCTGGCGCCGGCGGTCATATCGCGCATTATTGTGGATGAAGAAGAAAACCTTCTAGAGGTCATCGTGCCTGATGATCAGCTTACCAACGCCATCGGCCGCAAGGGGCAGAATGTGAAGCTTGCGGCGAAACTTCTGGGTTGGAAGATTGATATCTTTACGGAAAGCCGTCATAATGAATTGCATGCCGTCGGGCACGGGCTGGAACAGCTTTCCTGCGTGGCCGGCATTCCCAAAGAGCAGTTTTTGGCGGCGGGCTTGAATACTTTGGCGCGCATCCGCGAGGCCACGGATGAGGAACTGCTTGCCATAGAGGGCTTTTCGCCTTCCAAACTTGATGATGTGCGCGCCGCCGTCAACTTCCTGACTCCCGGCAAGGAACGGGAAGAGGAAGAAAAAAGCGGTGAGGATGCGCCGACGCAGGCCGCGCAAACGCAGGAAGAGGAACGTGACGCGGAGTAAGGGCGTTCCCATGCGCACATGCGTTGTGTGCAGAAAGTGTTTTCCAAAGCGGGAGTTGCTTCGTTACGTGTGCGCGCCTGCAGATGTGACGGACAGGACATTTGTTCCCGACCCGGAACAGGTTATGCCCGGACGGGGATGGTATGTGTGCCGGGAAGGGACGTGCGGCGAGCGGCTTGAAGCGGCGCGCGTCAGGCGCAAGAAGTTTAATTAGGGGATACGCATGAGCGAAGAGAGTGTGAAAGTCAAAGACCTGGTCGCCGAACTCGGCGTTCAGCGGCAGGAGTTGCTTCAGATGTTGCGGGATCTTGGGATTCCGGCCAAAAATCAGCAATCCCTGATTTCGGCGGAGGAAGCCATGCGTGTCCGTGAACATTATTCGGCCGCCCCGTCCGTGAATGTGACGGCCAAAACCCCGTCAAAAGGCGACGTGATTGTGCGCAGGCGCCGCAATCGCGATGAAAGCGCGGATGCGTCCACGCAGGGAACGGCGAAGAGCGGGCGTGAGCCTGAGCGGGAACCTCAGGCTTCCGAGTCCGAAGAGAATCGTTCCAAAACGGTTTTGGACGCGCAGGAGGCCGCATCCGCGGCGGATATCGCCGGCGAAGAGGAAAAGGCGGCGAAAGAGAGCGCGAAAGGCGCAACGGCGAAACCGCGGCCTCAGAAAAACAAACCCAGGCCGAAGCCGGTTGCGGCTACTGCCAGAGTCATCAGCCGCCCCGAAGATATCGCGCCAAAACCCGTGGAGGCGGAGCCGGAAAATGAAGCGCCTGTGGCCTCTGCAACGGAAAACGCGGCGCAGGAAACGCCGCTGGAGCAGCCACCTGTTTCCGAGGTGAAAAGCGCGCCGGTTCCGGCCGCGGAAGCAGTTGAAGATGCATCGGCCAGGAAACGGCTGGTGTCTCCCGACGCCACGGCTGTTCCCGACGCCGACGACATAGCGGCTTCGCGCGCCCAGGTTCAGGCCGCCATGCAGGCCGCCCCGTCCGCGCCTTTGGAAGCGCAGGGCGACGAGGCGCCCCGTCCCGACGGCCGCAGGCAGGGCCGGGAAGAAGGGAGCGAACGGCCGGAGCGTCCCGCGCGCAACAAAAAACGCCGCGAGGAAACGCCCGCGCCGCAGGTGCGCATTATTTCACGGCCCGACCCCGCGCCTGCCGCGCCTGAGCCTGCGCCAAGAACAGGCGCGCCGGCCGGGACGCCGGCCCGTCCCGTGGAGCGCATGTTCATGCCGTCGACGCCGGGCCGTTCGTTTGACGGTCCTGTGGACCGGGACGGCAAGAAAAAAGCGCCGCGTCCCAAGGGCGGCCGCAGAACCGTGGATTTTCACCAGGAAATGCTGGGCGACGACGACATGGACGCCGGATTCAGGCTTGGCGATGTGGGGGAAACATGGCAGACGCCGCGTCCGTCGGGCGCGCGCCGGCCCAAACGCAGACAGCGCGAGCAAAAAGCGCAGACCAACACCCAGCCCATCAAGGCGGCCAAGCGCAAGGTGCGCATGGAAGAAGTCATCCGCGTGGCGGACTTCGCGCACCAGATGGGCGTTAAAGGCGCGGAAGTGGTCAAGGTGCTGTTTGGGCTTGGCGTCATGGCCACCATCAATCAGTCCTTGGATTTGGACACCGCGACAGTCGTCGCGTCCGAATTCGGTTATGAAGTGGAGCGCGTGGGCTTTTCCGAAACGGACTACCTTGCGGAAACCACTGTGGATACCCCGGAAATGCTTAAACCGCGTCCGCCGGTGGTGACCATCATGGGACACGTTGACCACGGCAAGACGTCGCTTCTGGACGCAATCCGCAAATCCAGCGTGGTTTCCGGCGAAGCGGGCGGCATCACCCAGCATATCGGCGCTTATCTTGTGTCCACGAAGCGCGGGGATATTGTTTTTCTTGATACGCCCGGTCACGAAGCCTTTACCGCCATGCGCGCCCGCGGCGCGCAGGTGACGGATATCGTCATTTTGGTTGTCGCGGCGGACGATGGGGTCATGGAACAGACGAAAGAAGCCATAAACCACTCAAAGGCCGCCGGCGTGCCCATCATGGTCGCGGTCAACAAGATCGACAAGCCTGAGGCCAATCCTGAGCGCGTGATGCGCGAACTTGCCGATTATGGCCTGGTGTCCGAAGACTGGGGCGGCGATACGGTGTTCGCGCAGGTTTCCGCAAAAACCAGAGTGGGACTTGACGATCTTTTGGAACTGATTGCGCTTCAGGCGGAAATTCTGGAGCTTAAGGCCAACCCGGATAAACCGGCCCGCGGGCATATTGTGGAGGCGAAGCTCGACAAAGGGCGCGGGCCTGTGGGAACCGTGCTGATTCAGGAAGGAACCCTCAAGCTGGGAGATCCTTTCGTGTGCGGAACGTTCTCCGGCCGGGTGCGCGCCATGTTCAACGACCAGGGCAAGAAGGTCAGGGAAGCCGGACCGTCCACGCCTGTCGAGGTTCAGGGATTTGAAGGCGTGCCTGTCGCCGGCGAAGAGTTTGTGGCGGTCGCTGATGAAAAGGTCGCCCGGCGCATTGCTGATACGCGCGCCATGAAACAGAGGGAAAAGGAACTGGCCCGGGAAACCAAGGTCACCCTGGAAACCTTCCTGTCAAGAGGCGCGGACGACCAGGAGGCCCAGACCCTGAATCTTGTGGTCAAGGCGGATGTGCAGGGCTCGCTTGAAGCCATTGTCGAGGCTTTGAACAAGCAGAGCACGGACAAGGTGCGCATTCAGGTCATTCATGGCGGCACCGGCGCGATTTCAGAGTCGGATATCATGCTTGCCGCCGCGTCTTCCGCCATAGTCATAGGCTTTAACGTGCGTCCCACAGCCAAGGTCAAGGAAGTCGCGGAACAGGAAAATGTGGATATTCGTTTCTACAATATCATCTACAACCTTGTGGATGAGATACGCAGCGCCATGGCCGGGATGCTTGCGCCGGTCAGCAAGGAAATATATCTTGGTCAGGCTGAGGTGCGCCAGCCCTTCAGCGTGCCCAAGGTCGGGACCATTGCTGGCTCATATGTGGTTGACGGCAAGATATCCCGCAATGCCGGCGCTCGCCTCTTGCGCGACAGCGTGGTCATTTACACCGGCAAGATATCCTCGCTGAAGCGCTTTAAAGAAGACGCCCGCGAAGTGGCCAAAGGATATGAATGCGGCATCGGTCTTGAGAATTACAACGACATCAAGGCCGGAGACATCATCGAAGCCTTTGAACTGGTCGAGGAAGCCGCGACGCTGTAAGGGGAAACGGGCCGCGACGTTTTGCCGTCGCGGTCTTTCATTATGCTTGAAAAAGCCGGAATGTTTCGGACCGGCTCGTCTGGAAGAAACGTAGTTATTATGTTGATTGGCGTACTTACAGTGGAATATGCGTTGCATGGCATGGATTCTCTCAAGGGAAAGCGCCGTATCGCCAACAGCATCAAGCAGAAAACGCGAAACCAGTTCAATGTGGCTGTGGCTGAAACCGGCAGCGAGGATTCCATGACGCGTCTGCGTCTGACGGTGGTGTCCGTGAGCAATGACGAGCGGCATCTGCAATCCAGACTGACGAAATGCCTTTCGCATATGGAAGCGTGCACGGCTGAGGAAATGGTCTACAGCGACATTGAAATTATGGGAATGGAATAGCATGGGCGAGCCAAAGGACCGCATAGCGCGCCTGTTTCGTGAGGCGGATGATTTTCTTGTGGTTGCTCACCACAATCCGGACGGCGACGCGCTGGGCGCCACGGCGGCGCTTGCGCATCTTTTGCTGTTTTTGGGCAAGAGGGTGCGTTTGTATAATGAAAGCGGCGTGCCGGAAGACCTGGCGTGGCTCGATCTGGGCGCGCCCCTGATCTCGCGGCTTGCGGATTTGCATGATTTTACGCCGCGCGTGGCGGTTATCGCGGATTGCGCCGAGCCGAACCGCACAGGCGGGGAATTCGCCGCGGCCCTGGCGGCCGGGCGTTTTTCGCACGTCGTGGTCATTGACCACCATACCGGAACGCCGGTTTTTGGCGACATACGCTGGGTGGAGCCGCATGCGGCGGCCGCCTGTCTGCTTGTGGGCGAACTGGCTCAAAGCATGGGGCATGATCTGTCCGGACCGCTTGGCGAGGCCGTGTACCTTGGACTGGTGTCGGATACGGGTTCCTTTACGTTCGCCAATACCGGGGCCGATGTTTTCGACATGGCGGCGGTTATTGTGCGCCAGGGGCTTGATCTTGACTCCTTTACGGCCCGCCGCGCGAACAACTGGACGCTGCCGCGGCTGCATGTGTGGGGAGAGCTGTTTTGCGGGACGAAGCTTGCCCATGACGGACAGGTCGCGTATGCTGTCGTGCCTGACGGGCTTTTGGAACAGTACGGGCTTGACAACCGCGCCCTGGAGGAATTCGTTTCATGGCTTCGGCGTTTGCGCGGCGTGCATGTGGGCATTTTCATCCGTCCGGACGGACCGGGCAAAAGCAAGGTCAGCCTGCGTTCCTCTTCTGAGGTGGACGTGCAGAAGATTGCGGCCCGTTTGGGCGGCGGCGGCCACAAAAACGCGGCGGGCGTCGCGCTCAATGCGCCTGTGAACGAAGCGCTGCATATTTTGCTGCCGCTGGCGGGCGACGCCGTAAAGGGATTGGGGCGTTCATGAGCGGCGGCGCAGGCAAGAGCGGAGCCGGGCGGGATGCGCAGGCATGCCGTGTTCGCGGCGTAAAGCCGTCTCAGTGTCACGGCGTTCTGGTTCTGAACAAGCCCAGCGGTCCCAGTTCGGCCCAGTGCATCGCGCGGGTCAAGCGCGAGCTGGGGCAGGCCAAGATTGGCCATGCGGGCACTCTTGACCCCATGGCTCAGGGCGTTTTGCTTGTGCTTCTGGGACAGGCGACCAAGCTGTCGAACTATTTAATGGGCAAAAAGGTGTATTCCGGTCGCCTGAAGCTGGGAGAGACCACGGACACCTGGGACGCCGAAGGCGAGCGCATTGCAACCGCATCCGTCGCGGGAGTCGTCCCGGACCAGGTGGAAGGGGAAATACGCGCCTGGCGGGATATTTCGGAGCAGGTGGTTCCGCCCTTCTCCGCGGCCAAACACAAGGGGCAGCCCTTGTACCGTCTGGCCAGACAGGGCCGGGAAACCCCGGTCAAGACAAAGAATGTGATCATTGAGTTTGCGGAAATGCTCGATTGCGAGCTTCCGTTTATCCGCTTCCGGGTCGGCTGCGGCTCCGGCACTTATATACGGTCCCTGGCCCACAGCTTGGGGATGCGCTTAGGGTGCGGCGCCGTGCTTACTGAGCTGGTCCGGGAGTACAGTCATCCGTTTTCGCTTAAAACGGCCCATGAGCTTGATGCGCTTTTGGAACATCCGGAAATGCTGGCGGAATGCGTCATACCCATAAAAGAGGCGCTTTGCGACCGGCCTGCGCTGTTTTTGAACAGCGAACAGGAACAGAAGGTTCGCAACGGAGTCGCCCTGCCGTATGCCGCGCTTCCGGTCATGGACGAAAACCTGCGGCCGGCGTCTTTTGTTCCGGGCATGAGCGGACTTTTCCTGTCCGGAAATGGGGAAGCGCTGGCTTTGGCGCAGACCGCGTCTTTCAGGGGCGCGCCTGTGTGGACCGTTGTTCGCGGACTCTGGAATTAACCCAAAACATTGGAGGATAACGCTGTGGCCATGCATCCCGACGACAAAAAGGCAGTTATTGAAGCGTACGCCAAACATGAAGGCGACACGGGCTCCCCTGAGGTGCAGATTGCCCTGATCACCGCCCGCATTGAACAGCTTACCGATCATTTCAAGACCCATACGAAGGATTTTCATTCCCGTACCGGTCTTTTGAAGATGGTCGGTCATCGCAGAAACATGCTCAAGTATCTGAAAAAGACGGATATTCAGCGCTACCGCGCTTTGATTGAGAAGCTGGGCCTGCGCAAATAACAAGGATGCTTCGGGGGACGCATGCGTCCCCCGAATCTGTTTGGATGCGTTGGTTGTTGGCCTTTTTGTCCTTTGTCCGCGTCAGATGGACGTTTCGCGCGCAATCCCCCGCGTTTCCCGCGTGGTGCGCGCACGCATGCCTTTTTTTCGCACTGTTTCGTCCGAAACCGGGCGTTTTGGCAGGGAGCGCAGGAGAGGCCGGCGATCAACGCGGCTTTGTGTTTTTGCTTGTAAAAAATGTCCCGGCAAGGGCAAAGAATGAACGGCGGGAAAACCCGCCAGGCGCTGAACGATGCCTGTCCAGCGCTCAAAAACAAAGACGGACGCATGACGTTTGCGTCCGCGCAAGTCGCGCGAACGGGGGGTCCGGGTACAGCGCCGAGCGCTTCGGCCCTCTCCCCGGAATCCCCTTCGCATCTACAAGGATTCATATGATGAACAGTCTTTTTGATGTAACGCGGGTTGCAGCCCAGGTGGGCGGCAAGGAAATTCTTTTTGAAACCGGGCGTCTGGCCAATCAGGCGGACGGCGCGGTCTGGATTCAGTGCGGCGGCACTGTGGTTCTGGTCACGGTCTGTTCCCAGCCCATGGAACGGGAAGCGGATTTCTTTCCCCTGACCGTGGAATATTCTGAAAAAATGTATGCGGCGGGCCGCATTCCCGGCAGCTTTTTCCGGCGCGAGATAGGCCGTCCGTCGGAACGTGAAACCCTGGTTTCCCGTCTTATCGACCGGCCGGTGCGCCCGTGTTTTCCCAAAGGGTTCAAGGATGAGGTGCAGATTCTTGCGTCCGTTTTGTCCGCCGAGCCGGACAACGATCCGGATGTGCTTGCCCTGACCGCGGCGTCCGCTGCGGTCATGATATCCTCCATTCCGTTCAACGGGCCGGTCGCCGGCGCGCGCGTGGGACGGGTGAACGGTCAGTTTGTGCTCAACCCCACGCTCAAGGAACAGGAACAAAGCGATTTGAACATCGTCATGGCCGCGAGCAAGGAAGCGGTGGTCATGGTTGAGGGCGAGGCCGAGTTCGTGCCTGAGGACGTGATCATTGCGGCCTTGAATTTCGGTCATGACGCCGTGCAGCCGCTTATCGAAGCCCAAGAAACGTTGCGCGCCCAGGCGGGCAAACCCAAGATGGCCTTTACGCCTTTGGAAAACGATGAAGCCCTGACGCGCAAGGTCGAGGCCTTGTGCGGCGAAAAGCTCGCGGCGGCCCTGACTGTTCCGGAAAAGATGAAGCGCAAGGACGCGCGCAAGGCCGTCAAGGACGAAGTCAAGGAAGCCTTGGCCGCGGACCCGGACTATGCGGAAGACCCGTCGCCTTTGGCCCAGCTTGGGGACATTTTTGCCGCGCTGGAAAAGAAAATCGTGCGCCGGCGCATCAAGGAACAGGGGTTGCGCATTGACGGCCGCGACACCAAAACCGTGCGCCCCATAACCATTGAATCCGGCGTGTTGCCGCGCACCCATGGGTCCGCGATTTTCCGGCGCGGAGAGACCAAATCCCTGGTGGTGACCACTCTTGGCAGCTCCACGGACGAGCAGCGCGTGGATTCTCTGGCCGGCGACGTGACCAAGCGTTTCATGCTGCACTACAACTTTCCGCCTTTTTCCGTGGGCGAAGTCAAGGCCGTGCGCGTGTCCCGCCGGGAAATAGGGCACGGCGCGCTTGCGGAAAAGGCGCTGAAGCCGATTTTGCCGTCCGCTGAGGAGTTTCCCTTCACGTTGCGTGTCGTGGCTGAAACCATGGAGTCGAACGGCTCTTCCAGCATGGCCGCGGTGTGCGGCGGTTGCCTGTCTCTTATGGACGCGGGCGTGCCCATCTCCGCGCCGGTTGCGGGCGTGGCCATGGGGCTTATCAAGGAAGACGACGAGTTTATCGTGCTGACCGATATTCTGGGCGACGAAGACGCGCTTGGCGACATGGATTTCAAGATTGCGGGCACGGCGGACGGCGTGACCGCGGTGCAGATGGATATCAAGATTTCCGGCATTGATACGGAAATCATGGCCCGCGCCATGCAACAGGCCAAAGAGGCGCGGCTGCATATTCTTGGGGAAATGGCCAGGGCCATGCCCGGACCGCGCGCCGAATTGTCCAAGTATGCGCCTCAGCATGAGGAAGTCATGGTCAATCCGGATATTATCCGGCTGATCATCGGACCGGGCGGCAAGAACATCAAACAGATCACCTCTGAAACCGAGGCTTCGATTGATATCGACGATTCCGGCAAGATATCCATCTTCGCGCCCACCAAGGAATCGCTTGAACTGGCCAAGACCATGGTGCTTTACTACGACCAGCGCGCCGAATTGGGCAAGAATTATCTCGCCAAGGTGCGCAAAGTCCTGGAAATCGGCGCTATTGTGGAAATTTTGCCCAACCTTGAGGCGCTGGTGCACATTTCCCAGCTTGACGTGAATCGCGTGGAACAGGCTTCGGATGTGGCGCGCGTCGGCGAGGAAATGATGGTCAAGGTCATTGAAATCACAGGCGATCGCATCCGCGCGTCGCGCAAGGCCGTGCTTCTTGAGGAACAGGGGATTCCCTGGAATCCCGAAGATACGGCCCGGCCGTCCTCTTCGCGCCGCGAAGGCGGACGGCGGGACGGCGGAGAGCGCCGGCGCAGATAATAGATGACAAAAAGGCGCGGGCGTCTTTCAAACGTCCGCTGTGCCGGTTTGCGGCTTAAATACGGATATCAAGACCGTTTTCGACGGCATCGGAAGCGGTCTTGATGTTTTATGCGCAACGCGGCATCAAGATTTGAGCTTTTCAGAGGCTTATATTAGGATTCGCGGATAACAGGAGTTGAGCCATGTCCGAAAAAAAGCCCCGGTATCCGTCCCGGTCCGCGCCGCGCGCGAAAAGCTATGAACACGCCGACAAGCGTTTGCGCATGCGGCCTGAAATAGGCAGTCAGGCGCGTTTTTCCAAAAAGAAAGAGCCAAAGCGCTATTGTTACGATTCCGCGCTTGCGCCCAGCATGAACTGGGACAGCCGCAATCCGGGCCGGGACTTTTGCGAATTCCTTCTGGCCTGCGCCGAAGACGCGGCCAAGCTCCCGCCGCCGCACCTGTTTGACGAACCGCGCCGGTTTGAAGTCCGCTGTGAACCATTCGGTAGATTTTGGAATAAATATGGATATGATGTATAAGGTAGGAGAATTGCCAATTCACGGAAACGTGACGGAATCGCGTCGAACATCAGTTTTGAAGTATGGAAAAAGTTCTTCTTTTGAATTACGCTGTTCCGACATGGGCGATATTTCGTAAGGGATTTACGCCGGTCGCCGTATGCCGTGCAGGCACGTGCATGGACATTTTGCCGAATTGAGTCCGTTGATCGGAGAAGAGTAAAGCGTAACCTCAACCGCCGTATGATGTCGGCATCCGCAAGGAAGGAAATAAAGCACGTAAAAATGCTTTTACCGTTTCAATGATAGAAAATCGTTACAATATATCTTTTGTGGCAAATCTCGCCCGGCGTGAGAAGCAGATCCAGCAATACTACCGCCCCGTTATAGCGGTTCACAAGTGGTTTGCCCGCAGGCCCGGAACTCTTTTCCGCGCTCTTATGCTTTCTGAATTTTCAGATGTCCCGCTTCAGGAGGCCTTTTATCAGGCCGGCGATCTCTCGGGAAAAACCATCGCGGATCCCTTTATGGGCGGCGGCACTCCCCTGCTTGAAGCAAACCGCATGGGCGCTGACGTTCAAGGTTGCGATATCAATCCCATGGCGTATTGGATTGTCCGGCGGGAAATGGAAACTTTGGATGTCGAGGCGTATCGGGAAGCCGCGATGTCGCTCAGGGCGAATCTTGGAAAGGAGTTGGGGCATCTATATCGGACCCGTTGCGGGGTTTGCGGAAGTCCTGAAGCGCGCGTCAAATATTTTCTTTGGGTGAAAACAACGGATTGTCGTCATTGCGGCAAGCCTTTTGATCTTTTTCCTGGATATCTTGTCGCCGATGATTCCAGACACCCCAAAAATGTTTTTGTTTGTCCGGAATGCGGCGATCTGACAGAGTGCTCCGACAGAAAAAATCCGGGAAAATGCGCTCATTGCGGCGCTTCGCTCGCGGCGCGCAATACCGCTGAAAGAGGGCGTTGCCGGTGTCCGCATTGCAATGAGACAATGCAATACGCCAATGGAGCGAAAAAGCCGTATCGGCATCGTCTTTTTGCTCTTGAGTATTATTGTCCGGCATGCAAGTCACTGCGTCGGGGACGCTTTTTTAAGACTCCGGATTCAACCGACCTGGCGAACGTCACGGAGGCCCGGTCAAGATTGGCCGCTCTAAAGCCGCTTTATATACCGGATGACGCGATTCCCGCAGGAGATGAAACAACGCGGCTGCATCGCTGGGGTTACTCTCGATATAGGGAGCTGTTCAATTCCCGCCGGCTTTTGGGAGTGGAAATAAGTTGTCGTTTGATT
>CALUUT010000048.1 GCA_944324045.1 uncultured Desulfovibrionaceae bacterium | reverse complement strand
CCATAATCGGTTCCAGGGGTTTGGCGATGTAGGCCATGAGATTCAGTTCCGTAAGCGCCTTGACGGCAATGATGATGGGAATGACGACTTTGCACAAAGACAGGCTTACGCGCCAGGCGTCGCGCAGTCCTATGTCCACTTCCGTTTCATTGTTCAGGAATATGATGAAAAGAGCGATAGCCCATATCCACAGATGTTCCGGGTTGGCGCCTGCATGAGAAATCACGCCGTCCGCGCCGAAAATTCCATCCAGAAAGCGCAGGATGCGGGGGCCGTGTCGGCAGTCAAGGAAAAACAGAATCGCGAGAATGGCGATACAAAAGCAGATAAGGCGCATGGCCCGCAAAAGCGCAAAGCGTTTGCCGGAAACAGCGGCTCCGTTTTTGCTTTTTGAGCGTGCGGCGCAACAATGCGCGGGCGTTTCATTTTGAGACGGCATGCCGGTCATGGATGTTAGTGATGCGGCATATCCTGGTATTCCAGGTTGAGGTAATCAGCCAGCGCAAGCGGCCAGGCTCTGGGAACAATGCCGGTCGTTGCGGTAAATTTCGCGGTGCAAAGCACGGCGTAGGCCGGCCGGACGGCTTTGGTCGCATATTCTTCATGGGAAATAGGGAAAACCGGGCAATCGCATCCGGAAACGCGCACAGCTTCGGCGGCCAGTTCGCACCAACTGGCGCACCCTGCATTTACGATGTGAAAAAGACCATGTCCGTTGCATTCGGCCAGGGCAATACTGTATTCGGCAAGGTCCATGCTGTATGTGGGAGAACCGATTTGGTCATGAACCACATTCACGCTTCCCTGAAGCGCGCACCGTTCCAAAATGGTTCGGACGAAATTTTTGCGGCCGTGGCCAAAAAGCCAGGCCGTACGCACGATGCAAAAGTTTTCCGGATTCAGAAAAAGAAGGGCTTTTTCTCCTTCCAACTTTGATTTTCCGTAAACGGAAAGGGGGGCTGGTTTGCACTCTTCGTCGTAGGGCGTGTTCCGCTTTCCGTTAAATACGAAATCCGTACTGTAGTGGACAAGATATATGCCCGCGCTTTTGGCGATTCGGCCAAGCGTGCAGGGAAGCGTTCGATTGAGCGCCATGGCGTTGGCTTCATCGTCTTCCGCCTTGTCCACGGCGGTGTATGCCACAGCGTTATAGATGTAATCCGGGCGCAGAGAGAGAACATATTCCTCTACAAAACGCGCGTCGCAAACATCAAGCTCCTTATGGGAAGGGGCAATGGTTTCATAGCGTTTTTTTTCCAAAGTCTGAACAAGGGCCTGACCGAGCAGTCCAGAGCCGCCAAGCACAAGAACTCTTTTGGGAGCATCGTGAGCTGTTTTTTTCTCATCATCCGCAAAAGTCCGAGACGCATCCGGACAGTTTTTTCCCATTGTCCATCCTCCATGCTGGTTGCGCGCGGGAGAACATGATGACGACAGATACAGTGAGGCTTTTCACTATTAAGGGAGAGAAGTATACCGGTTTGCCTGCATCCGGTCAATGCAGGGATGGATGCGGAACAGGGAATGCCTGACGGCAATTTTTCCTTCAAGCGACTTCAAAGAGGATATTGGGAGAAGAGCGTTCTTCGCTTTTTTTGTTGGTCAATTTACGAAGCGTCTTTCTTGTCTGCAAGGCAAGCCATGCATTTGTTCGGAAAGCAATATCCGACAGGTCATTTTGCAGGATAGTCGTCAATTTTTCTATGCGATATTCGACGGTATTGACGTGCACATTTGTAGTTGGCGCTTGTTTTAATAGATAATTATTTGAATATACTATAATAAAATATTTCAAATTTTTTTGATACTCTGAACGCCACCCGGCAAAAAACGGAATGGAGAATTCGCTTTTGCTCAGTATTAGACAGAAAAGAGGACGGCGTTGTATAGGGAGTAGTCACTATGTCCAAAGGAATCAAGGGGCCGGTAAGTCGCTTGCCGGACAAACCTTTGCCTGGCAACCTTATTTTTCAGAAATCTGTCATTATTGAATGAATGCCTCAAATGCCGCAGCCGCATCATCAAGGCAGATGAGCTTTTTATGGGGCATACCTTTTGCGGAATAGACGCACATCGGCAAGACGCATAAAAAAATATTTTTTTTGTCGCAATCAGACAAAACTGTACGCTAATCCTTCTAGAAGAAAACAGATTTCTGTCAGAAAGTACCTATGCGCGTGAAGAACAGGAGAGCGTTTCCGTATTATTCAGGTAAGCTGGCGGGGTGTGCGGCATGCCCATGAGGGATGCCAATGCTTCCAGAAAGTCATTTAGTTAGAAATATAAAAAAAAAACGCATCCAAAGGCTGACCGGAAAAATCCGGTCAGCCTTTGGCGCAGGAGATTTTTAGGCGCAAAAAAAGCGTCAGTACGAGCGCGCTGCTTGAAAAAAGCGATATGCGGGCTATTTAATTTTTTTTGTCGTTGTTGCTTTTATTTGTGATATCGATTTCATCCGGCTCGGAAAAGCCTTTCTTGAAGTTGCGTACAGCTTTGCCCAGGCCGCCTCCGATTTCGGGAAGTCGCTTGTAGCCGAACAGGACAAGAACAACCAACAGGATTAAAACAATTTGCCATATTCCGACAGACATGCTGCATATCCTCCGATAGTATACTATGATGATTACATATGTGCATGTAAAGGTCAAGAAGCCATATGGACAGGGACGTATGCTCTCGGTTACAATGATACCTTCAGCGACAAAACGCCTCTATGAACAAATGAGGTATATTCATGAACAAGACGAGCGTCCATCCCCTGATAGTTTATACGCCCGGTTTTTT
>CALUUT010000047.1 GCA_944324045.1 uncultured Desulfovibrionaceae bacterium | reverse complement strand
GGATATATACCTGCATGTGGTCGTGATTGGCAACGATATTTCCGGCAACCTGTACAAGAGCATGTATGTGCGCGATATCAGCCAGCCGGGCATGGATCTTGCTGTGGATGACCTAGGGGCGGGCGGCGGCATACGGTTTGCCACAAACATGAGCAGCGTAAGGTATTTTTTGTTTATGGACGGGGCTGTCTTGTGCAAGGCGTGAATGTAAAAAGAAGCCGCCGGGAGGAGCCCGGCGGCTTTCACAAGAGGAAGGTATAGATATGGGGATGTGGGTAAAATTAGTACATGCCGCCCATGCCGCCCATACCGCCCATACCGCCCATGCCACCCATATCAGCAGCCTTTTCAGCCTTGGGCTTTTCAGCAATGGCGCAGTCGGTGGTCAGAAGCAGGCCGGAAATGGAGGCCGCGTTCTGCAGCGCAATACGGGTCACCTTCTTCGGGTCAATTACGCCGGCCTTGGTGAGGTCTTCGTATTCGCCGCTAGCGGCGTTGAAACCAAAACCATCTTTGCCGTCACGAACTTTTTCCACAACCACGGAACCTTCATAGCCTGCATTGCAGGCAATCTGGCGCAGAGGTTCTTCAATGGCGCGACGGATGATGTTTACGCCGGCAAGTTCATCGTCGTCTACGGTCTTGATATCATTCAGAACCTTGGATACGCGGATGTAAGCAACGCCGCCGCCCGGAACAATGCCTTCTTCCACAGCCGCGCGAGTCGCATTCAGAGCGTCTTCAACACGGTCCTTCTTTTCCTTCATTTCGGTTTCAGTGGCTGCGCCGACCTTGATGACGGCAACGCCGCCCACGATCTTAGCCAAGCGTTCCTGCAACTTTTCCTTGTCGTAGTCGGAAGTGGAGCTTTCAATTTGGGCGCGAATCTGAGCCACACGGGCCTTGATATCGTCGGCTGCGCCGGCGCCGTCCACGATGACGGTATTGTCTTTATCAACAACGATGCGTTTGGCCGTGCCAAGATCCTGCACCGTAGCGTTTTCGAGCTTGATGCCCATTTCTTCGGTGATCATCTGGCCGCCGGTAAGAACGGCGATATCCTGCAGCATGGCCTTACGGCGTTCGCCAAAGCCGGGCGCCTTCACAGCGCAAACCTGAAGAGTGCCGCGCAATTTGTTGACCACAAGAGTAGCCAGCGCTTCGCCGTCAACGTCTTCAGCCACGATCAGCAAGGGACGGTTCATCTTTGCAACCTGTTCCAGAACAGGCAACAGATCTTTCATGGAGGAAATTTTCTTTTCGCTGATCAGCACGAAAGGATTGTCCATTTCACAGATCATCTTTTCAGCGTTGGTCACGAAATAGGGGGAGAGATAGCCGCGGTCAAACTGCATGCCTTCGACGACGTCAAGCGTGGTTTCCAAGCCCTTGGCTTCTTCAACGGTGATGACGCCTTCCTTGCCCACCTTGCTCATGGCTTCGGCAATGATGTTGCCAATGGTGGAATCGGCGTTGGCGGAAATGGTGCCGACCTGGGCGATTTCCTTCTGATCGCGAGTGGGCTTGGCCAGAGCGGCCAGGCTTTCGGTCAAAGCCGCTACAGCCTTGTCGATGCCGCGCTTGATCACCATGGGATTGCGACCGGCGGCGACAAGCTTGATGCCTTCACGGTAAATCGCCTGGGCGAGAATGGTGGCGGTGGTGGTGCCGTCGCCGGCGATATCATTGGTCTTGGAAGCAACTTCGCGAACCATCTGGGCGCCCATGTTTTCGAACTTGTCTTCAAGCTCAATTTCTTTGGCGACCGTTACGCCGTCTTTGGTGATCATCGGCGCTCCAAAGGATTTTTCAAACACGACATTGCGGCCCTTGGGACCAAGCGTGACTTTTACGGCATTGGCCAGCTTGTCCACGCCCTGGGACAGGCGTTCACGGGCTTTGACGTCGAAAAGAATTTCTTTAGCGGACATGATATATTTCCTCCTAGAATATGCAGCTAGCTGTCAGTGGATTTGCAAGGCTACTCAATAATGGCCAGAATGTCGTCTTCGCGCATGACAAGATGTTCAACGCCGTCAAGTTCAACCTGCGTTCCGGCATACTTGTTGAACAACACCATATCTCCAGCCTTTACTGTGGGAGCGATTCTTTTTCCGTCGTCAGCGACTTTGCCGGGACCCACGGCGACAACTTCTCCCTTTGTGGGCTTTTCTTTCGCAGTGTCAGGGATGTACAGCCCACCGGCGGTTTTTTCTTCAGAAGAGAGCCGCTTGACCAGAACACGATCGCTTAACGGTTTCAGATTCATGATATTGCCTCCAAATCATTATGTTTTTTTGGTTGATTTTGGCACTCTATCCCGTTGAGTGCCAGTAAAACCGGCAACAATAACCACGCGTATGGCAGGCAAAGCGCTGTCATACGTACAGCACGGGGAGCCGGACTTTCATCTCACGTTATTGGGAAAAGATAAGGGCCTTTTTCATTTTGTGAAGAGGCGTTATGCAAAAAAATTAAAATTTTATGGTAACAATATGAAAATACAGAAAAAATTTTTAAGTCCAAGAGGCCGGCGCAACGTGCTCAATTAGGATTTCATGTTCACGAACTGCATGGGAACATCAAAATTTGCTTCTTTGACCATGCGTATCACGGATTGCAGATCATCAATTTGTTTGCCGGTCACGCGCACCTGTTCATCCTGAATGGCCGCTTGAACTTTTAATTTGGATTCTTTAATCAGTTTAACAACTTTTTGCCCGATTTCTTTGGAAATCCCTTCCTTCACCAGGACATCCCGCTTGACTTGCCCTTTGGAGGTCGGCTCAATATCCTTGAATTCAAGACAGCGGGGGTCGACTTTGCGCCGCACGCAATGCCCAATGAGCATATCCTGAACAGCGCGCATTTTCATGTCGTCTCCTGTTTCAATGTGCAGCTTTTTGGCGCCTTTGTTTAACGTAAGTTCGGTCGCGACGCCACGAAAATCATAACGCGTTTCAATTTCTTTTTTGGTGTTGTTCACCGCGTTGTCCAGTTCCTGGAGCTCTACACGACTGACGATATCAAATGAAGGCATGGACATATTCCCCAGAATCTTTCAGAATGGCCGCCACATTGAAACTGCGGCGAGAGGGCTGTCTCTACCCGTCTTTTGTAAAAAAGACAAGACTGTTTTTGCTAGCCGGAAAAAATCAGCGCACGCCACACATATTGGCCAGATTTTTTATGGACTCAAAGTTTGTCCGCATGGCGTGCCGGAGGATGCGGGGATGAATGCCTTAGCTGTCATGAACTGCGTTCGGGACAATTTTTGTCGAAAAATAGCCTGGGTTGCGGCTCGACATCCTTTAATGAAGGTGATGCATGCAAAAGGCTGTCTGGCTGTTGATTGCGGGTTGGTTTCCGGTACCTTTAATTCAGCGGTATGGCTGGGGGAGCAGGTTGACGCCGATTCCCGCGAGGGAGTGCAGGTTGTGGCGCAATATTTTGAGCGTGAAAATCGCCCTGTGGCTTTTTGGGTGTGGGACAGGCCCGGCTTATGCGCGAACAGCCTGTTTTTTTCCGTGGGTTTTGTGCAGACAGAAGTCAACATTGCAATGTGGGCGAATGCCGGATTTTTACAGGGCAAAAACGCCCGAAGCGAATTGGTCATTCAACCGGTGCGCACGCTTTGCGAACTTGTCGCATATGGCGAGAATTTGGCGAGCCTCTTTTCCGGAACCGCCGAAGAACAGGCTGTTCGTGAATATCATGCCGCGATGCTTCCGGATATTCTTCTTGGGGAAAAAGGCATCCAGGGATATGATGACGGCTGTATGAGGCTCTATACAGGGAGTGTGGAGGGGCGCATCGTCACGACCGGACTTCTTTTTCTTGCCGGTGGAACTGCTGGAATATATGATATTGCGACGCGGGAGGATGCCAGAAGACGGGGATTCGGCGCCGCCATGTTTCATTTTCTGCTTAATGAGGGGAAAAAGGCCGGAGCGGCGAATTTTGTTCTGCAGGCAAGCCCGGATGGATTGTCCATTTATAAACGGGCCGGGTTTCATACAGTTGGAAATGTGCTGGTCTTTGAGCGCCGTATATGTTCCTCTCAATTGAAATAAACCCGCCTCTAGAGCGGTCGTAGAGTGTTGGCGATATCTTTTGCAGCAGCGCGAAAAACCGGCTGCCCACGCCTGGAATGCGTTTGGGCAGCCGGTTTTTTATGCGTCAAGGGGAAGATGTGTGAGCAAAGCCTGTTACGGCGCCACACGCACCAGATAGGCATTGTCCTTTTTAAGATATGTGACGGCGAGTTCTCTGAGGTCTTCCGGCGTCAGTTTTTTCACGGATTCAATCACATCAAGGTTGTATGTGACCGGATATCCCAGCGCAAGCAGCGTGGCCGCTTCGGAACTGCGACTGCCAAGGCTTTGATGACTGCGATAATAGTCCCCTTCCAATTGGCGGATTGCTTTTTGCAATTCACTTTCGGGAAGGAGATTGTCGTGCAGTGTCGTAAGCACAGTTGCGAAGCCTTCAAGGGATTCCTTGGCGCGGGACGGCTCGGTGCCGATGTAAAATGCAAGAAAACCTGTAAGCTCTGTCTGCCACTTCATGGCGGTTACCGTGTATCCAAGCCCCTTTTCATCTCTGAGGTTGGTGAAAAGGATTCCGCTCATACCGGAGAGTATGGCTTCCATAAGGTCGAAGGACGGCGCTTTCGGACTTATTCCGCCCACGGTCGGGAAAACAAGCAAAAGGTGTTCCTGATTGCGTCCCGGCAGTTTGAGCGTCAGTTCGCGCTTGTCTGTCCACTTCGGAGGAACGGTGGCGGGCGGCGTCATTGAGGGAATCGGCAACGATTTTGCCAATTCAAGTATTTCTTCCCGGTCGAATGTTCCACAGACGGACAGAACCCAGGGCATGGAGGATTGCGCGCTCCAGAATGTCGTAATGTCTTTTTGCGTGAAAGCGGCAACCGTATCCGGCATCCCAAGCTGATAATAGCCGTATGGCTGATCGGGGAACAGAAACGGCGTCAGATGACGGAATGCAAGAGACAGGGGTTGATCTTCGCGCAAGGCTATGGCGGCTTTCTGATTTTGTTTTTCACGTGCGACTTCGCTGGTTCTGAACGCGGGCTGTTCGAGCACTTCGCGGAACAGGGCCAGCATATCTTTGTTGAAACGCGCCGGATACCGCATGCCAAGCGTGAATATCCGGCTTCCCGCGTGAGCGGACAACGCGGCCGCGCGGGATGTGAGAAACACCTCCATTTCCGTCGCATTCTTGTGCTTGGTGCCGGTGGTCAACGTTGCGGCGGCAAGAGCCGCAAGTCCCTGCTGGTTGGGCGAAAGCAGGGCGTTTCCGCCTTTGAACGCCATGTCTACGGCCACATAGGGAACAGTATCGTCCGGCATGAGCACCAGGGTTCTGCCCTGTCCCAGGTCAATAATTTCCCTTGCCCCTTTGCCTTCTGTTGCAATGCGCGTTTTTACGCCGGCCGGCGGCACCTTTGCCCATGCTTTTGCAAAAACGCCGTCCAGATTGGGCGCCTGCATTTTTTCCGGCACAATAACGGCGGCATAGACGTTATCCGGCGCGAGAATCGTTTTGGCCGCCTCGCGGATATCGGAAAGGTCGAGTTTTTTTAAGGAAGCAAGATACTGTTCCTCTGCGCGGGGATTTCCGGTCAGGAAGAAAAAGGCGCCTTCTTTTGATGCGAGACCGGAAAGGGTTTCTTTGGCTTTAAACAGGCTGTCTTCAATATTGAGTTTGGCCCGCTCCAGTTCCGCTTGGGCAAAGGGCGCTTTTTGGGTTTTTCCATCGGCCCATTCGGCAAGTCCGGCCAGGTCCGTCATGAACATGGACCAGAACTCTTCAAGTTTGTCTTCGGGCAGCACAACGGAAATGTACACCATGCCGGTGCGTTCAAAATCGTAGTTGCCGACGGAAATGTCGTCGACCATTTGCAACTCATATTTGTATTTGTGGAAAAACAGCGAGGTCGAGTCTCCGCCCAGAAGATATCCAAGCACGTCATAGGACAAGGCCATGGAGCTTGTGGACCCAGTCGCAGGCAGGGCGATGCCCATGTAGACCTTTTGCACAGGTCTTTTTTCAATGACAATGGGTTTGCCCGGGGCTTTGCCTGCTGATTTGCCCGCCATAAGCTCTCCAAGAGAAATGGGAGAGACAGCCTGAATGCTGCGGGTATTTTTATAATTGCCAAACAGGCGTTCCGCTTCGCTCAGGGCTTTTTCAGGTTCGACATTCCCGGCGATCAGAAGCATCATGGATTGGGGCTGATAGTGGTAGCCTATATATTTTTTGAAGTCGTCTTGAGTGAAAGAGCGTATGCTTTCCCTGGTTCCTATAATGGGTCGCGCATATGGAGTTCCCTCAAAGGCCCGCTCTTGCAGCAGCGTAAAAATTCGTGACTGAGGAGCATCGTCGCGTTGCTCCAGTTCCGAAATGATAACCTTTTTTTCCGATTCAATTTCTCTGGGATCAAATTTTGAATGGAAGGCCATGTCCTTTATGACATCAAGCCCGGTAATCCAATGCTGCGCGGGAACATCCACGACATAAACAGTATAGTCGAAGCTGGTGGCCGCGTTTATATATCCGCCGACTTTTTCTATGTCGCCGGCGATATCTCCCTTGGCGCGTTTTTCCGTGCCCTTGAATACCATGTGCTCGAGAAAATGGCTGAGCCCTGCTTCCTTTGGCGTTTCATAGGCGCTTCCCGCATGGACGTACAAGCGCATGGAAACAAGCGGAAAACGCTTGTCCGGCAGAATAAACACGGACATTCCGTTGGAAAGTCTGGTGATCTGCACTTTTTCAGAGTCCACTGTCCCGGCCATGGTCATGGATGAGACCCCCATAAAAAGAAAAGTTAGGATGATAAGAAGATACAGGCGGCGTATGGTACGCATGATAACCTCTATTGTTTATTGCGGGTCGGGGAGTCGAACTCCTGCCGGAGTTTGGTAAGCCGCAAATCGGTAACGGAAAGTTCAGGACACACTGCGCAGCATAGAGCCAAAGGCGAAACATAGGTTGTTGACCAGTCGAAAGCCAGTTCTAGTGCTGCGTTGCCTTTAAATGCAATGGAAGACGTCAAAGCGCGTGCATCGAGTGTGCGTTCTCCTTTCTTAGTATCGCGCGTCCAGAAAAATTTATCAAGACCGGCAAAGCTTTGCCATGCTTTTTCAAATTGATATATCTTTTCCGTCGAAACGCACTCCAAAAGAAATGTTTCCCTGATAGCTTGAGGTAAATTTTTTTTGTATTCCAATTCTTCACAATACAGAAAGCGAATGCCGCGCGGCATGCCGGGTTGCATGGAGCAGACGATATCCGTTGGCGCAAATCGTTCTCTGAGCACGACAGCGAACCATTCAGCGTTGCTGGCCACGCCAACCGGAAGAGCTCGACCGAATGTGAGAAGCGGCAAGGGGTGGAAGCCTCTGGAAAACGTAAGCGGCATGCGGGCGCGGCGCATGGCTCTTTCGAAGATGGACTGCAATTCAAGCTGGCTCAGGAAAACGGATTCTTCCTCTTTGGCATACCAGATACGGTACTGCGCCGCCTTTATGGTCAGCTCTTCTGAAACGCCGACGGGGCGCGAGACCACTTCCGGGACAAGAACCTTTCCCCATTCGTCCAGTTTGGGAGCATGGGCGTTTTGATCCCGTTGCGGAAAGTTTAGTCTGTTGGCATGGAGCGCATTCCTGGGGCTTCTCGCCAATCCTGAGGAGTGCGTCTTGGTGTCGCAGACGCCGCAGCACAGACACGCCCCGTAGCGGCAGTCTCCGGAAACCTTTTCCTGACGGCCGCGTTCCCGCTCACGAAGCAGAAAGTCCCGGCTTACCCCTGAATGGAGATGATCCCAGGGCAAAGGAGCGTCGAGCATGCGGGGTCCGGTATATTCTTCTATTGAAAGTCCATGCTCGTCCATGGCCGCCTGCCATGGGGTGAAATTGAAGCTTTCCATCCATGCGTCAAACAATGCGCCTTTTCGAAACGCGCTTTCCACAACGTCGGACAGGCGCCGGTCTCCTCTGGAAAGAATCCCTTCGAGCCTGCTCATTGCTGGTTCGTGCCAACGCATCTGCATGCTCTTTTCCTGTTTGAACATATCGCGCAGAAGAAAAATCCGTCGCGAAAGTTCTTCAATGGGAAGCTGCGCTTCCCATTGAAAAGGCGTATGGGGCTTGGGCACGAACGGAGAAATCGCGGCGGTCACCAGCAGGCGTCGCCGTCCGCGTCCGGCCGCATCCCGGACTTTACGGCATAAATCAACGATTCCACGTAGGTCGTCATCGGTTTCCGTAGGCAGTCCGATCATGAAATACAATTTGACCTGCTGCCAGCCGTGCTCAATGAGTTTTTGCACATGCAGGATAAGTTCCTGCTCGCTGATGCCTTTGTTGATGACGTCGCGCAGTCTCTGCGTTCCGGCTTCAGGGGCAAGGGTCGCTCCTGTTCGTCTGATTCCGGCCATGCGCGCCATGATCTCGTCGTCAATGGAACCCACCCGCAGCGAGGGCAGGGAGACGGAAATTTGCTCCTCCGCGCAACGCTCCACGGTTTGTAAGAAAAGCGTTTTCAGTGCGGAGAAATCGCCGGTGCTTAAAGACAGAAAGGATAAATCGTCATACCCGGTATGCTCCAGACAATTGTTGACAAGACGCGATAATTCCGCCACGGAACGTTCCCGCGCCGGGCGATACGTCATGCCGGCCTGACAGAACCGACAGCCTCTGGTGCATCCGCGGGCGATCTCCAGAGCGAGCCGGTTATGAACGGCGCCAAAGGGTATGACCTGGGATTCGGGATAAGCGGCCCTGTCCAAGTCTTCCATGATGCGCCGCCGGACGCAACTGTATTCCGGAAAGCGGGGGTGCGGCTTTCCATTTTCCACTGTAAAAAATTCCGGAACATAGACGCCGGGCACCGCGCTTACCCTGTGCAGAAATTCCGTGCGGGAAAGGTTGGCCTTTCTGGCGTGCTCAAGGCATTCCAGAACTTCCGGAAGGATTTCCTCTCCTTCGCCGAGCATCATCAGATCAAAAAACGGAGCCGCCGGCTCCGCTGATAAGGTGCATCCGCCGCCGGCCGCTACAATGGGCCACTCAAACAGGCTGTTTCCCCGTTCCCGGCTTCGCAGAGGAATATTTCCAAGTTCAAGCATATTGAGAACATTTGTGTAGCAAAGTTCGTGCGTCAGATGAAAACCAAGAAAATGGAGAGCGTAAAGCGGCGTGTCGCTCTCCAGCGTGCATAAGTGGGCTTGGTGTTGTTTCAAAACGGCGCTGGCTTCGCGACAGGGAGAAAATATCCGTTCCGCAAACCAGCTCTCTCTGGCGTTCACGATTCCATAGAGAATTTTTTGTCCCAGATAGGACATGCCTACCTCATAAAGATCCGGGAACGCCAGGCCGATGTGCAGGCTCATTTGGGCGATATGTTTTCGAACCGAGCCTTCTTCCGTTCCGATGTACCGGCTTGGTTTGGGCAAAAGAGAGAGCAGTTCGCGCATTGAATGTCCATCTGTTGCAAGGTGAAAAGAGAAAATAGTATGCAAAAAAAATGCTACTTTGTAATGAGTCCCTGGAAGTCGCTCATGCCTCCGCCAGACTGTCCTGTAATTCCGGACAGGCCGCTTGTGGAAAGGGTGAGGTTGGACGTCGCTTCCAGGTATTTGGTCTGAAGGTCTTCAGGACAGTTTTTGAAGGTAAACAACACATGAGTCATGGAAAGTTCGCCGTCGAACTTCTGATCAAAGGGATATCCGAAAGGAAGAAGAATCATCTGCACGCCCTGTTGCGTGGGAATGGTTTGAATCAAGGCCGCTTCAGTCAGCGCATTTTTCGCAGGGTCATACTTTCCCATTACCGTTTCGCCATTGATAAGCTTTACCAGCCGAATATCGTAAGCCATATAAAGACCTCCTCTAAAAATTGATTAAAAGAGATTAGGTATTGAAAAACCTCATGTCAAGGATTGAGCGTGTAAACTTATTTTTAGCATATTTTTTATATTTGCACTATGCATATTGCGAGATAATATACAGGAGAATATCCCTATTTCTTTTTACAGGAAAAAATATCTGCAAACTTAAGATTTTCTTTTCACTTTAAAGTGAAATAAAAGAATATTTTTTACAGGAAACTGTATTTCTGAAAAGGTATTTTAGTCTTTGAATTCATTGATTTTTATTTGGTAAAAAGGAATTTGCAGGCCGGATGACCAGAATAAGCAAAGCGCAGAGCGCGCATAGCACGGCGATGATTATAAATCCCATTCCGAACGAGACGCGTTCTCCTACCTGTCCGTGGAGCGCAGGAATAAGCCCATTGCCGATAAGCGAGCAGGCCGGCATGAGTACGGCTATATAGGCGGGCATGCTTTTTTGCGGGATAAATTCAGTCATATATTTAAAAAGAGGCGGAAAAAGAAACGCGATAAGCATGGCCTGGGCTGCAAGCATGGTCAGACATACGGGCAGAGGAATATGCGCTCCTGTTGCGGGAAGAACAAGGACGAACAGGCAGACGGCGGACAGGGACATGGTTAAAAGCAGGATGCGCGCGGAACTGAAGCGATCCGCAGCAATGCCGCCTGCAAATGCGAGCAGCGGGCAGATTATTCGTATCGCCGCCAGAAAATGGTTGGCTTCATTCAGAGAAAAGCGCATATCTTCAACGAGATACAGGCTGCCTATGGCAAAAGGAACATATTCCGCCGCAATGCCGGTTGCAAGCAGGGTCATAAGCAAAATAGTGTGCTTTGCAAAAAACAGTTTTGTTATGCTTGTATCCGGGCCTGCCGGGTTTGCCGGGGTATCTCCGCCTTTTCCAAACAGAAAGAACAAAAGGCCCACGGTAAAAATGCCTGTTCCGACCAGAAGCATGACGCCTTTCCATGTTGTGAACCCAAGGTACAGGTTCACGACAATGGGGAGGCAGATAAAAGCAAGACTTGGCGCCAGTTCATGGATTCCCATGGCTTTGCCCCAGTCTTTACGCTGGACAAGACTTCCAAGACAGGCCACTGCGCCGGGAAAATAGAAACCGGCGGACGCGCCCAGAAGGAAAAACAGGCGTCGCGTGGCCGAAAGGGTTTCAGTCAGGCTGAATGCCGCTAATATTGCTCCTTGCGCCATGAGGCTGCAACTTACCATGCGTCGCGCCGGGACGGCTCGCACGAGAAAGCCGGCGCATACCATGGCTGCGGTAAAGGCCACAGCGTGAAACATGAAAAGTCCGGCCGCCTGTCCATGGCTGATTTTCATGTCCAGTTCGATTGGGGAGAGCAAAGGCCCCAGGATGCTGCGGCCAATGTAATTCATCAGAAAGGCGAGCGCCACAAAGAAAACCCATGGGCAGGCTTCCCTGAATGTCGTAAACGTGCATTTGTTGCTTGCGGCCATGGGGCACATTCCTTTAGGCAAGGATTAAGCGTTATATTCGGTTTTTGGCGCAGCGGTCTCTCCAAGACGGCCTTGGCCAAGCGTTTGATTACAAGGGGGTTCTTGTCAGGCCGTGGTATTTGATTGGCAGAAACTTGTAAAGTTTTTTCAGCATGGGCTTTTTTCAAGGAATGCATGAGCATGGGCTTGCCGTTTTTGTAAGGAAGCGGCCGCAAACGCGCATAAGGCCGGCGGCGCGGCGCTTTGAAGCTGGACAAGATATGTGCGTATGCTCTGATGTCTTTTACTATCCCGGCATTTTTTGGAAAAGCAGAAAAAACGGAATCTTGCAGATTACGTCAAGAACGCTTAGGGTCTGTTTCCAGCTCTGTTTTTACCGTTCAGCGGTTTTTCAACTTTATATCGCCAGGAAACAGTGGACGTCATTATGACAGGCGTTCCGGCAAATATGATTGCCGGGGTTCAGGAGAATCTATGAAGCTGCATGATATTGCTGAAATGGAAATGGAAGAAAAAGCGCTTGATGAAATGCAGGCCAACCTTGGATATCGCTTCACCCGGCGCGGGCTTTTGCGTACGGCTCTGACGCACAGTTCATTTGTGAACGAGACGGATGAAGTGCATGGGCATAATGAACGCCTGGAATTTTTGGGGGACGCGGTTTTGGAACTGTGCGTCTCCGAAGAGCTGTTTAGACGGTTTTCAAGGGCAAGAGAGGGGGAGCTGACGCGGTTGAGGGCTCAATTGGTGAGCAAGCCGGCCCTTGCGGATATGGCTTTGGAGTTGAAACTGGATCACTATATCCGGCTTGGACGAGGAGAAGAGGAGCAGGGCGGAAGAACCCGCAGTTCTCTTTTGAGCGACGCTTTGGAAGCCCTGCTTGGCGCGGTGTTTTTAGATAGCGGATACGAGACTGCAAAGCGGGTTGTGTGCTCGATTCTTGCAGATCACTGGCCGTCGCAGGCTGGTGAGGAAAAAATCAAAGACAACAAAAGCCGGTTGCAGGAATTGACGCAGCAGTTTTTTCGCGAACGGCCGGTATATGCGTTATTGGGCAGCCATGGACCTGAACATGATAAAATTTTTGAGGTTTCGGTGACGTTGCCTTGCGGCAGCGTGGTGCGCGCTTCAGGTCCCAGCGTTAAAAGGGCGGAACAGACCGCCGCCGGCATCGCCATAAATATTCTTACAGAACGGATGGACGGCAAAAAAAGCGCATCCTGCGGCAAAACTGCGGAATCTTCTTGAGGCAAGAGGTTGTGTTTTTTTGTATTCTGGCGGCGTCTTGTGAGGATGCGGAAATTTTTGGCGGTATGCGCTACGGTACAGGCGGCTTCAATAGACTCCTCCTCTGCCGGACATATTCCGGCAGAGGAAGCTTGTTTTTGGCATTGATCAGGTTTCAAGCCAAAAGGTTATGGTATCTATTACCCACCCTGAATGAGTTGCAGCGCCATCTGAGGCAGCGAGTTGGCTTGCGCAAGCATGGCTACCGCTGTTTGCGTCATGATCTGGTTGCGCACGAATTCCGTCATTTCCGTAGCGACATCGGTATCGGAAATGCGAGACTCAGCGGACTGCATATTTTCAGACTGGATGCGCAGGTTGGAAACCGTGTTTTCCAGACGGTTCTGCACCGCGCCAAGCTGGGCGCGAATTTTGTCCTTTGAGATGATTGCCTCTTTAAGAGCGTCAAGCGCATGCTGCGCCGCGGACTGCGTGGAGATGGTGTAACCGGCCGTAGCGGGATTGGACTGGTTGCCAATGCCAAGCGCCGATGCGGTGGCGTCGCCGATACGAATGTAGTAATAGTCTTCTTTTTCGTCGTTTCCGCTTCCGAAGTGGATTTTGATCTTGCCTGTAGAGGTGAGGCCGGAACCATCATGTTCTTCAGAAGACAAATTGCCGTTCAGAAGGTGTACGCCGTTGAAATCCGTGGCATTGGCGATACGGGTGATTTCCGATGCCATGGCCTGGTATTCGGATTCAATCATCAAACGCTGGTCCGAGTTGTAGGTGCCTGAGGCAGCCTGTTCCGCAAGTTCCTGCATTCGAATGAGTTTTTCGTCGATAACGCCCAAAGCGCCGTCAGCGGTCTGGATAAGCGAGATAGCGTCATTCGCGTTGCGCACACCCTGGTTCAGAGTTGCGATATCCGAGCGCATCAATTCGCGGATTGCCAAGCCTGCGGCGTCGTCCGCGGCTGTTCCGATGCGCAGCCCTGAAGACAGACGCCGGGTGGATGTGGACAGACTTCCGTATGCGGCGTTCAGGTTGCGTGCGGCATTCATTGCCATCATATTATGGTTGATAACCAAAGACATAAACTTAACCTCCTTGTACAGTTCATGCTTCTTTTAAAGCAAAGTGTGTGCCATATTTATAAATATTATATATTTTAATATGTTATATGAATGATGCGCCATGTTTTTCTCTTTTCCCTGGATTTGGGGTAATTTTTTCCCTTTTTTCGCGGCATACTCGTCGAAAAAGTGGGCCGAATTCCGGCGTTTGCGCGTGGAAAAACCAATATCGTGGCAAGAGGGGAATTTTTTTCCACGCTGGAAATCACCGTAAAAGATCGCTTGGCGGGCCGGAAAGCAGCGTGTTCGCCTTACTTGATTTTTCAAGTCGTCCGGTATGAAATAATAATTTTGCCGTATATATGTCTTTCATCATGCTTTTTGTTGCGCTTTGAGCGTTCTGCGCAAGACTGGATAGAGTCTTGCTTCGCGCTTTTTGGCCGGGGCATTTGGGGGCGGGGAGGTAAATTCTTTACAAGCAAGCGCAGGCCCAAAACCTGAAGAGCTTCGCCGTCTTGTCGCTTTTTTATCAAAAATTCCTTTATGGTTTGAAAGCGCTCCTTTCGGGGAAAAGGAACTGTTGACGACGCGGCGAAGCTGGTGAAATCCTTTTTCGTGCCTTCTCTCGAAAAGGCGAGGGGCAATCCGCACTATCCCTATCCATCGGCCGCTTCAGCCAGCCGGCGGATGGGGCGACTGCGGATTGAAATATTTTTCAGAATAAAAAGATGAACAAAAAGAAAACCGGCCGGTTCGGGCCGGCCGGTTTGGAAGGAGGGCAATATCGTATGCTGCTATCGCTTCATGCCTATAATGGTTTCAAGCATGCTGTCTACGGTAGTCACTGTTTTGCTGTTGGCCTGGAATCCGCGTTGGGTGGTGATCATGTTTACGAATTCTTTGGCCAGGTCCACGTTGGATATTTCCAGAGAGTTGGACAGAATCGAACCTTTCCCATTTGTATTGGCCGCTCCGAGCAGCGCTTCACCCGATTCTCTGGTTTGGCTGAAGAGGTTTCCGCCTTCCCGATACAAGCCCTGATTGGAAGGGAATGTATAGAGAGCCAGTTGATAGAGTTCCAGAGTCTGTCCGTTGCTGTACCGACCGCTGAGAACGCCATTGGAATCCACGCTGACGTTTTGCAGGTATCCGAACGTGTAGCCGTTTTGCGACATGAAGGTCATGGAAGAGGAGCCGGATGCGCTTTTGGCGCTGCTGTTTAAAAGCTCTTTACCAAGCCCTACTCCCATCATGTTGTTGACGTCGCTGCCAATTTCGGCGGCGTTCAAAGGCGCGTTGTCCCAGAGTCCGGTGGTGTTGCGCAGACCAAAGTTGAATTCCATCAAATACGGTTCAGCGTGAGGATTCAGCTCTCCCTGAGGGCTTCCGGCTGACGGGTTGGTTGAATACACCGTGCTTGCTCCGGGAATTCCGCTGAAGTTCGCTACGAACATGGGAAATCCATTGTTTGATATGGGCGCGGGAACCCAGTTGGTCAACGGCAGACTTGTCCCCTGGGGGTTGGTCAGGAACTGCGCGTTGTTGCTTGGCTGGCTCGCATCATATCCGGGGTTTGTAACAATATTGTTGTTGGGATTGGGAATATACTGCCAGTTATCGGTGTCCGCATAGGGGCCATTGGGGTTATAGGCGTCGTTATAAACGATATTGCCTGCGGCATCTGTAATATACATGGGATTGGTGCTGGGCGTTCCGGGCACATAGTTGGGGTTTTCTATAGGCTCGTACATATACTGCGGGTTTGTCTGAGCAGTAGTCCCAACATAATCAGGGTTATTGATAGTGGCGCCCGGCGTTACGCCGCTGCCCGGCACAAAAGCGCTCATGTCGATAAGATTGCCCCCTGTATCGAAAGTCAGGGTTCCGGCCATCAGAAGACCGCGGCTTTTGGGATCAATGTTGTAGTCGTCATAATCCGCTCCCGGTTCGAAAGGCTCCGGGAGGGGATCGGGAAATTCCTTGAAGTTGCGGACATCTTCTTCAGGATTCATGGTTACGATGAATTCCCAGTGTCGCTGGCTTGAATTGTTGTTGTCCAGTTCCTGGGTTTCCGAGTTGCTGACCTGATCGAAATATACGGTAATGGTGTGCGCCACGCCGCTTTCATCATAGACTTTGATGCTTTCCTGGTAAGCGTAAGCCTGGTCGCTTAACGGGTCAATAACGCCGTTGACGCTGGAGGCATCCCATTTTTTGAGCAGGGCAAAAAAAGGATCTGTTTCATCAACGCTTTTGTCGTTGCCCGAGTTTGCGCTCAGATTGGGGTTCATGGTGATGTTTGTGGTATGCATCGGAGAACAGATAAGGCCGTCAAGCGCCACATCTTTGGGCACGCCTGACCCCTGAATTGCGGAAACGCTGGTCGAGAGCTGGGTGTTGGCGGCGAGAAGCGTGGGCTTCGTCCGTTCGATTTCCCATCCCTGTACGGCGTAGCCATTGGGATCCACCAGGACATAATCGCTGTTGAAGCGGAAATTGCCGGCTCTTGTATAATACATCTCTTCAGAGTTCAGAGGCGAAACCCCAAAGAATCCGCTTCCGGAAATAGCCATATCCGTAGCTTCGTTGCTGGTCTCAAACGAGCCCTGACTGAAATCGCCAAAGACCGCGCTCACGCCCACGCCGCGACCGACCTGCGCTGTGTTGGAACCGGAGCTGATGCTCATTTGCGCGAAGTCTTCAAAATCCATGCGAGAGCCCTTGAAGCCCACAGTGTTTACGTTGGCTATGTTATTGCCGATAACCGACATGCGTTCGCCATGGGCCAAAAGTCCCGAAACGCTGGCCCACATGCTGGATGTTACACTCATTGCTTCCTCCTTCAAATCAGCGGGGCATCCCGCATTTTTCCATCTCTGTCTTTATATGCGCATTCCGGCGTAAATTCGGAATAATATCTTTGAAATTAAGAGTTATGTTGTCGCGCCTTCGCTGCTTCCGTTTTCCTCGCCGCTGTTTCCATTTTCTTCATCATTATTTCCGGCTTCGTCATTATCGTCTACAGCGTCGTTATTGTCGGAATTTGAGGGACTGATAATTTCAACAACATCCATGAAGCGGACAAAGCGGCCGTCATCCAGACGCAAATACTGTTCATTGTTTTCAGATTGCACGGCGGCCACGGTGCCGCTGACTTCCGTGGATATCTGGACAAGTTCATTTTCCGTCCCCACGCCGCGCATGTAGATATAGTATTGCCCCTGCGGCAGCTCTTCGCCGTTGGCGTCCTTGCCGTCCCATTGATATTCGTACTGACCTGCTGTTGATGCGCCGAGCAGTTCTGTCCGGACAATGTTGTTTCCGCTGTCGATAATATTGATATCGCCGCCCACAATATCCGAACTGAGAGTAAAAAAGACCTTGCTGACGCTTCCGTCCGCTTTTTTGCTGATTGCGTCGCCGCTCGCCCGTATCTGCATGCCGATGTATCCGGCGGCGCCGATCATTTCCTGACGTGCGCCCTGGGTCTGCAGATTCTCAATGCCCGTTGAGATGTTGCCCAGGTATTCAAGACTTGAGAACTGCGCCAGTTGAGCGACGAACTCTGTGTCTTCCATGGGGTTGAGCGGATCCTGATTTTGAAGCTGGGTAACCAGAAGTTGAATGAAATCATCTTTGCCAAGCGTCTTTTTTATTTCTTCCTGTTGCCCAAATTCACGTTCCGCTGCGCCGATGATGGATGAAGTGACCATGATTGACCCTGCTTATGCGATAAGGTTGAGTCTGGATTGGGAAATATTTTCCCTGATATCCACATGTTGCATTTTCTGGGCCAAAGAGCTGCTTTCCACGTTTCGGATGCGCGCAAGACGCGCCCGCCGCGCCTGTTCTCTTTGCATGAATTCCTGATTATGATGCTCCGCTCCTTGCCAGTTCATGAATTCACGGTGTTCGGGAAGCTGGGTTTGCACTTCAAGGCGTTGCACTTTTAAGCCTTGCTGTTCCAGAGCAGCCTGAATTTTATGAAGCTGTTCTTCGACGGCCCGGGCGACTTCATGCGATTCGGGGCGGATGGTCGCGGATACTTCACCGGAACGCACGGATAAAATAACATTGACGGTTCCAAGTTCTTCGGGGCTGAGTTGCAGGGAAAGCTGCTTCGTTCCGTCAGAGAGATTTTCCAGAATGCCGTTTTCCATCTGCATGAGCACGTTTTCCGCTTGACGTGCAGACAGGTTTCCCTGGCGCAGGCTTTGCGCGAAAGACAATTCCTGTCCCTGCCCGGAACTGTTTATTTCCGCGTTGATCAAGGATTGGGAAAGAGTGATTTTTCCGTTCATGCGCTCGATAAGAGATTCAACATGGTTTTCCCGGGAATCTTTCTTTTTCGCAAGGCTGGACCATTTTTGCAGCGCATCCTTATCAGATTTTGCGTCTCCTTCCTGTTTTCGGTAGTCCGACTCTTCTCGCGCCATGGTATTTTTGGTTACAGCAAAGCTGTTTTCCCGCATCAGTGTGGAAAGATACTGTTCGTCTTTGGAAACTCTTGTACTTGCCTGATCCTGGCCGGCGAGGCGCTGTTCCATATTCTTCAGAACATCCGGCATGGCTTTTTCCAGGGCTTTTTTCAGTTGAGCATCGGCTGACGCCTGTTGATCCATGGCTTTTCCAAGTAAAAGAAGAGCTTCAGAAGCGGCTTTGGCCTCAGCATCAGCGCCTTGCATCTGCTCAAATATCTTTTCCAGGGATTTTTTGGCTTTGTCGTTCAAGCGAAGCGCGTCTGCAAGCGCGGAAAATTCTTCCTGCGAGAAGCCTTCAAGAGCGCTGCCGGAAATTTTTTGCTGGATTGCGGACCATACGGCCGCAGTCTTTCCATTGGCCAGACCGGCAAGCAGCGTGTCGCTTTCAGGGCCGGTGAACCCCAGTTTATGCAAGAATGTCCCCACATCCATTTTTGTGAGAGAGGAGAGTTCCTTGTATCCTTTATCCGTAAGAGCAGCCTCGAGATCGGCGGATGTCGCGTTTTGCCCCTTGACCATCAATTGCCCAAGGTTTGCAAGCTGCTCTTTCGAGAGTCCCATCTGCGACAGTATTTGCTGAAGATACAAAATATCGGTCGGCTCTATGGATTCCGAGGGAGAAGTTTTGCTGATTTTTTCTGTGGCTTCGTCGCGTGAGGCGCCGCCCAACAGTTCATTGAAGTCCGAAGACGTTTTTGAGCGCATCATCACGGCGGCGGTTCCTGACGGTGAAGCCTGAAGCCCAGATGTGTCCGTGCTAGGAAAAATTTGCATGGGAAAGCCTCCTCATCCCATAGTATACAAAGAGCGTTCCAACATGCCGGGATGTATAGAATTCGAAACATGGCGACCTTACTTGTGAAAGGCCATAGTGCGGGGCGACAGATGGTCGCAAACGAGAGAGGCGAGAAGCTCCAGAAGTTTTAAAATGGCGATGCGGGATTCTGCGGAATAATTGGCGTTTTGCAAAAAAGGATGCATATAGCCGGTCAGAGGGCGCAGCAACGGCGGATATGCAGCCCATGAGCTTTCCGATAAAAGACAGCGCCGCCGGATGACCTGGCTTTGGAATTCCGCAGCAAGTTTGCGGACTCCCTTGCGCATTGCCGAAACAAGTTCTGGGGCGGTATGAAAAAGCGTGCCGTATGCGTTTTGCAGAGAATCTAAGGTTCCCAGACAAGGGGCGCCGTCATACCCCAGATGAAAGGCGAAGAAGTGCCGCCAAAAGTTGCCCAGTGCATGTCGCAGGGGATTTTTATCATGAAAATCAAGAAAATACAGTCCGCCGTTTCGGTCTGTCCGCGCAATGCGCAGACCGCGCATAGAGGTGGGCGCATGGTTGTTCAATGTAGATATTCTTCGCAGGAGCGCGGCTACGGAACGGGCGGTAAATGTGTCCTTGCAGGCATGACGCTCTCTGGAACACCGCCAACACCCGGTACAGCTCATAGCGGCTTGGATGACATGGTGGCCTGGCTGGTATGGTCCGGTTTCCCATGGATTGACCGGTCCCATGGAAAGATTGAGCGTCGGTATGTCCATCCATGCGGCAAGGTGCATGGGACCGGTATCAGGAGTAACGAACAGATTCAGCTCCCGCATGAAAACGACAAGCTCAGGGATGGTGAAGCGCCCGGTCAGGTTGAGCGCCGGCATTCCGGCAAGGCGCGCGGCTTCGTTTCCGATGTGCCGGTCGTTTGGGCCGCCAAGGAAAACCGGTCGCGCGCCTTTGTTCAAGAGTTCTTTTGCCAGATTGGCCCAGAATTGGGGAAGAGGTCGTTTTTCATCTTCGCTTGCGCCAAGAAACAGTCCAATTTTGGGGGCTGCGTCGTCCGCTTGGCGCGGCGTATTCCATATTGTGGAGGCCATAAGCTTATGTGAAACGATATCCAGCGCGTTTAAATCAGCCCAGTGAAAGAGGTTATGTCTGTTATTCAGAGTAAGGCTTGAGCGATAGAGCTGCCAGCGTCCTTCAATAAAGGTTGCATTGTTTGCAGCAGCGCGTTTTCCAATCCATGCGTCGGTTTTGACGAATGGCGCAAGAGCAGCGGCTTCAGGCCGATGGCTGAGGTTGACGACCATTTCAAAGCGAAGTCCTTTGAGCCGGTTAAGCGCTGTGACCGGAAAAAATGCGACATTAGGCGAAAGAGGCATCAGGCTTTCAAAGAACATCTGCTCCGCAACCACCCAGAGCGGGTTTTTCGGATATGTTTTGGAAAGCCAGAAAAACAGCGGAAACGAAAGGATAAGATCGCCCATGCGCTGCATCTGGAGAATGAGAATGGGGTACGTCATGTCAGGAAAAAATATGCTGCATTGCGCTGATAAGGGTGTTCATCCTGTGGACGTACGTATGTTCCTTAAGAATCCTCTGGTGTGCGGCAAGGGCAATGGAATGCCGCTGTGCGGCATGTTCAAGATAATAGGATACGAGTTCAGGAATTTCATCGGGTTCTTTATAAAAGACGATCTCTTTTCCTGGTTCGAAAAGGCGTTCCATCTGTTCACGCCAGTCTGTCAGCACAAAAGAGCCTGTGGCCGGAACGTCGAAGATTCGCTGGTTGACGGCGCCTTTCATCTGTTTGCTTGTGCAGTTGAAATTGATGCGTGAAAGCGGGTAAAAACTTGGCAGTTCCGTATAATAACTAAGTTCCGGCCGGTATCTCCAGGGCGAGGGATTTTTTTTGAAGGTGATGCGCCATCCCTGGTCTCCGACAAGAACCGGATTGAAGGGAAGAATTTTTTCAATACATTTGGCCCGGTATTGTCGAGTGGCCTCCCAGGTGATCATGGTTTCATAGGCGAGTTTACGCTCCGGGGGAGTCAGGGACTCGTAATCAGGCGCGATATCCTTGTGCGCGGATGCAAGGTACGCGGCGACGGAGCGTTCAGCGCTTTCAGCAAAGCCGGCGGCTACAGCCCGGTATCCGGACAGGAGTTTTTTGGGTAATGCCGCGGCCTTCATACGAGCCGCAACTTTATAGACCATGGAATTGCCCACAAAGGATATATTGTATTTCGGAGTGCGTTGCTCTTTTTTTACAAAAGCAAAACGTTCCGGCGTCGTCGCCAGGGGCAGATAGACGACGTGCGGAAAATTCATGGAACAAAGGGACGGCACATTGTCGGCATCCCAGGTAAAAATAACGGTCCACGGACTGGAAAGATTGGCATAGCGATGCAGTATAAGGTGCGGATTATCGACAAACCAGGATGCCAGGGGCAATTCCAGTCTGGCCAGCAAATCCGTGAGCACTCCTTCCTTGTCCACGCCAAGGTGGTTCAATGTAAGGGCGAAATCCGGCCTAAATTCAAGCACTGCGGCAAGCAGTTTTTTGATGAAGGCTTCCTGCGCTATTTCGTCATTTTCCAGTGTAAGCGTTTGAAAGGGAATCTCCATTTTCCGACAGGCGTCCTGTATTTCGCCGATCAGGAAATACCTGCTTGTAATGAGCAAGATGCGTGGGGTATGCAACGAACCATCGCGGTTTCGGAACTTTCGGTAGCGGACTTTTGACCAGAAATCAAAGCGGGCATTGGCGCTGAGGCTTTGATGCAGTTTTTGATAGTATTCTCGATCCAGACGCAGGTAAAACGGATTGAGCAAAGGCCGCATAACGACGCCGTCATGCTGCATTTGCCACCGCGTCAGTATATCAAGCGCTTTGTCCGCGGATGGTTCCTGCACCCAGAGAAGTCTGTCGCTGAATTTTTTAAATGATTCTTTGACGTTTGTAAGCTCAAGAAGCGCTGCTTCCTTGTCTGCAATTGCAATGAAAAGCCGGGGGTTGTCTGCAAGATACGGGGTGATTTTTTTGAGCGCATGCCCCAGTCCTGCGCCGAGCATCACCAAAAGCTGCGCCTGTTTTGTCTGCAAAGCCGGGAGGATATCGGCGGTTATGGCGCATTCGCGAGCCGGACCAGCCGGGCCAAGCATGGAGAGACGTCGTTTACCAAGTAAAACATGAACATCCGTGAGGTTCCCATTCTGCAATATGGGCAAATATGTCGGGATATTTGGCATGGGCAAATTACCAGACTTCAACCTGGGGAGAATAGAAATAAAACTCTATTCTGTCGTTTTTTTGTTGATTGGCGGGGTCATTGTTCGGAACCAGGGGTTGCGTGTCCGCATAACCGCTTGCCTTGAAAAGATTTTTCTGTAAATGCGGATTTTCAGATAAAAATTTGTTGAGAAGCGTCGCCGCCCGTGCCGCCGATAGTTCCCAGTTGCTGGGAAATTGGGAAGTGGACGGCGGGATATCGCTGGTATGGGCTTTCACTGTTCCGAATAGTTTATGGTCCTCAAGAAAACGACTGAGTCCTGTCAGTCGCCGGCCCGCATCCGGAAGCAGTTCCGCTGTGCCGCTCTTGAAAAGTTCGTTGGTGGGGATGCGAAGCGCCACGGCTTTGTTTTCCACTACGACTTCACTCACTTTCACCATGTCCGGGTCAGGCTCAAGGCTTTGCAAAAGGTCAAGTTTCAATGTCATAAGCTCCCGCATGTCGTCATCCAGTTCAATGCTGTCCCGTTCAAAACGGGTAGGCGCATATGCGGCAAACGGGCTGTCTTTGCGCTTGATCTGCACGCCGAACGCGTTTTGAATAGACCCTACAATGGAGCGGAATTTTTCAATGTCATTATTGGCAAAAGCAAAAAGCAAAATGAAAAAGCAAAGAAGCAGCGTCATCATGTCGGAAAACGTGAGCATCCATTCAGGCGCTCCTTCAGGAGCGTTTTCGTCGTCGCGTTTTCGCCGTGGCGTTGGTTGTTTTTTTTCAGAATCAGCCATGACGGTCATCGGCCTCGTGATAGAGTTTGACGCTTTGCCGGGGCCAGGAAAGAGCACAGCTTTTCTTTTATGATCATGGGGTGGTCGCCATTGAGAATGGATATGATTCCCTCAAGGGTCATCTCCATGTAGCTGACTTCTTCCTGAGAACGTTCTTCAAGTTTACGCGCCATGGGAAGAAAGAGACAGTTGGCCAGGACAGAGCCGTAAAACGTCGTCAGAAGGGCGACCGCCATTGCCGGGCCTATGGATTTTGGGTTATCCAGGTTTTGGAGCATCTGCACAAGACCGATAAGCGTGCCGATCATGCCGAAGGCCGGCGCCGAGGTTCCCATGGCCTTTAAGACATCCTGACCGCGTTTGTGCCGGCTTTTGAGATTGTCTATTTCTATTTCCAGCACGGAGCGTACAAGAAATTCCTCCGTTCCATCCGCAATAAGCTGAACGCCTCGTCCCATATACGGGTCCGGAACAGAGACCTTTTCAAGGGCGACAAGGCTTTCTTTGCGAGCCTTGTCCGCTAATAGCACAATTTCATTGATGTTTTTTTCAAGATCCTGCTTGGGTGTCGTGAACGCCTTTTTAAGCGCCTTGAACGTGGCTCCCAGAGCGCTCAAGGGAAACATGATAAGAGCGGTTGATACGGTTCCGCCGACGACGATGATAATGGATGGCGCGTCATAGAATCCTATGGGCGATGCTCCCATCATGACGGAAATAATGATTGCCCCAAAAGCCCCAATTAAACCAAGCAGTGTTGCGATATCCATAGTTACTCTTTAATGACGGCTGAGAGAGGTTGCTTCTTCGCGCGAAAGCGGACGCATGACGATTTCATTGCCTTCCAGAAAAAATTGCATACATGAAAAATAATCTGTAATCCGGGCGGACTTTGGCCCGATAGTGATCTCGGTTCCCGGTCTGATCTCTCCCGGAACCGCAACTCTGCACTGGCTGAAATCCTGCGCCGCGGAAATTTTTTCCCATAGCTGTTTCCGTTTTTCGCCAATGATTTGCAGTTTCCGGAGAATGAATGCACACTTTGGTCCGTATTGTTTCTGAAAAAATTCGCCTTTTGCCGCTTCAACGGAATATGTCATATGCTTTTGCCGCAGTCGGTCTATTTCCTGCTCCCATTCCACGATCTGGCGCGTGATAAACGGATCATGCCCCATGAATATGCGGGTAGGCGAGGTGCTGTTGCCGCCCAGACGCTCTCCGACAACGACAAGGCGGTTTGCATAAACTGTGCCGCCTTGCAGGCGGCCTTTAATCATGATGTTTTTGCCGCCGTAAAGAGTGCTGTTGAGACAGGATTGATCTATCAGGATATTTTCTTTTGCCGCCAGTTCTCCGTTTTCGCAAAAGGCGAGGCGGATGCTGCGACCGGCGTGAATGAAACCTTTTCCCGCTCCGTTGAATCCATTTTGGGCGAAAAAGGTTTCCGTCGCCCGTACAAACGCGCCTTCAATCAAGTCTCTAACCTTGATATTTTTTGCTGTAACGCTGAATCCGGCATGTATTCCGCCATGCACGTTGAGATCATTGACAAAAAAGATGTTACCGGTTCCGATGCCGATGTTTTGTCGTACATTCAGCAGAATCTTGACGCAGATTTTTCCATCCAGATAGAAAACATAGCCATTTTTTTCAGCTAGGAGCCGCAACGGATTTTCAGGATCAGGCACGCAATTGGGTCCTGCGGGAAAATTTGGACGCTCCATGATATATTTCGGGTTCGGCGCGTCTTCATCGCCAATAGGAACAAATTCGGCGAGCACCTGTCCCATGCTCACATTTTGAACATAGGCCAGATACCGGTGCGCGACCGAGCCGCCGTAGGTGCTGACCGGAGCGCGCTGTTGATAATTAAAATCGGGATCAAAGTAATGCTTTAAATAATAGGCCATGGCGCAAGCTCGTCAATCAGGTAAAAGCAACAGCATATCTTCTTCTGACTCCAATATGGCAAAAAAATCTATAAGATTGGTTTTTTGTAAAATGCATAAACAGGATTCTGGAATTTGATAAAGATATGTTCGAATATTTAATCCTGTGAAATGTGAAACAGCTTGGAGAAGGTTTCCGGCTGAAAAAATTTCACATGATGTGATATCAAAAAGATCAAATATAATAGACTTAATGGCTTTTTGGGGTATCAATTTCCTGCACACATCCATAAACTGGATAGCATCCAATTGTAAAAAGCCATTTGTACAATGAATTATAATTGTATCCGCATAATCACGAATAGAAATATCATCCACTATAGTCTTCCTGACAAAGAATTGTGGTTTGCTTTCTTTCCGAAAAAGTGATGCACGTCGCAATTTAGTTATGTGTGGCAAGATATATGTGCTATATATCGCAATTTTTTTGTTTGTTAAAGATATTTTTCCTGACGAAGATAAGCAGGTTTACGAAAAAGCAAGGCAGGACGGCGCTGGAGAAAAGATGCGGGACAAGCCGCGTGTGGCCTATTCCGCCAAGTTGGGGAGCGGAATCAGGCGGTATCCTTGCGGCAATGCTGCGTTTAAACCAGAAACTCTTATTAGGTTCAATTTTTGGAAGACGGCATTGCTTCCTCATGGTTTCTGATTGCAATTCGGCGCTGCGGACGCCGGATGTCTTTGGCCATTGCGGCAGGACAGGGCGCTTTTGGAGTACAATAGAGGAACGTGGAAAGCTGCACAGGAATAATTTTCACCACGTTGCGACCAATTATTGTGCGGGGGTGATCGTATTTACAGCGCACCTGTTTTTTTGCTTGCAGCGGAAAGAGATTTTTGTTGCTCATCGGCAAGAAGGGCGCGCCGGAGAATTTTTCCCACTGTTGTTTTGGGCAATTCGTCGCGAAACTCCACCTGACGGGGAATTTTGTAGTTGGCCAGGCGTTTGCGGCAATGCGCAATAATATCTTCCTTTGCAAGTTGAGCGCCTTTTATAGGAACGATGTATGCCTTGATTGTTTCGCCGCGTGTCGGGTGCGGGATTCCGACGCTGACCGCTTCCTTGACCAGAGGATGTTCATGCAGCACCTCATCTATTTCCCTGGGGTAGACATTGTAGCCGCCTACGACAATCATATCTTTTTTGCGGTCAATGATGCTGAAGTACCCGTTTTCATCCATTACAGCGATATCGCCTGTGTACAGCCAGCCGTTGCGGAAGGCGCCGGCCGTTTCGTCAGGGCGATTCCAATATCCGGATGCGACTTGCGGTCCGCGTATTATGAGTTCGCCTGGACAGCCAGCCGGAACAGATAAGGAGCCGGTTTCCATATCCACAATACGGGCTTCCGTATCCGGAAGGGGTATGCCTATGCTTCCGGGTTTGTTCGCTTTGAGAATCGGGTTCAGGTGGGTGATAGGCGACGCTTCGCTTAGACCATATCCTTCAATTATGCGCGCGCCGGTTATGTCTGCAAATTTTTTCAGGTATTCTACCGGCATTGGCGCAGAGCCGGATATGCAGAGGCGGAGGGATGTAAGATCAAATCCGCCCAGATTTTTTTGCTGGAGCAGGGCTATATAGATGGATGGCGCTCCCGGAAGAATGGTCGCCCTGTATTTCTGGATGCCTTTAAGCACGTCAAGAGGCGCAAAACGGGGATAGGGGACAATAGTTGCGGCGACGGCCGTTGGAAGACAAAGGCATGTGCTCAGACCATAGACGTGAAAATACGGCAGAAGGGCCAGGAATGTGTTTGCTCCGCTGGAAGCATGGCGAAGCGTGGGGAGGATCTGCTGGATATTCACATGCAGGTTGGCATGTGTGAGGAGCACTCCTTTTGATACGCCGGTGGTTCCGCCCGTATACTGGAGTATGGCCAGCGTTTCTTTTGGCTTTTCAAGAGCAATGCTGAAGCGTTTTTTCCCCTGGAGCAGATGTTTCCATGGTAAAACGCTCCGTCCATCAAATGGGATTGAGCGGGAGACGCCGCTTCGTTTGCTGTTAAAGTCATAAAGAAGATTAAGTGGAAAACTCAGCGCTTCTGAAATTCTGGTGATAAAATATTTTTCAATGCCTAAATGATCTTTCAGGGGTTCCAGCTTGGGCCACAGAAGATCAAGCGTGACAAGCGCCCTGCTTTGGGAGTCCCGCATCTGGTGGACAATTTCTTTATCCATATAGAGCGGGTTGGTCATCACGGCCACTGCGCCGGCTTTCAGTATGCCCCAGAACGCAATGATGGTTTGGGGAAGGTTGGGAAGCATGACGGCTACGCGGTCTCCCGGCTGTATCCCTTCAGCCCGGAGATTTGCCGCGACCCGCTCGGAAAGTTCTCTAAGTTGCTTGTACCGGATGGTTGTATTTTGAAAGATGACAGCTCGTTTATTTGGGTGAGAGTCGGCCGCGTCATCAAGGAATTGAAAAAGAGGCGCTTCCTGATATGTGAGAGTGTGCGGGACGGCTTCATTATAATGTGCAAGCCAGGGCTTTTCCATAGAATCCATGTCGCTTCTCTGGGGTTTTATTTTTTTGCGCTGCTTTGCGGCAAGGGGCAAGGCGGGTCTACGAACATATGGAAGTGACGACCGCCACAGCTTTGATTCCTTTTTTTTCTCCTGTAAACCCCAAATGTTCTTCTGTTGTGGCCTTGACGCTGACTGCATTGGACGGCAACTGCAACAAACGGCATATGTTTTTTTTTATCTGGTCCCTGTGCGGCGCTATTTTAGGAACTTGGGCTATAATTGTGCAGTCTGCATGAACTACGGCCGCGCCGGATTCTTCGGCCTTTTTCAAAACCTCCGCCAGCAGGATGCTGCTTTCGATGCCGTCAAGGGCCGGGTCGGAATCCGGAAACAAGGAACCGATATCATCAGAGCCCAGACACCCCAGAATGGCGTCCATCAAGGCGTGGAGCAATACGTCTCCATCAGAATGCGCTATCACCTCAGGAGCTCCCTGAATAGGGACGCCCCCAAGTTTCATGGGACGGCCCGGGCCGTATCTATGCACATCATAGCCAAATCCCACACGGGTAATGCGGCGTGTTTCATTTTCAGACGGAAAGAGCAAACGCAAGTCCTCCGGGTTGGTAATTTTTACGTTGGATGCTTCCCCTTCGACAAGCGTCACAGGCTGGCCGCACCGTTCAAGGAGCATGGCGTCATCCGTAACGTTCCAGTTGTTTTTCACGGCTTCCGCGTGCGCCTTTTGCAGCGGCTTGAGCATAAAGCCCTGAGGCGTCTGGACAGCGCGCAATAAGGAGCGGTCCGGAGTGCGAAGCGTTTGATCGGCCATGATTTCTTTTATGGTGTCCACTACCGGGAGGCCTGGAATCGCGGCTACAGCGCCTTTCTGAATCGCGGCCGCAACTTTGTGCATGAGCGTTGCCGAGGCAAAAGGGCGCGCCGTATCGTGAATGAGCACGGCGGAAGCATTCGGGGCCCATGTGTGAAGGGCGCTCAGGGCATTGGCGACGGAGTCCTGGCGTCTGTTTCCGCCCGGAACGACTATCCAGGGGACCGGGATTCCAGCGTTCGTCAGTTCGTTGCGGCAGCGCAGGCAATCCGATTCCGGCGCAACGAGAACAAAACCCAGCAATTCCGGCAAAGAGGCCATAGTCTGAACAGAACGCATATAAAGGGGAACGCCGTTGATTTCAATGAATTGTTTGGGAATGGCGCGCGTCGCTTCCTGCATTCTGGCGCCTTTTCCGGCAGCCAGAAGAATGCCGTAGAGATTCACATTTTTCATGTCGCATCCATGCCGGTCCTGATAACCGTTTTAGCAATAAGATAGTAAAGCCTTCAGGGCTTTGCGCTTGGGGGGTATGCATCCCTTCCCAAGCTTCCGTTCATCTGATACCCCGCGCGAAAAGGCGCGGGGTGGGGCTATATGGCTTTTTGGCCTTCGGTTTCAAACCACAGAGAAAGATAGATCAATAAAAAGATATTGCCGCTTGCGTGATACTGCAAACGGCAACAAGTAAAGAGCCGGTCTGTAAGCCGGGTTCTGTTCCCCTGACGGGGCGGCCATCATTCCTCTGGGACCATGATTACTCATGCGCCTCTAGCAACCAACCCGAAAGCTTCGGCCGGGCCGGCCTCAAACGCTTTCCTATTCGGTCTTGCTCCTGGCGGGGTTTACCAAGCATACTCCGTTGCCGGAATATCTGGTGGGCTCTTACTCCACCGTTTCACCCTTACCTGATATCACAAAGGATATCGGGCGGTTTGTTTTCTGTGGCACTTTCCGAAAGTCGCCTTTCCTGGGCGTTACCCAGCGCCTTGCCCTGCGGAGCCCGGACTTTCCTCGAAAAAGAAACCTTTTCCGCGATGACCCGTCCGACTCTTTAGATACATGCCTTTTACGTTGCCGGTGAAACAATTATTCCGCTTCATTCAAGAAATGTTCGCACCAAAATATGAGACGCTGGCAATTGGGGCAACTTAAAATCTGCTGCCCTTTTTGCAGCTCGATAAATGCCTGAGGCGGAATGGCGATGTGGCAGCCGCTGCAAATTCCGTCTTTAACGGCGACAATAACCGGATGATCAAGACGTTGCCGGATAAATTCGTATCGGGCGAAAACAGGAGCGGGGACATCGCGGCTTGCTATAAGCCGTCTCTGGTTGAGGTCTTCCAGAGCGGCATTCGCCGTATCAATGCGCGCCTGGAGATTATTTTTCTTTTCCTCCAAATCCGCCTTGACGGCCTGGTATGTTTCGTCAAGTTCTTTAAACGCGGTATCCTGGCGGGTTAATTCCTCCATGAGCAACACTTTTTCTTCTTCACGGGAGCGATTGACCTTTTCCATGTTATCCATTTCTCGAGCCATGGCGTGGTAGTCGCGTCCGTTTTCGAGCGTCATCATCTGGCTTTTGCGCTTTTTGATGCGCTGAGCGTCTTCTTCTATTTCAAAGTTGAGCCGCTTTTCCTGCTCTTTTATATGGGTAATTTTGTCGAGAAGTCTAAGACGCTGAGCCTCAAGGTCATTAAATCGTTTTTCAAGGGCTTCGACTTCCTGTGGAGCCTCTTTGAGTTCCTGATGAATGGCGAAAATTTCATGGTCAACCCGCTGCAGCGCGACAAGTTGCTCAAGCTGTTTCAAATATAAACTCACGTTAATGTCCTCCACCTGCCAGAGGCGATTTAAGCGTAATGCACGTGTATTATAAAGTTGTTTCGGACTTGGGGCCATTTTTCCGATTTACAGGATACAGCCGTAAGGGGTCGCTTGAAGGAAAATATTGGAATGCGACGCTTGGCAGTTCCTTTTGCAGCATGGCGCAAAACCGGCGCATCATTTCTTCCTCAAGAGAAAAATGTCCGACATCAAGCAGAAAGCCCTTCGCATCCAGCGCCGCATGATATTTGATATCGCCGGTGATAAAAATATCCGCACCGGCGGCGAACGCCTTGTCGGCAAGCGAAGCGCCTGAACCAGGACAGATTGCCGCGCGCCGTATTTTGACCGGAAGATCTCCGCACATGGTCCAGTAGGCGGCCGGGACATAATCGGCCATCTGTTTTAAAAATTCCTGTCCCGTCATCGGGTCTGGAAGATCGCCCACGCAGCCGAAGCCATAGATGCAGTCGGGCATGACGGCCAGAGTTTCATGGAAAAGCGAGTCTGGCGCATCTTTGATGATTATTGTGCGAATATTCGCCCAATTCTCTTCAAAAGCGCTGACCTCCACTTCATTTCGAACAGTTCGGACTTTCAGCACGCCAGGAATATGATTCCATTTCGCCGTCAGGGCCAGAGCCTTTTCATTGGAATC
>CALUUT010000046.1 GCA_944324045.1 uncultured Desulfovibrionaceae bacterium | reverse complement strand
CTGGATGCGGGCCTGAAGCCGGCGGGAAAAGGTATGAAACGTGAGGCGGGTATGACGGAGACGGGAACGGTTTTTGTTCTGGGGCTCGGTCCTGGCGCTGAAGATCTGATGACGCCGCGGGCCTTGGCCGTTTTGGCGCGCTGTTCCGTTATTGTGGGGTATGAACGGTATGTGGCGCTTGTTCCGTCAAAATTGTTGCAGGGCAAGCGCGTCGTCGCAACCGGCATGACCAGGGAGATGGAGCGTTGCGCGGCGGCTCTGGATGCGGCTCGAACAGGCGCGGACGTGGCTGTGGTCTGTTCGGGAGATCCCGGCATATATGCCATGGCGGGCCTTGTATTCGAACTTGCAGAACGCTCTCCCAAGGCTGCGCCTCATATTGAAATCGTGCCCGGAGTGCCGGCGGTGTGCGCCGCGGCGGCGCTTCTTGGCGCTCCGCTTATGCATGATTTTGCATGCGTCAGTCTTTCCGACCTGCTTACTCCCTGGACTGTTATTGAGAAAAGGGCGCGCTGCGCGCTTGAGGGCGACTTTGTGCTTGCGCTCTATAATCCCCGTTCAAAAAACCGTCCTGATTATCTTGGGATTGTGCTTTCGCTTGCGCGCGCGCTGCGCGGTCCGGATACGCCCGCCGGTATGGTCCGGCTTGCCGGACGGCCTGGTCAGGAAACCTGGACTGGTCCCCTTTCCGCCTTCAATCCGCAAAAGGCGGACATGCTGTCGCTGGTCCTGATCGGAAATAAGACGACCCGGCTCATGCGCGGCCGCATGGTCACGCCGCGCGGCTATTTTCAAAAGTACACAAAAGGAGAAGCCCATGACCATGTTCAAACTTGACACGCAAAAGTGCAACAGGGACATGCTCTGCGTCGGCGCGTGCCCGGTAGATATCCTGATTCGGGATGAAACGACCGGATATCCCGTCATGCGGCCGGGGTTTGAGCATTTTTGCATTCATTGCCAGCATTGCGCGGCAATATGCCCGCGCGGCGCGGCAAGCGTCGAGCCCGTTCCGCTTGAGTCCAGCATTCCGCTTGAAAAACTTCCCGCGGCCGCATCCGGCGAGGCGGCGGAAATATTTTTGCGCACCAGAAGATCTGTGCGAGAATTTAAAAGCGAGCCCCTGGAGCGCGCTCTCCTTGCGCGTCTTATGGACGCCTTGCGCTGGGCCCCTACGGCGATCAATCTTCAAGATACGCGTTTCATAGTTATTGAACGCGCCGACGAAGTTCAGGAGCTTGCGGCAATGACTGTGGAATGGATGAAGGGCGTATTGATAAAGCCGGGCGAGTTGCCGGAGGAAGGCATTTTCCGGCATCTTATTGACGAGTGGCATCATGGGCGGGACATGGTCATGCGCAAAGCGCCGCATCTGATTGTGGCCGTGGGGCCGGATAGAGCGGGATTCATCGCCGAAGACAGCGCCATTGCCCTGACCTATCTTGAGCTTGCTGCGCATGCCTGGGGTGTGGGCTGCTGCTGGGCCGGTTTTTTTACCGCGGCGGCGCGCCGCTATGGAGCCATTCGCGATTTTCTCGGCCTTGCCGGCGATGAAAAGGTTTTTGGCGGTCAGATGCTTGGGCGCGCAGCCCATGCGTTCAGACGCTTGCCCTGGCGCGCGCCGCGCAACATAACCTGGCGGTAATGTTTTTTGAGGATGCGCTTGACGGCAAATGAGGTCCAGGAAAATGAAAAAACATGTATTTTCAGGATTGCCGTTTTTTTGAATATGTGAGACTCAAAAAAAACTGCTGGGGAGCATGACGGATACGGCGGCCATCCCGGCATGATGTTCCAAAGGATTTGGGCAAACGGCGGACTTGGCCCGGAAATGAAGCTCCTGACTGGAAAGCGGGCGTGTTTGGAAGAGTCGAGGGATTAGAAAAGGCGTCGACGGAGGGAGGCGTTATGAAAAAGGTGTTGGTGTTCTACGTGCTTGTGTGTGTGTCGGCGCTGGTGTCCTTGGCGTTCGCCGGACAGCCGGACATGCCCAAGGATGAGATTGTGATGAAGTACGGCGCAAAGCCGGTAACCTTCAGTCACAGCGTGCACAAGGGCTACTCGTGCGTGGAGTGCCATCATGTGGCCGGCGAAAAGGCGTTTCTCCCGTGTTCGACGGAAGGCTGCCATGACTCCAAGGACCGTAAGGTCAAGGGCAGCTATTATCAGGTGATGCACGCCAGAAAGGGAACGGCGTTCAGCACCTGCGTAAGCTGCCACAATTCTTTGTCCGTAGATGCCCAACGCAAGAAAGAGCTGGTCGCCTGTACCGGCGCCTGCCATCCCAAAGAATGATTTTTTGCGCTTTCTACAAGGGCTGCCCTGAGGCAGCCCTTGCTTTTTGAGGGATTGTGCGTGTAATATCTCTGCCTATCCCTCTTCTTATAATTGATATTTTTTGGATATCAATTCGTCCTGCTCCATGAGCGGCATGGAATCAGGCGAGACCGAAGCGCAAAGCTTTGAGTACCCAAAAAATTGATTGGCGATGGGGGCAATACAGGCAGGAACTGCGTTTTTTAGGGTAACCCTTGTCCACGTCGTTGGCGCGGACTGAGCTCGCGGGAGAGGTTTTCGGCAATATGGCCAGTGAAGAAATTATAGACCTTCTGGACCTGGTGGAACGCGGCAAGGGCGCTAAGTCGCCCTCATCATCCCATGGCGCTTCCGATTTCAAGCGGGAACTTGATGATCTCTTCGCTGATGAGCCTGAATCCGCTGCCGCGGAACGCTCCAAGACCAGTGAACGCGACGCGCGTCCCGGCGACGATGCGCAGGCTTCAGAGAAAAAAAGTCAGTCCGTTGATTTCAATGAAAAGCTTGAAATTCCGGATATGAGCGATCTTGACGGATTGCTTGATGGACTTGATGCCAAAAACAAGGAGTTTGACCCTCTTGAAGAACCGGAGCCGGTCATGCATTTTCCGGACTCCATGAAAAGCAATGGCGGAAAAAAGGAGGAGGAAAAATACGCTCCTTCGACCTTCAACCTTGATGATCTGCATGCCGACATAGACCAGCTTATTGCTAAAGACAGCTCCGCCGAAAAACAGGGAGACACGGCTTCTTCCACGGAAATGGACAATCTGGACTCCCTTCTGGATGATATTTTAAGCGGCGCTGAGCCTCAGGCCCAGGATGAAGAGCCGCCGTCCCTTGGCGCGGATGATATTTTTGACGATATCGTATCGAAGGAAGAACCTCTGAAAGTGCGGCGGGAAGAGGGAGGCGCGCCGTCTGCCGGCCAAACCGGAGGGCAGGCGCAATCGCAGGATTGGAATGCCATGGAACGGTCTGTGCTTCTTGCCAAGGAAAGCGGGGCGGACGACGCCGCGTCTTCCTTTGCGGCATCCGGCGTTTCAGGGCTTTCCGAGGACGACGTGCGGGCACTGGTGCGCGCGGAAATAGCGCCGTTAAGCGAAGCGGCGTCGCCGGAGCGCCTGACTGAAATCGTGCGCAAGGAACTTGCCTCGTTGCCGCCGGCGCTTGCGCCGGATGATGTCCGCAATCTTGTAGAGCAAGAGGTCGATGCAAAGTCCAAACCCGTTTCTTCTGACGAAATAAGGAACATAGCTCGCGAGGAATTCGCGGCTATGCCGAAGCCGTTTTCTCTGAAGGAGGTAAGCGACCTTGTTCATACGGAAATAGCGGCGCTTCCTGTTCCGCTTTCTCCCGATGAGATCAAGGCCATAATCCATGAGGAAATCGATGCCTCGCTGAGCGCGCCGGAACAACCCGTGAGCCTTGAAAGCGTACGCGAACTTATTCGGGAAGAAATTCGGCCCCTGGGCGAAGCGGTGACGCCGGAACGCATAACAGAGGCGGTGCGCGCGCAGATTGCGTGGTGGCCGCGCCCCTTCACGGCGGATGATATCCGGGGCATTGTCTGCAAAGAGCTCGCCGCCGCGTCAAAACCCGCATCTTCTGATGAAATCAGGGATATGGTGCGCGAAGAGCTTGCGGCCGCACCCAGCGTTCCGTCTTCCGAAGAAATTCGGGATATGGTGAAAACGGAGTTTGCGGCCTTGCCGAAAGCGTTGTCCGCTGATGACGTTCGCGCATATGCGCGCGAGGCGCTTGAGGAAGCGCCGAAACCGCTCAGCATGGACGATGTGCGCGGCGTGGCGCGCGAAGAGCTTGCGGCCGCGTCCAGCGTTCCGTCTTCCGAAGAAATTCGGGATATGGTAAAAGCGGAACTTGCGGCCTTGCCGAAACCTGTATCGATTGAAGAGATACGGGAACTGGTGCAGGCTGAAATTTTTGCGGCCATACCGGATACGCCGCCGGTCGCCGCCTCTCAGGTTCGGGGCGTAGTGCGCGAGGAGCTTGACTTGCGGCTTTCGGCCCTGGAAGAGCGACTCGCCGCAAAGGTTTTGGAAGAAGTGCAAAAGACCGTGGAACAGGTCGCGGCTAAGGCCGCTGCAGCCGTGATTCGTGAAGAAATTGCGGCATTGGCGGAAGAATTGTAGATGGCGTTCGGTCAGCGCGACAGTTTTTTGCATAGAGGCCGGCGGCATATGATGTAAAAAACGATGTCGGTTTTCAAGCGCCGGGGTAGAAACTTTTTTGTTGTCATGTTTTAAAATAAAAAAGGGAGGGCTATCATGGTTTTTCCTTTTTTATCCGTCCTCGGCTAAACCTCTGTTGGTCAGGCCATTCCCCAGGGGCGGTTTTTTTTTGACGCGGGAGCATGCATATGGGCAAGGACAATAAGGATGCTGTGCAGGTCACCAAGGAAATAATGGTTAAATTTGTGGAAACAGGCGCTGTCTCTCCTTTGAATTTTGCTCGCACATTCAACGACGTATATAAAGCCGTGTTTACTACCCTGAATGCTTTTCAGGAGCCTGAGCGCAAAGGCGACAGCGGGCAATGCGACAAATGCTAGAGCCTAAGGAAGGCCGTTCTAACGCTGGCCGTATGGCGGACATGTTCGCCCGCATTGCGGGGCGCTATGATGTTTTGAATCATGGGCTTTCAGCCGGAATGGACATTTTATGGCGCGCTCGGCTGGTGCGTTCTCTTGCGGCCGGTTCCGCCCGAAAGATTCTTGATCTGGCTGCTGGAACCATGGATGTGTCCCTGGCTTTGCGTAAAAAGTATCCTTTTGCCGCCATTGTTTCTTTGGACGTATGCCGGCCCATGTTGCTGCGCGGCGTGGCTAAGGCCGCGGCGGCCTGTGGCCTTTCCAGGCGAACGCCGTTTTTTTTGCCTGTCCAGGCCGATGCATTGACTTTGCCGCTTAAAAGCGAATCTGTGGACAGAATCGCGGTGGCTTTCGGCATTCGTAATATGAACCCGCGTTCAGAAGTATTTGCTGAGGCGCTGCGGGTTTTGAGGCCAGGGGGAAGACTGTGCGTGCTTGAGTTCGGCTCTGCCCAAAGGCCTGTGTGCTTTGGGTTGTATAATCTGTATTTGTCGCATATTCTGCCGCGCATTGGAAAGCTTGTAAGCGCCGAGGGCGCGGCATATGAATATCTTGCGCAAACCATAAAAAATTTTCCATTGCCGGCGGTTTTGGACCAGGAACTTGCAAAAGCGGGATTTTTCAAAGTGCGCCATGAGGCGCTGACCGGTGGAATCGTTTATTTGCACATCGCAGACAAAAGCGCATAAGAGGTGCGGCAGAGAATATAAAGCCGAAGATGCGAGGCGGCCGCAGGAATAGCGCAGGGACTGGCGTTGCCGGACTTTTTGGCTATACTTTTGCATAAGATGGGAGAAGACATGGTAACTTTTGAAGAATTGGCAAACCGTCAGCGTGCGGTGGCTGTGGTCGGACTTGGATATGTCGGGCTGCCGCTTGCCGTAGCCCTGGCCCGGCATTTTGACGTTATTGGTTTTGATATCAATGAAGAGAGGGTCAAGGCTTTAAGCAGCGGAGAAGACCATACCGGAGAAGTGGAAAAGGATGCTCTGGCCTTGGCGCATATCAATTATACATCGGACCCGAAAATGCTTTCCAACGCAGGCGTGGTTATTGTAGCTGTGCCGACGCCCATCGATTCCTATAATAATCCAGATCTGGGTCCTGTACGCGGCGCGTCGCGCACTGTGGGACGGAATTTGCGCAAGGGGTCTGTCGTTGTTTATGAATCAACGGTGTATCCGGGCGTTACGGAAGAGGAGTGCGTGCCCATTCTTGCGCGGGAGTCCGGACTTGAGTACGGCAAGGATTTTACTGTCGGATATTCGCCTGAACGCATCAATCCGGGTGACAAGGTGCACACTCTTGACCGTGTGGTCAAGGTCGTTGCGGGAAGCGACGATCCCACAAGCAGGCTTTTATGCTGGCTTTATGGAACCATAATTGAGGCCGGGGTGCATCACGCTCCGTCCATTAAGGTGGCCGAGGCCGCAAAAGTCATTGAAAATACGCAGCGCGACCTTAACATTGCGCTTATGAACGAGCTTGCGATCATTTTCCATCGCGCAGGCATTGACACCAGGGATGTGTTGGAGGCTGCCGAAACAAAGTGGAATTTCCTGGCGTTTCAACCCGGTCTTGTGGGTGGTCATTGCATTGGCGTGGACCCATATTATCTTACTTACAAGGCGCAGGGCCTTGGATATCATCCTCAGGTTATTTTGGCCGGACGCCGTATTAATGACGGGATGGGCAAATTCGTGGCCGAGATGACCATCAAGTCTTTATGCAGGCTTTCCCGCAAGCCTGCGGGCGCGCGAGTCGGCATTCTTGGTTTGACCTTTAAGGAAAACGTGCCGGATCTACGCAATACGCGGGTGGTCGATATATTAAGAGAACTTGAGGAATATGGGGCGTCGGTGCTTGTGCATGATCCCATAGCCGATTCGAAAGAGGCCAAGCGTGAATACGGCATAACGCTTGCCAGGCTTGAAGATATGCGTGAGCTTGATGCACTGGTTGTGGCTGTGGCGCATAAAGAATACGCATCTTTTGATATGTGCGTTGTCCGGCAGTGGTTTAAAAACCCCGAGGCGTCTGTGGTCATGGATGTGAAAGGCATCTGGAAACCGGAAGCCGTGCGGGAGGCCGGGTTGACCTATTGGCGCTTGTAGCGCGCAGGATTTTTTTAAGAATGCAAGGGACATATTCGGCGCAGGAACAACTTTTCCGGGTTGGACTTGTATGCCGGGGATATATTGCCGTGTACTGATTTATGATTTTTACACGCCTGCATTTCAGTGCGGCAATAGAAAACAGAAATATTGTGTGACCGGCCGACTTTGATCAAAAATATTTGCATTGCGGTTTGCGGGAGACGTGCTTCCTGCATGAGTGCGCTTTGATCAAGTGTATCGTGTGAAAGACAATCGCTTGTCAGCAGGGCACAGTTCAGGTACGTATGCAGAATGTGCGACTTTACAAACTATCTGTTGCAGAAGCAGCCGCTTATTGCGAGAGGATTATCTATTGAGACAAGCGGGTTGCCGGAGAGCATTCGCCCGGTGGCCCGCCACGTGCTTGAATCCGGCGGAAAACGCCTCAGGCCGGCATTGGTGATGCTTTTTGCCGAGGCTCTGGGATGCGTCGGCCCTGAGGTCGTGCCCTTGGCCTGCGCGCTTGAGCTTCTTCATTCTGCGACACTTTTGCATGACGATATTATGGATCATGCGGGATTGCGCAGAGGACGCCCCACGGCGCACAGAATTTTTGGCGTGACGGGAACGGTATTGGCCGGGGATGCTTTGCTTGCGCTGGCGAACATGGTGGTGGCCCGCTATGCGGATGTGCGGCTTTCGCAATGTCTTGCCGAAGCGACCATGCGTACAGCGTATGGCCAGATGCTTGAAATTGAAAACACGGGCAACACCGAACAGAGTTTTGAAGAATATCTTGCTATTATTGAAGGCAAGACGGCCTGGATGATTCGCGCGTCCTGCCTTATGGGCGCAATGTTCGCCGGCGCTGCGGACACGCAGGCGGCGGCGGCGGCCGAATACGGCGCGGCGCTTGGCGTCGCTTTTCAAATGGTGGACGACGCTTTGGATTTTTCCGCGTCAAAAGACACGGGGAAACCTGTGGGCGGCGATTTGCGCGAATACAAATGCACGTTGCCTTTGTTCCTTTATCTTCAAACCATTGGCGAGCCAGAGCGTTTGAAATTGCGCGACAAATTCAAAAATCGGAAGCTGACGGAAGAGGATATCGCATTTCTGACTACGCGTATTTGTGAGCTTGGCATTGATGCGCAGGTAAGAAATATCGCTGTGACGTATCTTGATAAAGCGTTGCAAAGCATTGAGGCATATCCGCAATCCGCCGCCAAAAACGCCCTGTGCGATGCGGCTCACTTCATCCGGCGGCGTAATATGTGATGAACTCTTTCTTTGCACGCTCCGGGGGCATTATATCTTTTGCTGGCATTGCGCTTCATGAAAAGGTACACTGCGTTGGACGGCGAAGCGGCCGCGCTGGGCCAAACGCCGCTCAAACAATGGAAGGCGTGTTTTTGAACCCGGCCTGAAAAAATTTGTATGCCCGCGGAGTATGGGCCGCGGAGCAAAAGATGCATGTTGCAAAATGCCGCATATCGCGGCGCGCCAACGGAGTCGAAGAGGAGCGTGCTTAATGTCGAGTTGTCCGGAAAATAATTTGTCCCGGCCGGACCGGGCGCTGTGCCGCATTGAAGTGGGGATGAATCCCGGCATCCCGGACACGGTGGGCAAGAAGAAGGTCAAGACTATCCGGCAGAATCTGGGAATACCCGTGGCCTGGGTGCAGCAAATCAAAGTGTTCACGCTTGAGGGCCCCGCAGAACTTTTGACCGCAGAGCGGCTCAGTTCCCTTGTGTCCGGCGGGGCGCTTCATGATCCCATTATGCAGACCGCGAGCCTTGACGAACCATTGCCTTTGGATTTTGCGCCTTCCCCGGTTGTAGGCGGCCCGGCGTTGCCCGACTGGATTTTGGAAGTGGGATACCGTCCTGGCGTCACGGATAATGAGGGCCGCACGGCACGCGACACAGCCGCGCTTGTTTGGGGGTTAAGCCGCGAGGAGCGTCAGGAGTTTTCCGTATATACAGCCGTGCAATACCGTATTGCCTGCGACCCGGCGAATCCGCTTTTGCTTGACGCTGTGACGCGTATCGGCCGTGATCTTTTGTGCAACGAGCTTATTCAGCGAATGCGCGTTAAAAGTAAAACCCAGTGGCTGCATGATCCAGGCTTTGTCCCGTATGCGGCGCGCGTTTCCGGGACGGCTTCGGACGAGGTCGCCGTCATTTCCCTTTCGCGCATGAGCGATGAGGAGCTGACGGCTTTGAGCCGGGAAAATACGCTGGCTCTGTCGCTTGAGGAGATGCACGCGATTCGGGATTATTTTGCCGCCCCCGAAACCATAACGATGCGCGCGGCAAAGGGCATGGGATCTGAACCCACGGATGCGGAAATCGAAGTGCTGGCCCAGACCTGGTCGGAACACTGCAAGCATAAAATTTTTGCTGCTGAAATAACCTATGTTGATGAAGAAAAGGGGACAGAGGAAGTTATTCCGGGGTTGTATAAGTCCTACATCCAGAAAGCGACCAGGGATGTGCGCGCCCGGCTCGGAGATAAAGATTTCTGCCGTTCCGTGTTCACGGACAACGCGGGCGTTGTGGCCTTCAATGAGTCCCATGACGTGTGCATCAAGGTTGAAACCCATAACAGTCCGTCGGCTCTTGATCCGTATGGCGGCGCTTTGACCGGGATTGTGGGCGTGAACCGCGACCCCATGGGCACGGGCATGGGCGCGGATCTTGTTTGCAACACAGACGTGTTTTGTTTCGCGTCGCCGTTTTTTGACGGAGAATTGCCGCCCAGACTTTTGCATCCGCGGCGCGTTCTGGAAGGCGTGCGCGAAGGCGTGGAGCATGGCGGCAACAAGTCCGGGGTTCCCACCATCAATGGCTCCATTTTGTTTGAGGAACGTTTTTTGGGCAAGCCGCTCGTGTTCTGCGGAACTGTGGGACGCATTCCCCGCAACGTGGCGGGGCGTCCCGGTTATACGAAAAAGGCCATGGCCGGAGACGCCGTGGTCATGGTCGGCGGTCGAATCGGCAAGGACGGCATACACGGGGCCACGTTCTCTTCTGAAGAGCTGCATGAGGAATCGCCGGCCACGGCCGTTCAAATCGGAGATCCCATAACCCAGCGCAAAGCCTATGATTTCATACGGCGTGCGCGTGATCTTGGGCTTTATAACGCGATTACGGACAATGGAGCGGGCGGCCTGTCTTCTTCTGTCGGCGAGATGGCGCAGGATACCGGCGGCTGTCTTTTGGATCTTGCGAATGCTCCCCTGAAGTACGATGGCCTGAAACCTTGGGAGATTCTTCTGTCAGAGGCCCAGGAGCGCATGACGCTTGCCGTTCCGCAGGAAAAATTAACGGAATTGCTGTCTTTAGCCGCAGAAATGGATGTGGAGGCCACGGCGCTTGGCGTATTTACGGACAGCGGCTTTTTGCATGTGACATACGGCCGGAAGAATGTCGCGTTTTTGGATATGAAATTTTTGCATGAGGGCGTGCCCAAAATGCGGCTTCGCGCGGTATGGAAAAAAGCCGGCGAACGTCCGGCACCCTGGAAGCCTGAAAAGCCGCAGCCGGGCGCGGCGCGGCTGAACGGCAAGCTTGACGGCAGCGGGCTTAATGTGCCCTTGTCCGGGCAAGGGCCTTTGCTTAAGGCCATGCTGGCCCGGCTCAATATTTGCAGTAAAGAATATGCCGTGCGCCAGTATGATCATGAGGTCAAAGGCGGCAGCGTGATCAAGCCCATGGTGGGAGCGCATTGCGATGGTCCTTCGGATGCGGGCGTCATGCGGCCGCTTCTGGATTGCGATTCCGGCATTGTCCTGTCGCACGGAATCTGCCCCAAGTTCAGCGATTACGACACATACTGGATGATGGTCAATGCCGTTGACGAGGCTGTGCGCAATGCGATCGCCGTAGGTGCGGATCCGGAGCGCCTTGCGGGCGTGGACAATTTTTGCTGGTGCGACCCGGTGCAGTCGGAAAGAACGCCGGATGGAGAGCATAAGCTCGCGCAGCTTGTGCGCGCAAACAAGGCCCTGTATGATATTTGTCTGGCGTATGGGTTGCCCTGCGTGTCGGGCAAAGACTCCATGAAAAACGACTATACGGGCGGCGGGCGAAAAATATCCATTCCGCCTACAGTGCTTTTTTCCATATTGGGCTGGATTCCGGACGTGACCAGGGCGCAGACCGCGGATTTCAAACGTGCGGGGGACCAGATTTATGTGCTGGGGCGCACGGCGCGGGAGCTGGGCGGCAGCGAGGTCGCAGATGAGCTGGGCTTTACGGGAGCGTTGACGTTGTCCGTGCCTGTTGTTGACATGCAAAGCGCCGGCATACGGTATCGCGCTTTGCATCAGGCTATCCGCGAAGGGCTTGTGAGCGCATGCCATGACCTGTCGGACGGCGGCCTTGGCGTGGCGCTTGCGGAAATGGCCATTGCCGGACGGCTTGGCGCGGCTGTTGATCTGGCGCTTGTGCCCACAGTGGAAGATATGTCTTTAACCGAGCTTTTATACAGCGAAAGCGCGAGCCGGTTGCTGGTTACGGTTCCCGCGGAACATGCGGCGCGTTTCGAGGCGTTGTTTGACAAAGAGAGCATAGGGTGCATCGGGCAAGTCATTAAAAACCCTGTGTTGTCATTCCTTTCCGGCGGCGAGGTCGTCTTGCGCGAGGATGTGCATGATCTTGCGGACGCATTTAAAAGCACTTTGAACTGGTAAACGCGAACATGGTTTCAGGGGAGGCGCCAGCCTCCCCTGTTTTTTTCGGCAACCGTCTGAAGGGGTTGCACGCGTCGCTGGCTGAGCGATGCGCCGACGTCCTGCAACCAGGTCAAGCAGCGCTTTCCTGTGGAAAGTTGTCTCTGGAAGTGTTTTATTTCATTACGGATTTTTTTGGTTTAAGGCGGCTTTTTGCCAATAGTTTTTACTCCCCTTGTCTGTTATTGCATGACCTGTCCCGGAACAGGGATCTGTCCAAATTTCTTGTTCCGGGGTTTGTGCTGCAGATATGCCGCGAGTCACGCGGAATCCTTCTGATTATAAGAGCCTTGTGAGCGCATTATGAAACGGCTTTCCCACCTTGCAGCGCTTCCGCTTTTTTTCTGCGCCCTGTTTTTCTTGAGCGCGCCGTCCGTTTATGCCCGTCAAAACATCTTTGTTCCATCGGATGGCAGTCTGTTCTGGCTGGACGTTTTGGATAAGGGGGAAGTGTATATGGATGATGAAGGCAACGGTGTGCAGTCAGGCTTCACACTGAATGCCGCAGAATGCGGCTCTATGGCCCTGGGCCTTGAGTACTGGAGCAGGCTGCTGCAGGACGGCGCTCAAAATTCGGCGCCCCTGCGCATTCTTGTTGTGACAGAGGATGTATACGACGACAACGCCTCTGCCTACAGTCCGATTTTGCAACATGAATCTGTTGCGGGGAAAACCTGGCTTGCCGGAGCCCTGGCTGACAACTGGTTCGGAGAGTCCGGAACGGGATGGCAGGATATGCTGGGCCTGATAACCATTGATCATGCCGCGTTTTTCAATGGCCAATGGTATGACGGCCCCATGGCCACCCTGCCGCAGAACGGCAATAAGTCGGATCTGGCTTCAACACTGCTGCATGAGATGATGCATGCTCTGGGGTTGGCGGCTTATGTAAATGGCGCTTTCTTTGGTGAGAATTTCAGCCTTTGGGAACAGGGGCTGAGAGACATCTATGACCGGCCAGCCCGGCCCGGCATGCAGGTGGTTCCTGAAGCGGCTTATACAGGAGGCGACGAGTTCTTTGTGACTGCAGGCCAGCAAAGTTATAGCGGCGTGTATTTCACAGGCGCGCATGTGCAGGAGGTATTGCGGGGGGCTCGACTGTCGTTCCCAGAAGATCCTGATGTTTATATTTACGGCAACTATGCCGGGACTGTTCCAGGACTGCCGGTGAACGGATGGGAAGTCCATCAAGTTGAGTTCAGTCATATTGAGCTGCAGAACTCACTTATGAGCCATCAGTTTTACCGCAACTGGAACACGCTCATGGAGGCTGAACTTGCGGTCATGCAGGATCTCGGGTTCACTCTGGATCGCCGGGCATGGTATGGCTATTCCATCTACAACAGCGGATCATGTTCACAAATGCCAATCCCTACTATGCCAGGGGAGACGGTGGGTGGATTGTCGGACAGCCGAGCGCCACACCCTGGGGCATTGGCCTGCACATCTATGGCAGCGACAATATTGTCACCCAGGCGGCGGATATTCTCACCGAAGGCGTCTATGCCCTGGGGGTCCGTGTGGACGGCAAGGGCAACACTCTGAATGTGGCTGAAAAAACACGCATCCATGCAGATGGTCTGGGCGGTACGGCCCTGCTGGTTTCCTATGGCAGCAACCATACGGTCAATCTGTACGGTGAAGCCACAGCCCTGGGCGAAGGCGGCATAGCCGCACGTTTTGATTTTGGCGACAATGAAATGGGTAATTTTGTGGAGTATCGCGGTTCCTGGATGCGGACAACAGGGGGGTCGGCGGAATATGACGATTTTGTGGAGAAGGCTGCGCTTCCATCGGCGCTTAAAGGTCCATTGATCAACAGCTTTACTGTGACAGGTCTGCTGGCGGGCAATAAAGCCGCCATCTATATTGCTGAGAACGCTCTGGTAGAGCAGATTAATATTCTGTCCGGCGCCGGAATATACGGAGACATTATATCGAAATGGGATCCTGCCGATCCTCGCATACAGGCCGTCGAGAATGGAGTGAGCCGCGACGCTCTGTATACCTACCTGACCTTTGGCCAGAAACTTGCTGCTGATGGAACGCTCCAGGACGATGCCGGCTTTGCGCTGACCCTGTATGGCGGCATCGAAGGAGAGCGCGGCATCAGAATGACTCACAGGGCCGGCCGTCTGGATGTGCTTGGTACTGTAAATGTGGCCAGTCTTGACAACAGCGGCACCCTGGCCCTGTACAGCGTGGACGAGACAGGGTATGCGGCCACTGCAGAAGAATTTGTCAACGCGCCGGGCTCCACTCTGGAAACAGGTTTTGTTGCGGATGGTTCCGTGACGGCTGTACAGGCTCAAAACGCAAGCCTTTCCGGCGCTTGGGCCATGCGGGCCATGCCGGACTTCTATGCCAGCGATCAGATAATCCGTCCTTATGAACCGGTGACAGTCACTGGGGGGCGCACAGGTTCCTTTGACAGTGTCGTTTTGGCGGCCAACGCATCCCCCACACTGACTTTTTCCCTGCTGGATGCGAATCCCTCTGCGCCCAGCATTATGGTCAGCCGTGCACAGGATGCCTACAGCCGCTATGCCGGCAATGCCGGGGCTGCACGTCTTGGACGCGCTCTGCCAGGCATCGGCAGGCAAGCGCAGGGCGACATGCGGAACCTGCTCGCAGCCCTGGACTGGTCCGATTCGGACGGTCATGAGGCGGGATCAGCCCTGGACACGCTTGGTCCTGAGGCCTATGACGCCTCGGCCAGAGCATCCCTCGCCCAGCAGAGCGAGTTCAATATCCTGATTTTGCAGTGCATGTTAAGCAATGAGAGCATCAGGCGCTTTGGAAAGCTTGCTGCCGACAGGGACAGACTGCCTGAAGTGGAAAACTGGCAGTTCTGGGCTACTCCCTATGGCGCCGGCTCCTGGCAGGATTCCTATGGCGGCGCGTCTTCCTGGTCAAGCACAGGCATAGGGCTTCTGGCCGGCCTGGACAGGCGCTTTGAGGGCGGCTTCTCTCTGGGCGCCCATGTGGCCATGGCTGTCAGACGAACCCGTATGAAGGACAATCATGATGCCGATATTGACACCAAGGCTGCCTTCGTGGGCGTGCAGGGCTTGCTTGCTCCAGACGCCTGGGACGGTTTCTGGCTTGCAGCCCAGGGACGCATAGGGCTTGAGAGCGGCGAGATGGACCGCGCCGTCTCCTTCAACGGCTATACCCGTCACAATGAGAGCCTCTGGACAGCTTTTGCAGGCAGTGCGCTTGCAGGCGGAGGCAAGGACTGGTTTTTGCAACAGACTGAGAAGAGCCTCATTACAGCAGGACCGTTGGCTTTCCTGGAGTACAGCTTTTTACGGCGTCCGGACATTGACGAGAAGAATGGCCGCGCCAGCCGTCTGGCTGTGGACGACGCCGTCTATGAATCCCTGCTCCTCTCACTGGGCGCTCATGCGGGCTGGAACACCTTGCTTGAGGGCGGAGCCGTCTTTGGCGTGGATATGCTGGCAGCCTGGCGGCATGAGCTTCTGGATGCCGCCTTTCGCACAGGCGCGGCCTTTCGGGGCTATGGAGAATATGGCTTTGAATCGGCGACGGATCTGGCGGGTAGGGACTCCCTTCTTGTCCAGGGCTCTCTCAGACTCACCCACCCCTCTTCTTTCTTTGCCAAGGTGGAGCTTGGCGGAGAGTTCTTCCGTGAACACTACACCGCCGTCAATGTGGGGCTGCAACTTGGCTGGGAGTTTTAGGCGGGGCCTGGAGGGCCGACAGGCATCAGGCTTTTTGAACAGGCAGCGCTGTTTTTCCACAAAAAAGAGAAAAAGTGGACTGCGTTCAGAAAACTGGCCTTGCCCTGAATAGCGGATTCGCGGCCAGGCGCGGGTAATGTGAACTGGTTTTGATTTGATCTGAAAGTAGACGCGTCCTTCATCGCATTTTATCCTGATATGAGCGGACAGACTGAACATGTCATAATGTGCGTCTGGCGCATGCCTGAGCAAGCGCGACTGTTTCTTTTAAAAAAAGAGCGGCGCGTCAGCGTCGTCATATATGCTCTTTTTTTGTTTTATGTTCTGCTTTTCGTTCCATCTGAGACCGCCGCCGCGCAGAAAAGCATTGTGGTCAGGGCGCATCCAATTCGCGTTATGCCTCATGATGCGAAAGCGTTTACTCAGGGGCTCTTTCTTGATGGCGGCATTCTTTATGAGAGCGAGGGATTGTACGGCCGATCGCGCATTGTCAGACGGGAATTTCCTCAGGGGCGTTTTCTGGACGCGGAGCATCTTGCGCCGGAATATTTTGGGGAAGGGTGCGCCATGATTGGCGGCAATATTTTTTTGTTGACCTGGAAGGAGGAGAGGGCCTTTGTTCTGGATAAAACGACACTGTCGCTGAAAAAAACACTTTCATATAACGGAGAGGGCTGGGGGCTGACCACAGATGGAACGGTTTTATGGCGCAGCGACGGCAGCGCGGTTTTGACGCGCCATGATGCAACAAATTTTTTTCCTGTCGGCCGGATAGTGGCGCGTGACAACGGCGTGCCCGTGCCGCTTTTAAATGAGCTGGAATGGGTTGACGGCTGGCTCTATGCCAACATTTGGAAATCAGACAAAATAGCGGTCATAGACCCGCAAAGCGGCGATGTGGCGTTGTGGATTGATTGCTCCGGCCTTGTTCCATCAATCTATGCCGGCGAAGACGGAAAAAGACGGGCGCGGGAAACCGGCGCATGCTTAAACGGCATTGCCTGGCGCAGGGAAACAGATACGCTTTTGATTACCGGAAAGCTCTGGCCTGTACTATATGAGATAGAGCGTCCCGATATCCCGCGATAGCAATATGCCAAACCCGGCGCCGCTATGGCGAAATTTCTACATTGCAACGGAAAGGCGCAGGCGTCGGCGTTTTGCGCCGCACGGGAAAGCGTCCCATTTTTATTATGCGCCGTCAGATTCAAGCCGGGCATGTACGGCAATCCAGATGCAGGGTGCGGACGTGCTTTCCACGCGATGCCTGCATTTGCGCGGGATGAGCATGTGGTCGCCGCTGTTCAGTTTGACTGGCGGACCGGTTTCAAACCGCAGCGTGGCGGAGCCCTGTACAAGCAGCACCCATTCGTCCGCTTCCTGGTCATACCATTGACCTGGCGGGGTTATCTGGCCGCAGGACAGAATTCGTTCGATGCGGACGCCTGTCCCGCCGGCCGCGGTCTCAGTGATTTCCTCAGGCCACGGCTGGCTTGGAAGTTCAAAGATATTGCCCAAAATTTCTGGTGTACGCGCGGCATGCATATTTTTTAAGGCGTAAATGCGGCCGGAACCTTTTTCCGGCCGCACGCATTGCGTATAATCGTTTTAAATAAGATACTCCATGAGTTCAATGCCCAAACCCTCTTCCACAATAAAGGCCGCTTTCACGCCGTCAAAGGGCTCAAAGGGCGGAATGATGACTTCCTTGCCTTCCAGGGCTTCTTCAAGGTTCGGCACTTCATAGGCAATGTGGATATTGTTTTTCAGAATATCCGGCATCGGACTGTCTTTTTCAAAATAAATCCATTCAATATTGTTAGGGCTGTATCCGTAGTTGGTCAGGTGCATTTTGGGCCCTTCCATATAGATGGACTGTTCGGGAATTTTGTCGGTAGGAATGCCGATATGGCTGAGTTTACGCGTCATGGCTCGCTCCTTCGGTTATAAGGTCTGTGTTGTCCGGCGTGCCTCTTTCACAGGCGCCGTCGATTGAAGGCGCATTGTTCTCATTTTTCAGCTACATACGATTTTAGAATATACACGAAAGATGATACATGAAGAGCGTTATTCCCGTCAATAACCGCAGTCCATGATATGGGCTGAGTTTTTGTCCGCACTTCAGACCGTTTCGACAATGCGGGAAACAGCGTGCGTGGCCGGGCGCGTCAGCAGCATTCATTTTTACCGCGCGCGTTTTCCCGCAAAAGACTTTTCAAGAGTGTCGCGATAAGGTAGCAGTGCGGGATGGAGAGGAAAGTCGCAAGCAGGCGGAAGGGGGTGCCGGGGCCGCTGTTTTGGGAGATTTGCGTTTTATCCGGGG
>CALUUT010000045.1 GCA_944324045.1 uncultured Desulfovibrionaceae bacterium | reverse complement strand
AACTCTTTTTTTCATCTTTCGCTATTTTTTTTCGCGCTTCTCAAAAAAGAGCTTTTCCGAAACCCGCGTTTCACGCGGTCAGTGCTTCTACTCAAAATCGCACCCTTTCGTCAACCCTTTTTTTTCAACCCGCGCTTCTTCCACACTGAAAAAACAACCAGCCCCCAGCGCGGAACGCACTTTTAGAACCTTGCGGCGCATTTTGTCAAGCGTTGTCCCACATTTTTTTCCACGGTTGCGCCGGATTTGCGCGCTCCCACACTCTAACCATCAAAAAACATTGCGCATTTTTACGCTCTTTTTTATTATTGAACATCTTGCAGCTTCCCGTTACAAGAATTTTTTGCTATCATCAAAAAGGAGCATAGCGAAATCCGCGCCGTGCTCCCTGTTTTTTCCGGATAGTCCGTATCAATTTGGGATACCGTCCATTGTATCCGCTATCATCATGTTGGATTGCACATGCAGCACAATCACCGTCGGCCACATTTTGCGTTTTTCTTTCCCGTCCGGGTCGCCTCATGCATCTTGCTGGCGATATGCCTCTGTCTTTGCGCGCCCGGCGCCGGCAACACGGCGCCGTTCATCGACGGCAGCGCCATGCAAAACGGCCTGTCGCTTCTGCCCTATCTTGAATATGTTTCCGACCCGGCTGGAGAGCTGACCATCCATTCCTTTTCCGTCCCCAGCCGGCAAACCGTCTTTCAGCCGTTCACCCTGGAACGGACGGCCAAATTACGGGGAACCACATGGCTGCGCTTCACCATCGCCTCGCCCGACCAAAGCGCATGGGGCAGGCATCTGCGCCTTGACCTGGGCTCCGAAACCCCGGCCGGCGCCGTATTGTATGAAAAACTGCAGGGCGGAACGGACGGCGTCCAGGGTTCATGGGCCACGCATAAAGCCATGGACGGCTCCATTTTTATATTCAGAAGTCCCTCAAGCCCTGAGGCGGCCATGTACGTCAGGCTGCCCGGAGCCCCCGGACTGTGGTTCGCGCCCACTCTTTCAAACGCCGGCCCGGCTTCCGCCTCGTCCGCATCGCTTGCGGCGCAGCAAAGCGGGATAATGCAGATGGTTTTGACCGTCGCTTTGGCGGCCGCGGCCATTGTCGCGTTTTTGCGCGCCTTTGGCAAAGGCGGCCAATGGCGGGTGTGGACAGGCGTCATGACGGCTCTTAGCCTTGTGGCCTTGCGCATGCCCATCCCCATAGCCCCCACGGGGCTTATGCCCCTGAGCGGCGCAATCAGAACTCTTGCCGCCGGGCTTGCTCTCCTGTTCTTCTTCCATGCCGGAAGGCACATGATGCAGACCGCGCGGAACCATCCGGGCGCGGACGCAATTTTGCGCGTTTTCTGCATCGCGGCCGCAGTATTGACCATTTATCCTTTCATTCCCGGCCAGTCGTGGTTCGCGCGCTATTTCGCGCTGTGGCCCATTCTGGCCATAGCAGGCGTCGTTCCCGCGCTTTTATGCCTGCCGCGCTCGGCGTATGCCGCAACGCGCTACGGCATCGCGGCCGTCATCCTGTGCGCGGGAGCGGGCATGGCCCTTAACGCCGCGGGAGCCCCCGCCCCTGACGCCCTTGCAATAAACGCTCCGTACTGGGCGGCGTTTCTTGCCTGCTGCATCATGGCCATTCCCGGGCTGAACAGGGCGAAACGGAAAAACAGCGCCCGGAACAAGGAATCGGATATCCTTCTTCCAGACGCGGCGGAAACCGGGGAATCCTCTCTTGTTTCCGAAGTCCGCCCCGTTTCCGTTCCGGCAAAAACCCTTCGCCTGGAATCAGACTCTCTCCCCTTCCCGGAAGACTATCCGTGCCTGCGGCATGAAGACGCGCCAAAAAACGCCCGAAAAGAGGAAAAACTTATCATCTTCCCGGAAGAGGATCCGGCTGATTTCAATCTGGAACTTCATGTTACGACGGAACCCCTTCCGCCTCTGGATGCGCAGGCGGACGCCGCCGGACAAAACAAATGCGCGCAGGCGGAAAATGCCGGCGCGGCGCCGGTTCTGTCTGAAGCGCTCCCTTCCGAAGAATTTATCTCCGAAAAGTTCGTCTCTGAAGAGTTTCTCCTGGAAACCGAAACGGCGCGGCCCGGCGCGGCCCCTGTTTCTTCTCCAATCGATTTCGGCCATGCGGATGACGCGGCGCGGCGAACGGACGAAAAAACGGATGAGCCGGACGGCCTTCTTTTTATGGAAGATGCGGATACGGAGCTTGTCGTCATGCGCGAGCCGCTGCCCGAATGCTCAAAGCAAAACGCGCAGGCGGCATGGAGCGGCGAACGCGGCGCGTCCGCCCTCTCCTTGCCGGAAGAACCTCTTGCTCTTCCGGAAAAACCGGCGAGAGGCCGCTATTCTTTTGAACTGCATGTGGAAGCGACGCCTTTGCCGGATGCGGAGCGCAATCCGGACGCGGACGCCGCACATGAAGCGGCCGCCTCTGCGCCGGGCAAAGAAGAGCCCGCGCATGCCGCGCTTTCCACGGACGCGCCGCCCTCAGAAGAATCAGGGCGCGGCGATGGGCTGCCGGAAACGGAGGAAACGGAAGAATGCCTCCTTCTTGCCGCGGAATGGAAGCTGGAAACAGCCGCGCCGCCTGCAACGGCCGTTGAAAACGGCGAACATCAGGCGCAACCGTCCTCTTGCGAAACGGATGGGTCCGGCGCGTTTGCGCGCCCAGATGCAGCGAAAGATGCGGCGGCGTCCCTTGCGGATGAACCGCACACGGCAAAAACGCCGCATGACCGCATGCCAGACGGCGCGCCCGTCCAATGCGAAGAACAGCCGCACGCGGAGCCCGCGCCTCTTGACGCCGGGCATCCGGAACCGGAAAGCCCCGACGCTGAATGCGGCGTTGTCCCTGACGCGCCGCTCGCCAATGCATCGAGCCCCGGCGCATTGAGCCCTGACGCACTGGCATCCGACGCGCCGAAAGACGCCGCCTGCACGACGGCTGGAGAAAACGCCGCTGTTTCGCTTGCCGCTCAGGATTGCGCGGCGGCCGCCCATATGGCTGCTGAACCGCCCCTGAGCGTCCGGGAAGAAGGGATTTTCCATGAAAACGGCGCTTTGCATGACGGCGCTTTGCGCGAACAGGATGCGGCCAAAACGCCGGCGCGGTCTTTTGCGGAAGAAGACGCCTCTGCAGAAGCCATCCATGACGAAGGCGTTCATAAAGAAGCCCTCTATGCGGAAGACGCCCATATCATTTTTGGACAAAACCTCTTTGAGACCCCGGTTGAAGAATCAAACCGCGATGAAAGGCCGCTCCCGGCCTGCGGCGGGCCATCCCCGGCGCTTCTTTCGCCTGCGCAGGAGTCGGAACCCCTCACGCGCCATGCCGCGCCCGCCGGCGCATCAGACGGGCCGGACCCGGCCGCAGCCGGACAGCTCCCTGACGCGGACGAACAAGGCCGCGACGCAGATTTTGCAGAAAAGGACGCCGCGGTCCTGACCGCTCAAGGCCCCTTGGCGGCGCGTTTCAACCTGCATGAACTCTTGCATGACGCGTGCCGCGCGCTTGACGCTTCCGCAGAAAAACAAAACGCCGCTCTGTCCTGCGGCCTGTCGCCGCGGCTGCCGCAGGAAGTGGAAGGCGACGCTTCGCTGCTGCAAAAAACCCTGTGCCAGCTCCTGCATGACGGCGTTTGCCAGGCGAAAAACGGGACTGTCCGCCTGCTCGCGGAGCCGGGGGATGAAAAAGGCGCGCCGGACCGCATCATCTTCACCATCATGGCGTCCGGCATGGAAAACGGCGCGCGATTCCAGCCAAGCCCCGAAGGCATGGCCCTTGCTCTGGAAACAGCGACGCAGTGCGGCGGCCGGCTTTTGTTTAACGCGCAAGACGGAAAAGACGCGGCGCTGTCCATCGAGCTGCCCTGCCGGGCATCCGGTCCAGCTCCTGTCCGGGCCGCCTCTGAAGACGACTCTGCAACAGCGGACGCGCAGGAAGATCATGCCATGATGCATGATGACGCCGCCGCGCCGTCCGTCTCATGCGCCGGAGAGGACGGCGGGCGCGCCGGGACGGCTGCTTTTGCGGGAAGCCGGAACATCTCTTCGCCCCAGGCCGCGGCATCTCTGAATGAGGAAGAAGCGCAACGCGAAGATCAGAATGCGGAACCTGAAAACGAACAGGCGTTCCTAGAAGATGAGGAAGAGCTTGCGCCTGAAGACGAGCCGGTCCTCACAACGCGCCGCACGCTTCTTGTCGCGGATTCGCTTGAGGCTAACCGGCATGTTTTCAGCGCGTTTCTTGAAGGGCTGCCCATTTCCATTGTCGAGGCCCGGAATCTGGACGAAGCGCGCGCCCGGTACAAATTCAATCCCGCATCAATGGTCGTTGTCGAGCCTGAGCTCGCCGTGCGCGGCATTAAAACGGTCATCGACTTTTTCCACGAACTTGACGAGGAAGCAGGGCGGATTCCCGCGCCGGTCATCGCGCTTGTCAATGACCCTGAGCAGGCGGAAGCCCTGTACGAAGCGGGATGCGCCGATATCCTGTTCAAGCCGTGCTCGCGCAGAGCGGCGCGCGCGCTTATCATCAAACTTGCGCTGGAGCTGGAGGCCCTGGAAGCGGCATATGCCAGAAAGGAAAAAGAAGCCGCGGAAAAAGGCCCGTCATCCTTCGACGCCCGCGCGGCCGCGGATCTCATCGTCACGAATGAGGAAAAATCCGCGCTGTTTTTTGGAACGACGCCCGCATCTGAAGAAGACCCGGAAGCCGCCGCGCCGTCTCCTGAACCAGCCAACGGTTCCCGCGCGCATCCGGATGCGTTTTCGCCTGTGACGGACGCTTTTTCGACAGCCTCCAGCCTTTCCGCGGAACCGCAGGAAAACGGCGGCGCGCAGAAAACCGCGCCCGGCCAGGATGCCCGCGACAATGCGGCCCTGTTCCTCTCCATGCCCGAAAACGCGCCCGATTCTCCTGATTTCCCCGATTTCGCAAATGCGCAGGACGCAAGCCGGGACAACACGGGCTTAAGCGCCTGTGCGGCATGCGCGGATGAAGACGGAGAAGACGCGCCGCTATTTCTGGAACATCCGTTGCCTGCGGCGGAACCGGCATACGAAAACATCGGACGCAATGTCTATATGACGCCGGACGGGGCCATGCCCGCAACGCGCGGCGCGCCGCCTGTTTTTGCTGAAACGCCGCCGCAACGCCTGGATGACGGCGCGGTCTTCTCTGAACCGGCGAAGGAAGAATGGACAACGGAAAGCGCTGTTATGCCTGGAGAAACGCGGCATTCCGGCGAATCCGCGCATGGCGGTTTCCCTGAGCCTTCTTCCGATTCCGGCGCGTCTTTCGACGGCGTCGACAGGGAACTGGTTCCCCTTATCCCGGAACTGGTCAAAAGCCTGACCGCCGCCCTGCATGAAGCCTCTTTGGGAAAACGAAACGACGAGCCTGAAGCCGTGGAGCTGGCGTGCCGCAAACTGGGCGCCATAGCCGGGACGCACGGGCTCAGATCGACCCAGCGCATGGCCGCATGCGTGGAACGGGCCGCCGCGGCCAAAGACAAAGAAGCCATAGCGGATCTTTTGTCCGAACTGGAATTGATGGTGGCGCGCAATGTGAAGAATCTCGAACGGCAGTACGCGCACAGTCTGGAGCGATAGCGGCAAAACGCGACAGCGGCAAACGCCGGCGCGGCCGGGCGCAGACAGCGCGCGACGCTGTCCGGTCCGCTTGCGCCGGACGGCGGCCACGCTTTTTTTCGCACGCCGCAAAACGCATTGCGGCATCCGGCGTAAGCGGCCGTTTCGCCGCGTCTTCTTTTTATGGCGCAGGGCCGATGCCGTGAAGTCCCGGATGCCGGTTCCGGGCCTTTTAAACGGGGCGGCCGGAAGCCTGGGGGTTGGGGGTTTGAACTTCTGGAAAGCGGCGCTTTTTCCGGCGCAACGTTCCGGCGCAAAGCCCGCACAGCGCCGGGACAGGCCCCGCAAAAAACGCCCGCCGGACTGCGCTTTTCCCCTTAAGCCGATGCCGTCATGATCTGCAATTCCCTGAACAGCTCATAAGCGTTTCAAAAACGCGAACCGCTTGACGGGCATTGCCCGCATTTGCCAAAAAAACGCCCGAAGGCGGCGTTTCGCCAGCAAAATGAAAAAACGGCGCAGGCTGCCGCCCCATACAGAAACGGTCTCGCGAACCATTTGCCGAAAAAAACGCCGGCCGCCCGAAAGGGCGTCTCCATCAAAAAAATCCACAGCATCGGAAAAAAACATGACGCTGACCATCCTTTCCTTTTTCATTCTTGCCTACGGCATCGCGCGCTTCATTCTTCCGCTTCCCTGCCATGCCGCGCTCAAGGCGCTTCTGGGGCTCCTCTTTCTGTTCATCAGCCAAAAATTCCTGATATACCGCTATGCCGGCGGCCTGCTGTTTGCGCCGAATCTGCCGCGATGGCTTCTGCTGCTTATGGAAACCCTGTATGCGGCCATGCTCCTGCTCATTGCGCTGCTCTTCATAGCGGATATCGTGAGCGTTCTTTTATGGCTGGGCCGACATATGGGCGCAAACCTGCGCCTGCCTGTTTCCGCGCCCCTCAAAAACGCCGTGCTTGCGCTGCTTGCGCTTGGCCTGGGCGCTTTTGGCGTATGGCAGGCGACGAAGGTTCCCAACGCGCGCACCGTGGAAATTGCCGTGCCGCGCCTTCCGGCTGAGCTGGACGGGTTTACGCTGGCGCAGCTTTCCGATCTTCACGTGGGCCCCCTGCTGAAACGGGACTGGCTTAGCGCCGTCGTGCGCGCGACGAACGCCCTGAATCCGGACGCCGTGGTCATAACCGGCGATCTGGTCGACGGGGGCCCGAAAAAAATCCGGCATGAACTTGAGCCGCTTCGCGAACTTAAGGCCCGGCACGGCGTTTACGGCATAACCGGGAATCATGAATATTACTCCAATATCCGGCAATGGCTGCCGGTTTTCAAAGACATGGGCATCGACATGCTGCATAACGAGCACAGAGTCCTGTCGCAAAACGGGGCAGCGCTGGTTCTCGCCGGCATGCCGGATTCAGTGGAACGCCAGTTCGGCGGCAGCGGCCCGGACCTGGAAAAAACGATGCGCCACGCCCCAAACGCCGTGCGCATTCTTCTCGCGCACCGGCCAGGCGAAGCGCCCGCGCATCATGCGGCCGCGGATATCCAGCTTTCCGGGCATACCCACGGCGGCCATCTGTTTTTTTTAAAGCCGCTCATAGCCCGCTACAATAACGGATTCGTCGATGGATTGTATGACGTAAACGGCATGACGCTGTATGTGCACCCCGGGACAGGGTTATGGAACGGTTTTTCCTGCCGGATAGGCGTGCCTTCGGAAATAACCCGCATCGTGTTGCGCGCGGAAAAAAACGCGGCCGGCCAACAATAAGGCGGCAACCCCCCTGAGGGGGGTTGCGCGTGGAAGGGGCGCGGCCTTCCCGTCCAGGCGCGAAGCGCCCATCTGATGCTCCGCGGGAAAAGGCGGGGAGGGGCATATGGCCTTTTGGCCGGAAGGGCACAAAACCACACAGAGGAAGATGGATGAAACGGCCTGGGCAATGCGGCGGCACCCCACCGAAAGCACAGGACAGGGCGCCCCCCGGCCCTGCGGCCTTTTAACCGCCGCCACGCCGTAAAAAAAGCGCGACGGCGAACATGCGCGCCCAAAGCGCGCGCGACTAGTTGACCCCAAGGGCCCGCGTCAAAAACGCCGTCGCCTCATGCAAAAACGCCTCTTCCCGCATTTCGCGGGCCGCAGAGCCGGCGCTGCCGCATGCGACGGTCGGCTCGTCAAATGAGGACGGGCATTCGGCCAGAAAATCTTCCGCTGCAAACTCAGGCAGCGTTTTTTTCTGCGCGCGCCCCAGCAACGCGGCCATAATGAAATTTGTCTGATCCTTTTCTCCGTAGCTGCCGGTCTTTCCGGCGCTGAACACCATGACGGGACAGGACAGAGCCGCCGCGGCGCCCGGCTCAAAAAGCATGCCGTATGCGGGCGCGACAAGCAGCAGCGCCCCTGGCTTCCAAACCGGCAGGGGCGCGGCGAACGCGGCGTCCAGCCCCCGCATTCGTGAGCGGACCCACTGGGAACAGTAGACGTCGTCCTTCACATTGCCGGCGCAATAGGCGTCGTATCCCTGAGCGCTCAGGGGCGCTCCCGACAGGGCCAGCACAGTGGCGGCGCCGGTTCCGACGCCCACAAAGGCAATCCGCGCCCTGTCGATGCGCTCGCCCCACTCGGGAAGCGTCAGAAACAAATCCAGCAGTCTCTTCAGCTGGCGCGCCCTGACCGGCAGCAATTCAGGCGTGAACGCAAGCTCCGCTTCCCTGTAGTTGTCGCCGGAATGGGAAAGGCACAGGACGACGCAGCCGTTATGGGCGAGCATGGCGGCGAGATCATGCAGGGAATGCTTGCTGCCCGCGCTGTGGTGGGAAACAAGGACCAGCGGGAAAACGCCGTCCGCCATCTTCCCGTTTCGCGCGCAGCGAATGAGCCAGTCCGCATCGTTGATTTCGCTCTCCGCCTTGTGGGCCGGATACCAAAGCGCCGCGCTGTAGCTTTGCCCGCCGGCCTCGTCCAGAACCGTCAACGTGCGGAACCCGGCCGTCGCCGCCGAAGGACGCGCGCCCATGGCCTGCGCCGCATTCGAAACGCCAAACGCAAAGAGCGTTCCCGCCAGAAGAGCCCCGCACGCAATATTTCGAAGACGCCTCAAAACGTCCTCCCGAAGATTTTCAGACTTGTCATGATGGGTCGCCTTTTCTCCAACCAATTCCATTTTCAAACAGCTTCATTTTCAAACAATGCCGCAAAGGCCCGCCCGGATGCGCGAAAAAAAGCGCCGCCATAAACAGAGGCGCGGTTTTGCGCCGCGCCCCTATACATTTCCAAAACCGCAAGAAACCTCATCTGGTCAGTTTTCTGAATTTCATGCGGTGCGGCTGCTCCGCCTCCCGCCCCAAACGTTTTTTTCTGTCTTCTTCATATTCGGTGAAATTGCCTTCAAAAAAGGCAACTCTGGCATCCCCTTCAAACGCCATGATATGCGTGGCCACGCGGTCCAGAAACCAGCGGTCGTGGCTTATGACCAGAACGCAGCCCGCGAAATTGTCCAGACCGTCCTCAAGGGCGCGCATGGTGTTCACATCGATATCATTGGTGGGTTCGTCAAGCAGCAGAACGTTGGCCCCGGATTTCAGCATGCAGGCCAGATGCAGGCGGTTGCGCTCCCCGCCGGAAAGGATATCCACCTTCTTTTGCTGGTCCGCTCCCATAAAATTGAACCGGGAACAGTAGGCTCTGGAGTTGATTTCCCGGTTGCCCAGCTTTATGGTGTCATATCCGCCGCTGATCAGCTCATACACGCTTTTGCCCGGCGTCAGGGATTCGCGTCCCTGATCCACATACGCGAATTTTACGGTTTCGCCCACGCGCAATGTGCCGGAATCAGGCTGTATTTCGCCTGTCAGCATCCGGAACAGCGTGGTCTTGCCCGCGCCGTTGGGCCCGATGATGCCCACAATGGCCCCGGCCGGCACGATAAAATTCATGTCTTCCACCAAAAGCCTGTCGCCCATGCTTTTACTCACATTTTGGGCCTCTATGACAAGCTTGCCCAGGCGCGGTCCCGGCGGAATATAGATTTCAAGGTCCGGGGCCCGTTTTTCGCTTTCATGGGAAAGCATGGCCTCATAGGCGTTGATTCGGGCCTTGCCTTTGGCATGGCGTCCTTTTGGAGACATGCGTATCCATTCAAGTTCGCGCTGCAGCGTCTTCCGGCGCTCGGCTTCGGCCTTTTCCTCATTGGCCAGACGTTTTTTCTTTTGCTCAAGCCACGAAGAATAGTTTCCCTTCCACGGGATGCCTCTTCCCCGGTCAAGTTCCAGAATCCAGCCGGCGACGTTGTCCAGAAAATAGCGGTCGTGCGTCACGGCGATGACCGTGCCGGGAAATCCCTGCAGGTAGCGTTCAAGCCAGGCCACGGATTCCGCATCCAGATGGTTCGTGGGCTCGTCGAGAAGCAGGATATCCGGATTCTGCAAAAGCAGACGGCACAGGGCGACTCTGCGGCGCTCTCCCCCGGAAATGACGGACACCGGCGTATCCGGCGGCGGACAGCGCAGAGCGTCCATGGCCATGTCGAGACGGGCGTCCAGATCCCAGATGTTTTTGCTGTCCATGCATTCCTGCACTTCGCCCTGACGGGCGATAAGCGCATCCATTTCATCAGGCTCAAGCGGCTCGGAAAAACGCGCGTTTATCGCCTCGAATTCGTCCCGAATCGCGATCAGTTCCGCGACGCCTTCCTCAACCACCTCGCGCACGGTCCGCTGTTCATTGACAAGCGGTTCCTGCTCCAGATAGCCGATGGCATATCCGGGGGCCAGCACGGTCTTTCCGTCAAACGCCTGGTCCACGCCCGCAAGAATTTTCAGAAGCGAGCTCTTCCCGGCGCCGTTTAAGCCAAGCACGCCTATCTTGGCCCCATAAAAATACGACAGGGAAATATCTTTAAGCACTTCGCGCTGACCATGGCGCTTGCTCACCCGAATCATTGAATAAATAATCTTATCGTCGCTGCCCATACGCTCCTCATGGTTTGCGGTGCATAAAACCAGAACAAAAACACAAACTCGCGGCGTTTTCCCGCGCCGCTGTCGCGGCATGTTGCGGCAGTGATACCAGCAGTTGCGCAAAATATCTATATTTTTCTTGATTTCCAATGGGCGCGCTGATACGAAAAAAAACGCAAGACGCCCGCAACGTTGCGTTTTCCATGCTTGACGCCCGCGCTTCACACAAAGGAGCATACGGGTTTCCATAAAAAAGTAAAAGCCCACAGCACGGGATATTTTCCGTAAATCCGACCACGCCATGCATATCGTCGATTGCCGCAAAGGCCGCATTTCCATCCAGGGTCAGGGCCGCTCCTGGACCCTTCTTCGTCCGGCGGACCTGGAAAGCCTCTGGGCGGCTCTTGGCGAAGACGATTTCGGCGAAGACGAACGGGTGCCGTACTGGACCGAACTTTGGCCCGCAAGTCTTGCGCTTGCGCAATGGCTTTACGAACAGCGCGCGGCCCTTCAGGGCGCTTTGTGCATGGACATGGGCTGCGGCCTGGGGCTGACCGCCATGATCGGCGCGCTTCTCGGAGCGCGGGTTCTGGCGTTCGACTATGAGCCGGAAGCCTTGCGCTATGCGCGCAAAAACATGAATCTGAACTTCAAAGACGCGCCGCGTCCGGCTCAGGAGCGGCCGTCTTTGCTCTGGACGGTCATGGACTGGCGGCGTCCGGCAATCGCAAAAAAACGCGCCCGCCGCATCTGGGCCGGCGATATCATGTATGAAAGGCGCTTTGTCGAGCCTGTGGCCGCCTTTCTTGACTATGCGCTCGCTTCTGACGGAACGGTATGGATTGCGGAGCCTGGACGCAACATATACAAAGAATTTCATGCGCGCATGCTCGACGCGGGCTGGTCCGTCTCCTGCGTGAAAAATACGGGCGCCCCATCCTTCACGCCCGAAAAAACCATGGTTTCCGTCCAGATATGGGAGTTGCGGCGCATCTGACGCGGGCCGGCGCTGCCGCCAAACGGTTTCGCGGGCCGCGCTTTTTGCGGCCGCCCAACCGGCCGGGCGCGGCGTCGACAAAACGCGACGGCCCCGCCGCAAAGGAGGCATACATGGGGCAGACCATACGATTCGGAGTCTCCCTTGATTCCACGCTGCTCAAACAGTTCGACGAACTGTGCATGAAACGGGGCAATCCCAGCCGTTCCGAAGCCATTCGCGACCTCATTCGCCAGGAGCTGGTGCGCGAGGAATGGGAAAACGGCGCCCAACCGTCGGCGGCCACCTTGACTCTGGTCTTTGACCATCACAGAAGCGATCTGGCCCAAAAACTCACTGAACTTCAGCACGAATCGCATGAATCTATCGTGGCTTCCATGCATGTGCACCTTGATCACGAAAACTGCCTTGAGGTTCTGGTGCTCGTGGGACCGGCCGCGCAGCTTCGGGCACTTGCGGACAAGCTGACCGCGGTCAAGGGCGTCAAGCACGGCGAATTATCCCTTGCCACGACAGGCGATAGACTGGCATAATCGTTCACAGACGCGATGCATGCGGCCCAAGGACGCGCGACGGAAACACGTGGAAAAAGGCGCATGAAAAAAACGCATGAAAAAGACGCGCGAACCGGCCCTTTCGCCGCGAAAAAAGCGGCGAAGCCATTCGCGAGCTCGCGCCGCCTGAGCCGCATCGCGGATTTTTCCGGTTTTTTCAAACGTTCGCGCGGCCCGTCTGGCGCTTTGCGCGCCCTGTCAGTTCAATCCGCGCTCTGGCGAAACGTCTTTATGGAAAAACAGGACCCGCGCGCCGCGTCCGCAAATAAAACCATCCAATGAAAAAACTCCGCGGATGAAAAAAACGGTTTTCGCCGCAATTGCTTAAGGAACGCATGATGCAGGATATTCAAAGCGGCCCGGCCAATGTGCCCCTGCTTATCGACAGAGTGGGCGTCAAAGGACTGGAGTTGCCCATAGTGGTCAGCGACCGCGACAAAGGCGCGCAGCACACCGTGGCCCTTGTGGATCTGGGCGTGGAGCTTCCCGCGGCCTTCAAGGGAACGCATATGAGCCGCTTTATCGAAGCGCTGGAAAACTGGAATGAGGATTTGTCGTACAGGAGCATGAAAAATCTTCTCCGGGACATAAAAGCGCGGCTTTCCGCCCAAAGCGCGTACGCTTCGTTTGCCTTCACCTATTTCCGGCGCAGGATATCTCCTGCTTCCGGCGCGCCTTCCCTTCTTGGATACCGCTGCCGGCTTGCCGGCGAGATGAAAAACGACAAACCGGACATGATTCTCGACATAACCGTGCCGGTCATGACGGTATGCCCGTGTTCCAAGGCCATAAGCAAAGAGGGCGCACACAGCCAGCGCGCGGAAGTGCGCATGTCCATCCGCATGAAAGGCTTCGCCTGGATTGAAGAATTTATCGACATAGCGGACGCCTCCGCGTCCTCGTCCGTATATCCTTTGCTGAAGCGGGAAGATGAAAAATTCGTCACGGAACGCGCTTTCGCCTCTCCCCTTTTTGTCGAAGACGTGGTGCGCAACGTGGCGACGGCGTTGAAACGGCACCCGCATGTGCAGTGGTTCCGGGCTGAAGTGGAAAGTTTCGAGTCCATTCACGCGCATAACGCCTTTGCAATCATTGAAAGCCATGCGGCGGACTGAAAACGGCCCGCGCATTTCGCAAAAACCTGTCTAACGCTTTGGAGGAGCCATGCGCATCAGCGAAACAAGCCTTATGGGAATGCAGCAGCTCAGCGCCAGCCTGCAGGCCACGGCCCACAACATCGCCAACATGGGCAAGGACGGGTTCAACCCGCAAAGCGTCGTCCCTGAAAACGGGCCGGACGGCCGGCCGCCCAAAAATGTGACCATGAACGCGCATATCGACGGAAGCGGCACCCAGATCGAAAAGGAATTCACGCGGCTTATCGGAACGCAAAGCGCTTTTGAAGCGAACGCGGCCATGATCCGCACTGATGAAGATTTAAGCGGCGTCATCATCGACTTAAGCACCTGATTGAGGCGCATCGCGCGAGAGGGAGAAAAGACATGAAATGCATAAAAACCGTATTCATCGCGTTTTTGTTTCTGGCGCTCAGCGCGGGCGCGCTCCATGCGGAAGGCGTCTTCCGGCAGACTCTTGGAGAATACAGCGTCATCTGCATCAATGAGGACGGCATGACCCTGGGAGACGCCATACTCAAAACGCCCGCAACGGCCAATCCGGCCGAACTGCAAAAAACGCCGAAGTGGAACCAGGGCGGCCTGAACTATTTCGTCGTGGACGCAGGCGCGCGGAAAATGCTTTTCGACGCGGGAAATCCAGGCGGCAACACCCCGAAAATGCTTGCAAAAGCCGGCATAGCCCCTGACGATATCGATATCATATTCCTGACCCACATGCACCCCGACCACCTTGGCGGCCTTCTGGACGCCGACGGGAAAAAGGTTTTTCCAAAGGCCAAGGTCTATATTGCAAAAGAAGAAGCCGAATACTGGGGCGAGCCTTCCCGCAAAGGCGAATGGTTCGACCTGGCCCGAAAGACGCTTGCCGCCTATCAGGCGGATATCGCGCTCTTTGAACCAAACCAGAGCATGGACGCCGTGACCGCCATACCCACGCCCGGACACACGCCCGGACACACCTCTTTCAGAGTGACCAGCGGCGGGCAAAGCCTGCTCATATGGGGCGATATCCTCCATACCGCGATTCAGTTCGTTGACCCGGAAATCTATGTGACGTTCGACGTTGATCCCAAACAAGCCATAGAAACCCGCAAGCAAATCCTCAGGCGGCAGGCCGAAAGCGGCGAACCTGTCGCAGGCGCGCATATACTCGCGCCCGGCATCGGCGCAATCCAAAAAGCGGAAAAAGGCTATGCCTTTGCGCCAACCGCGCAGTAAAAAACGAAAACAGGACGCGCGCGGCCCGGTGTTCCAGAGAGAACGCCGGGCCTGTTTTTTTCTGCGGCGCGGACGAAGCCGCATGACGCAGACCGTTTTTCACGCTTTCTGATTTGACAGCGCTGCCGGCATGTATTAATTGAATAAATATTCATTCATTAAAATAGCATCCGCTGCTTGCAGCGCGTCATTACAAGGAGTCCGAAGATGCATGCGACCCATCCCAAAACAAAGACATTGCGGCTTGTCATGCCCCAATGGCAAGGCGGCGAAGACGAATCGGAATTTCCCGGCCAGATATACCCCATGGGCGCGCGTCTGCTTGCGTGGCTTGCGCCAAAAAGCGACGCGCCCCTGGTGGAGGTTCCCGTGGCCCCCTGGACGGGCGCGGCCCCGCGCAAGGACGGCGGCGTATTCTGGCGGGAAGAGCTCGTGCGCCAGATGCGCGCCGCGCGAAGCATTATCGACGCCTATGCGCCTGAGCGCATCATCGCCTTTGGCGGCGACTGCCTCGTCAGTCAGGCGCCGTTCGCCTATTTAAACGAGCGCTACGAAGGCAAGCTCGGCGTCGTGTGGATAGACGCCCATCCTGATGTGACCACGCCCAAAGAGTTCGACCATGCGCACGCCATGGTTCTGGGCAATCTGCTGGGCGGCGGCGAGCCGTCCATGGCGCGGGAAGCGGCGCGGCATCTTAAACCGGAACAGGTTCTGCTTGCGGGGATTGACGGCATGCTCCCCCATGAGCGAAAAACCATCGACCGGTTCGGGCTCGCCGTCATCCCCAGCAGGGAGCTGATCAAAGACGCCGGCGTCATAACCAGATGGCTTCAGGGCAACGGTTTTGAGCGGGCCGCCATTCATCTTGACCTTGACGTGCTTGACCCTGGATTTTTCCGCTCCCTCCTGTTTTGCAACCCTGATGTGGAACAGCATATCAAAGCGGAACACGGGAAAACCAGGATTCAGGATATCGCGCGCCTTCTCAGGGACATAGCCGCCCATATCGACGTGGTGGGCATAAGTTTCGCCGAATATATGCCCTGGGACGCCCTGAATCTGAAAAAGATGCTGGCCGAACTTCCGTTCATGCATTAGGCCGCCAACGGCGTCCGGGCAGACGCGCAAAACGCCGGTTTCAGCCGGCGAAAAAACAGAGAAACCGCCGCTGCTCGCAGCGGCCGCCCTTTGACCGCGGCATGCGAGGAGCCGGACGCCGCAAGCGCGCCCGGCTCTTTTCGCATTATACAAGGGGAAACATTCCTACCACCAGCAGCAACCGCCGCGCCCGCCATGGCCATGATGCCCATAGCCGCCCCGATGCCCGTAGCCGTCCATATAGCCGTCCATGCGGCCACATGGAATGCCCTGCTTGACCATTTCCTGACGCATTTGCACATGGGCTTCATTGAGTTTGGCGCTCAAGCCGTTGATATCCTGGGAGAGCGCTTTGATTTCCGCATCGCTTGCGCCCGCGGCGATCTTTGCGTCCAGTTCCGCCTGCTTTGCATACAACTGCCGTTGAAGCGGCTCTATCGCATCCCAATGCTTTTGCATGAGCGCCTGCGCTTCCGGATTCTGGTAGGCATAGCGATAGGCATAGGGGCGATGCCCGCCCCATCCGGGCTGCGCGTTCGCCACAGCGCTTGCGCCGAACAATCCAACCGTGCACAGAGCCAAAACCATAAGCGTCATCCATGTCTTTTTCATATGCCTTCTCCTGATAATATTATGATGATTTTTTCCTGTTTCCGGACCGCGTCCCCAGCGGGAACGCCCCTCTTTCTTCTGCCGGCCGCTCCCTGAAAGCGGGAAACCCCGGCCAAGCGTTTTGCTTACAGATACTCTTTTAAACGTTCAAATTCCTCAATGCTGATTTCACCCCGGGCCAATCGTTTTTTAAGTATTTCCAGCGAATCGTTTCTGTCGTTGACGTGATTGCGCATATCTTTGCGTCCGCACAGGGTCCGGATGCCGGCATAAACCAGAGCGGCAATCAGCATCACAACAAGGATGAACCCGATTCCCCATGGAAAAGCGCCAAAATGGAACATGCACCGCATACGCCGCCCCCTGTTGCAACCGCCGGCCGGCAAGGCCGCATTCTAGTGAAACGCCCTGCCGCAAGGCGCGGGACGCGGCGCGTATTCGCGGCTGTCGTGATATGCGCCCGCTCCTGTCCAATGGTCTCCATGATGCCGGCCCCAGTGCGGAGAGCAGGCGCTTGTCAAAAGCGCCATGCCCGCCATGACGAGCAGAAGAAAGGTCTTCATATGCTTTCTCTCCTTGCCGCAAACACGCGCGGCCTGTTTGTCCCGGATAAAGCCAAAAGCGTGCCAAAGACTTTGTATATTACGTAACATACTGAATTAACATATTTTATTAAAAATACTTTCCCAAAAACATCCTGGAATGCGAGTAAAAACTACACGCGGGCTCTGGACATTACGGGTAGAAAGTATACGCTTGGAAGAACGCTGCACCCATTTTGAGGAATTCTATGGCCCTATTCCGGACGCTTCCAAATCTGAGCAGAAATTTCATCGCCCGCTATTCGCCCTGGATGCTCATCGGGGTCGCGGCGATTCTGGCCCTGGCGATCACGGCGCTTGCCGTGCGCAACGCGCAGCGGGAACGGGCGCACATGTCCCAGAATCTCATGGACAGGGCCGACGCCCTGATCTGGGCCGTGGAAGCCGGAACCCGCGCCAGCATGGGAATGCGCAGCGGAGCGCAGAACGTGCAGGCGCTTGTGGAAGAAACCGCCAAACAGGCCGGCGTCGTCTTCATGAGCGTAACGGACGCTTCGGGAACAATCCTGGCCTCCAGCGTGAAAGAAAACGCGGGCAAAACGCTGTATACGCCGCAGGAGCTTTCGGCCCTTGACATAGGCCCAAAAAGTCAATGGCGCAGCGCCGTCATGCCGGATGGGAAAGAAGCGTTTGAAGTATACCGGGTTTTTTCTCCGCTGCCGGGATTTACGCGGCATATGCATCACAGCGCGGCGCACCCGGGCGGATGCGGCTTTTGTTCCAGCGGCGGGCGGCGCATGGGACGCGGCGGACAGCAGCGCGCTTTCCGGGATGAAGAGCCGCTGTTTATTTTCGTCGGTCTGGATATGGCGCCGTTTAAAGAAGCCCTGGCCCAGGATTTCCGCAACACGGCCATTACGGGCATTGTCGTGGGGCTGGCGGCTCTGGGCGGGTTCATCTCGCTGTTTTGGGCGCAAAACTGCCGGCTGTCCCGGCGCATGCTGCAAGACGCCAAAGCCTTTGCCGCGGAAGTCGTCACCAGCATGCCAAGCGGCCTGATAGCGACGGACGAACGCCAGAACATCACGCTGGCCAACGGCGCGGCGTCCCGCCTGTTCGGAATGCCGGAAAACAACCTGGAAGGAATGCGGCTTTCCGCCCTGGAAGGCATTCCATGGGCGGAGCTCGCCGCGCTTGCCGGACAGGGCGCGCCCGTGCATGAGCGGGAATACGTTTTTGCCGCGGCCGACAGGGAGCCTGTTCCAGTCAGCGTCTCCGTTTCCAAAATCGTCAATGAAGAGCGCATCGCCCTGGGGTATCTCTATCTTATTGAAGATATCCGGGAACGAAAACGGACGCAGGAACAACTGCGGCGCAACGAACGGTTGTCCGCGCTTGGGCATATGGCGGCGCGCGTGGCCCATGAAATCCGCAACCCTCTCAGTTCCATCAAGGGATTCGCCCGTTATTTCGCGGAAAAAATGCCCACGGACAGCGGCAAAAAAATCGCGTTCGCCATGATGGAAGAAGTGGACAGGCTCAACCGTGTCGTAACCGAGCTTCTTGATTTCGCCCGCCCTTCGAAGCTGACGCTTAAACCGGGAGATCTCAGGGACGTCATACGGCGGGCCCTGCGCCTGACAGCGGACGACGCGGCCGGAAAGGGAATCGAGGTCTCGTTCACAGCGCCGGCGGAGCTTCCGAAGGTCAACATGGACTTCGAGCATCTGACGCAGGCGTTTCTCAATCTTTTCATCAACGCCGTCCAGGCCATGGAGCATGGCGGAAAACTGAGCGTAAACGCGCTCTTGCGCCATGACGCGCGCATAGAGGTCGCCATCAGCGACACAGGCCAGGGCATGCCCCCGGACGTGCTGGAGCGCATCTTCACCCCATATTTCACCACCAAAACTTCCGGAACGGGCCTTGGCCTGGCCATTGTGCAGAAAATCCTTGAAGAGCACGGCGTTGCGCTCAGGGCGGACAGCGAAATGGGCCGGGGAACCGTCTTCACCCTTGTATTCCCCGTTGCCGGCGGTCAACAGTAAGAGGATATCTCATGAACGCCCTTGCCCATGCCCATATTCTCATAGTCGACGACGACGCCAATCATCGCGCCATGCTGCACGCCCTGCTTTCCGAATGGGGCGCAAAAGCCAGCGAAGCGCAAAGCGGCGCGCAGGCCGTATCCCTGACCAGACAGCATCCCTACGATCTTATTCTCATGGACGTGCAAATGCCCGGCATGACCGGCATTGAGGCGTTGCGGGAAATAAAGGGATACAATCCGGCCATTCCCGTTCTGATCATGACCGCGTATTCCAATGTGGAAAACGCCGTGGAAGCCATTAAGGCCGGCGCGTGCGACTACATTCCAAAGCCGCTTGATTTCGACGAATTCCGCCTTGCCATGGAACGCGCCCTTGATCATGCGCATGCGCGCGAAGAACGCCGCCAGCTTGAGGAAACGCTCGGACGCTCCTTTGATTCCGCGGGGATTATCGGGACAAGTCCGGCCATGCGCGCGGTTTTGGAAACTCTGGCCATGGTCGCCCCTTCTGAAGCGACGGTGCTTATTTACGGGGAATCGGGAACCGGCAAGGAACTGTTCGCCAAAGCCGTTCACGCCAACAGCCGGCGTCAAAACGGCCCCTTTGTGGCCGTCAATTGCGCGGCCCTGTCGGAAACGCTTCTGGAATCGGAACTCTTCGGACACGAGAAAGGCGCGTTCACCGGCGCGGACAAAAGACGGGACGGCTTGTTCGCCCAGGCCGACAAGGGCACCATCTTCCTGGATGAAATAGGAGAAATCTCGTCGGCCATGCAGGTCAAGCTGCTGCGCGTCATTCAGGAACGGGAGTTCCTGCGGGTCGGAGGGTCGCGGAAAGTTCGGGTGGACGTGCGCATCGTGGCGGCGACCAACAAGGACCTTCAGGAAGAAGTCAGGGCCGGGCGTTTCCGTCAGGATTTGTTCTTCCGGCTCAATGTCGTCACGTTGACCATCCCGCCTTTGCGGGAACGCATGACGGATGTGCCGCTTCTCGCGGCCTTTTTCCTGAAACGGTTCGCGGCCCGGAACAACAAGACCGTCAAAGGCTTCACGCCCGGCGCCATGGACAGAATGATGAAATACGCCTGGCCGGACAACGTGCGCGAGCTGGAAAACGCCGTGGAACGCGCGGTCGTGCTCCTGGTCGGCGAGTATGTGAGCGAGCGCGAACTGCCGCCGTCCATGACCGTAAACGCCGGGAACGCGGAACAGGCGGACAGCCGCCATATGCTGTCCGGACTGTCGCTTGAAGACGCGGAAAAACTCGTGATCATGGAAACCATACACGACTGCGGCGGCAACAAAACGGAAGCGGCCAGACGGCTTGGCGTCACGCGCAAGACCCTGCTGGCGAAAATGGTCCGCTACGGAATACGCGGCCCGATGGAAAAAGATTGAGTCAAAACACGGCACGCGCATGCCCTGGCCATGTCCCGCGCTCCCGGCATGAGAAAGAACAGGCCGCCGACCGCATCAGGGAAAACATGCGGGCAATGGGGCAGCAAAGCGCCCATCTGACGCCCCGCGAAAAAAGGCGCGGAGCGGGGCTGTATGGCCTTTTGCCCGGAAGGTCTCAAAACCACGGAAGAAGAGAGATGAAAACAGCCTGACGCTTTTTATGCGGCGTTGTTGGCGGGCCGGGAACCCTGAAGCGATGCCGAAACGGCCCCTGATCAGTTTGCGTGACCGGTTTCGTTTTTCAGCGTCCGGGCCGCAAGCAGAACGCCTATGCTTGCAGCGCCGCCTGCGAGCAGCGTCGCGGCGGCTTCGCGCATGGTCGCGCCGGTGGTCATCACGTCATCCAGCAAAAGGACGTGCTTTCCCGCAACCGCGTCCGCGTCCGCCGCAAACGCGCCGGCGACGTTTATGCGCCGTTCTCTGCTGTCCAGGATGCTTTGCGGAAGCGTGTCCCTGATGCGCGTCAACGCCTTTGGAACAAGCGGAAACGAAAAACGCCGGACCACGGGCCGGGCCAGCTCCAGAGCCTGATTGAAGCCGCGTTCCCTGAGCCGTTTTTTGGAAAGCGGTATGGGAACAAGGATATGCGGCGAGCCGTAAAAGCTCTCCGGCATGGATTGGGCAAGAAGCATCCCCACAAGCTGCCCGGCGGCCAGATCGCCAGAAAACTTGAAGCACACCAGAAGCTCCCTGAGAATACGCTCATAGGGGCCGAAAAAGTAGATTTCCTGCCAGGGCGGGGGATGCAGCAGGCAGTCCCGGCAAAAAAAACGGCGCGCGTCGTTTTTCCTGACGCGCTGCCCGCAGCAGGGGCAAAAATCGTATGGAACGGGCGTCAGCCCTGCGGCGCATTCGGGGCAAAGGGGTATGGCGTCCCCTGGCGGGCACGGCGCGCCGCACACGCGGCAGCGCTTTTCTCCCAGGATGGCGTACAGCCGTTTCGCAAAAGCGCAGAGAAACAGACCGGCCCGCTTCAACATGGGCATGCCGATTTTCTCCATCAAAAAATCCACGCGCCTCTTTTTCCCAAAAGGCGCAAAAACGATTCCTTCGCCTTCGGCATTCTCGCCGCGCCCGCCGGGAATGTCAACAGGAAGCGCCCGCTCTGTTTTTCCTCTGTCTTCCTTTGTAGTTTGGGACCGAAGGCCAAAAGGCCATAGAGCCCGCCCCCGCCTTTTCCCGCGGGGCGCCAGATGGGCGCAAAGCCTGGGAGAGGATGCGCGCCTTCGCTCAAAGGCGCAACGCCCTGAAGGACTTTGCCGCCGTATTGCTTGACTTTGCGGCTTCGTCCCTTTAAGCGGATTGCATGTTCTTTTATCCGCATGCCGAATGAGAAAACGCATATGAAGACACAGCATCCCGTCACGGCCTTCCTTCTGGCGTGCATCCGGCGCCTTTGCGCATGCCGGTTTCCGGCTCTGGGGCTTTTGGCGCTCGTCGTTCCCCTGCGCCTTGACTTTGTGGGCGACATCATGATGCATGAAACGCAGCTCAGCCATGCCTGGAACGAAGCCGCGCAAGGCTACGACTTTGAGCCGCAATTTCAGCATATAGCCCCGTTTCTCAGGGGAGACGCGGTCATCGGCAATTTTGAAACCGTGCTTGGCGGCCGAAAGCCTTATACGGGATATCCTGCGTTCAATACGCCGGACGCTTTGGCGGCGGCCCTGAAAAAAACGGGCTTCAGCACCCTTTTGCTTGCCAACAATCACATTCTTGACCAGGGCGCGCGCGGCGCTGAACGCACCCGCCGCATTTTACGCGAATCCGGATTTGAAGTCACAGGCGTCTTCCCGGCCGGCGCGCCGCCCCGCCCGCTCATCATACGGCGCAAAGGCGTCGCAATCGGCATCGTCAACGGAAGCTACGGGGTCAATGCGCCGCTGACGCCGGCCCAACTGGGCGGGCTGACGGTTCCGGATCTGGATGAAGAACGGCTGGCGCGCGATATCGCCTGGCTGCAGGAACAGGAAGCGGAGATCATCATCGCGGCCCTGCACTGGGGCGAAGAATACCAGACCGCGCCCTCGGACCGGCAAAAACAGCTTGCGGCCCTGTGCCTGCGGCATGGGGCGGACATTGTCGTGGGGGCGCATCCGCATGTTCTCCAGCCTGTGGAGATCGTGCGGGAACACGGGAAAACGCAAGTCGTCGCCTGGTCTTTGGGCAATTTCATTTCAGCGCAACGCACCCTGCCGCGCGAGCGCGCCATTATTTTAAGCCTGGACGTAGCGCGCAAAAGCCCGGAACAGCGCATCGCGCTGCAACGCGTGCGGCTTATGCCGACCTGGGTCGGCACGGCATACATCCCGGGCAAAGGGCCTGTCCTGACGGTGTATCCGGCTCTTCCCGCGGAATCGCTTCAGGCGCGAACAGGGCTCGCGCCCCTGGAAAACGGGCTTAAGGCCCGCCTTGACGCCATCAACTGGGAAGTGCTCGATTTTCTTGGCGTCAGCGTCCCGCCTGATGAAGACGGCTTTTACACGATATACGACGCGCAAAACGAGCCCCAAGACCCGCAATAAGGCGCGCCGCGTCCGTTTTTTCTCCAGGGCCGCCGCATCGCGGCCTTTTTCGCGAAACAGCCGGGAAAGACGCCCCAGACGCCTTCACGCGCCGTTATGAGCCAAACGCCTGGCAATGGCGTATGCCGTCTTCGGAAATCATACGCTCTCCCCGATACGCCTTCATGTCCTCTCCGACCGGGCACACGCTGACGCACACGCCGCAGGGCCAGTGACGCTGCTTTTTGAGCATGATGTGGTAGCGGGTGCACGCTGTTTTATCCATATCATAAATGGCGTCTCCGTTTTTCCGGAAACACTGCGACGGGCAGCTTTGCAGGCACTTTCCGCAATGGATGCATACGTTTTTCTGCAGCATGGCGTCAGGCGTCAGCGGCGCGTCCGTCACGACGGAAACAAGGCGCACGCGGGGGCCGAATTCTTTCGTCAGAAGGTTATGACTGTCGCCGATGCTGCCCATGCCCGCATAGTATCCCGCGACGACATGGGAAAACGCCGCATTGGGGTTCGCTTCAAGCGCTTCAATATTGTAGTAGCAGTCCCGCGGAAAGAATATGGCCCTGTATCCCAGCCCGGTTACGATATAATTCGTCAGGCGGTAGGCGATATCATCCAGCACGCGGTTGCTCGTATCATACAAATCCTGATACACCATGGACGGCGTGGTGCGGATCATCGGCGCATACAAAGGAATGCCAAGCACAATCACGTTTTCCGCCCATGGCCAGATGGCATGCGGCCAGAATTCCGGGGACTGCATGGGATGAGTCTCCCACATGCGCACGGAACAGGAACGGACCAGGTTCGCGCCTAACTCATGCGCTTTTGCGCAAATCGCGCGTTTCAGATCATCCGGCGTCATGGCGGCGTCCTCCTTTTATTGTTGCGCGCCCGCTTCTTGCCATACACGCGACTATATGCGGCAAGGCGGCCGCGCGCAAGGCCCGCGTTCGCTCGCTGGCGCGTTCTTTATGTTGTTCGTCCTTTATGACGTTTATCGCGCGTTGCGTATCGCGCGTTGTTCGATTTCAGTCTTGCCGGTTTTGGTTCTGCGGGCGCGCGTTTCTGTTTCGATTGCGGCGCGGAACCGGCTGTTCGCACAACCGGCCAATCATGCCCGCCCGCTGCACGGGCGTTTTTTTCTTCGCGCGTTTCGCGGCGCGAAACCGGCTGAAGCGCAAAAAAATTGGGGAGCCTAGGCTCCCCAGAAAATGCGACGGCGCGACGCTGTTTTTTCTACACCACAGCGCCCTGCTTGTCGAATTCGATCTTGTTCTTTTTGCGCACAGTCTGCTTGGGCTCGCCAAAGGCGAGCAGAATGGGGCTGGAGATAAAAACCGTGGAATAGATGCCCGCAACAACGCCGACGATCATGGTCAGCGAAAAATCATGAATGATGTTGCCGCCAAGGAAAAGCAACACCACAAGAACAAGCAGCGTCGTCAGCGAAGTCAGAATCGTGCGGGACAGGGTCTGGTTGATGCTCGCATTGATATTTTCGCTGAACGTCGGGTATCTCTTGGCCGCCTGATTTTCCCGGATGCGGTCATACACGACGATGGTGTCGTTTAACGAATACCCGATGATGGTCAAAAGGGCCGCGACAATGGTCAAATCTATCTCGATATTGAAGACCGAGAGAAATCCGATGGTGACGACGATATCATGAATCAGGCCCACCACGGCGCCCAGGGCGTACACGAGCTTGAGCTTCCAGCACAGCGCGCAGGTTAAAACCGTGGCGACAAGCACCAGCCACGACTTTGAAACGCCAAGCCGCCCCAGGAAATACAGCGCGCCGCCAAGCACCACGGCCATAAGCGCGGCCATGAGCCAGCGGTGTTCAAAACGCCCGGAAATATAAATGGCTATGAGCAGGGTGGCGAAATACAACGCCTCAATGGCCATGCCGCGCAGATCCGAACCCACCTTGGGGCCGACCATTTCCACGCGCTGAATGTCGGCCCTGGCGTCCGGGATATGTTCCGCAAGGGCGTGTAAGATGACGGCGCGCAGATTCTCCATGGTTTCCTGAAGATTGGAAGCGCGAATGAGAAATTCGCTTTCCGCGGCGCTGCCGAACTGCTGCACGACAATGCCGGGCAACTCCACGCCGGCGAGCGCGTCTTTTACCTGCTCATCCGTCACAGGCGCGTCGAACTTGACCTGAATGACGGTCCCGCCGGCAAAATCGATGCCGTAGCGCGGCCCGCCTTTGACGACAAGCGAAACAATCCCGATTAAAATGACCACAATGGAAAGGATATAAAACTTTCTGCGATTGCCCACAAAATCAATATGGGTCTGTCTTTTTATAAACGTAAGCGCCATGAAGCCTCTCCTATACGCTGAGCGTTTCCCGCCGTTTCAGGGAATTCCACAGGTCAAAGAGCACATGCGTCACAAACACCGCGGTGAACATGGACGCGATGATGCCAAGGCTTAGCGTGACGGCGAATCCCTTAATCGGGCCGGTGCCGAACTGATAGAGGATGACGGCCGCCATGATGGTGGTGACGTTCGCATCGACGATGGTCAACGTCGCGCGCTCATACGCCACGGACACGGCCTTTTTGGGCGTCAGGCCCAGTTTGAGCTCTTCGCGCAGGCGCTCGTTGATCAAAACGTTCGCGTCAACCGCCATGCCCAGGGTGAGCACAATGCCGGCGATGCCCGGCAGGGTAAGCGTCGCGCCGAAAGCGGCCATGCCCGCGATGATCAAAACCAGATTCAGCGCAAGGGCGATATCGGCGATAAATCCGGAAAAACCGTAGTACACGATCATGAACACCGCGACCAGAACGCCGCCCAGAATGGCGGCCATGACGCCTTTGTTGATGGAATCCTGTCCAAGGGACGGTCCGACGGTGCGTTCCTCAAGGATGGTGACAGGAGCCGGCAGGGAGCCGGCGCGCAGGACAAGGGCGAGATCGCGCGCTTCCTCTATGGTGGAGAATCCGCCGGAAATGGAAGCCCGTCCGCCGGGGATGCGATTTTTGATCACCGGCGCGGAATACACCTTGCCGTCAAGCACTATGGCCACGCGATGCCCGATATGCTGCCCGGTCACGCGCTCAAAGAGCACAGCCCCGCGGGAATCGAAATTAAGGCCCACGGCCGGACGCCCCTGCTCGTCGTACTCAAGCCGGGCGTCGGCGACGTTTTCCCCGGTCATGAGCGCGTCTTTGTCAAGCACGACGGTTTCCGCGGGCGCGCCGGGACGGCGCTCCACCATAACGAGCGCTTCGGTTCCAGGCGGCAGCACGCCGCGCGCGATATCCCGCGGATTCACGTCGTCGCGCACCAGCCGGAATTCAAGATGCCCGGTCTTGCCGATGACCGCCATGGCGCGTTTGGGATCCTGCAGTCCGGGAAGCTGGACCTGAATCCGGTATCCCTGCTGCTGTTTGCGGATTTCCGGCTCTGTGACCCCGAATTCGTCAATACGGCTGCGGATGGTCCGAACCGCCTGGTCCAGGGCCATATCCGCCACATTTTTCCTGTAACTGTCCGTAAAAGCCACGGTGTAGCGCGTCTGCCCATTGGCCAGAGGCGTGACGGAAAGAACCTGAAGGTTTCCAAACGACTCTTTCAAAAGCGCGTCCAGTTCCGCGCGCTTTTCGGATTTCGGCAAGACGAACTCCAGCCGGAATCCGGCCGCCGGACGGGGACGCATAATGTAAATCCCTTTATCCTCCGCAAGCATCCGCACAGCCTGCCCGGTCTGAGCCAGCGACACTTCGACGGCCTTGTCCACGTCCACCCCAAGCGTCAAATTGATGCCGCCTTTCAGATCCAGCCCCAGATTGACTTCCTTGTCAGGCAAAAACCGGCCCAGGGCGGACGCTTTCACGCTTGGAAGGCTCGGCAACGCATATATCACCGCGACCACCGTCACAATCAGGGCAATCGCCACTCTCCAACGCAAACCCAGTTTCATCGCTACTCCTCAAAGGGACAGGTCTAAAGCGGAAAAAGACCTTGCAGGGCCCGCCGCGCGCGTCGCATCGCGGCCGATACCCCGCAAGGTCGGACAGTTTCGGAAAAGAGGCTGTTACTTGGAAGAAGGTTTGTCGCCGTCTCCGTCGGGCTTGCCGCCTTCGTCTTGCGTTTCGAACGTCTTCGCCTGGTCGGCGGCCGTGGGGAAGGTGTCGTCCGCCTCCCCGGCGCTCTTCTCGGGAAGCTCTTCCTTGCGCAACGGCGCGTCTTTGTCCTTGCCCTTGGCCTTGCCTTTGGCCATTCTGGCGGCCCGGGCTTCATTCTGACGCTTGATGGCCGAAAGGTTGCTTATATAGGTGCGATTCACGCGCACCTTGGAATCTCCAAGGTCCACGGTGAGCACATCGCCGTCAACCGCGACCACTGTCCCGTAAAGGCCGCCGCTCGTCAACACTTCATCTCCCTTTTTCAGGGATTCAAGCATGGCTTTATGCTCTTTCGCTTTTCTTTGCTGAGGCCGGACAATCAGAAAATAAAAGATGGCGAAAATAATAATCAGAGGGGCTATATTGGTGAGCATGGAGCCGCCTCCGGCCGCCTGTCCGCCTCCGCCCGCGCCCATGGAACCGGCCGCGTGCGCAATCGACGTCAAAAACATGGTGCCTCCTTAAAAAGCATGGTAGTACGTAAAAAATGCGTTCCCCATCGCGTCCTCATGTGAGCGACGGGACAGCCTTGCGGGCGCAAAGCCCGCACCGGACAGAGCAATACGGCGCGTCATGCCGCATCGCTTTGTCCGGCGGCTGCTTGATTGTATCTTTGAAACAGGAAAACAGGATACCTACCTTCTTGCGGGAAAACTTTCAAGTCTTTCCGCATCGCTTTTGCAAAGAGACGCCCTACTTTTTGTTCTCGTTTTCGCTGTCCGGTCCGGGCTGCATGCTCAGCACCCTTTTTTCAAAGGCGTTCATAAGCGAAAGGACGGCGTCCCGCGTTTCCTTATGCGTCGGCAAAAGATGATATCCGGCTCTTGAATCTTCTATGTTCAAAAGCTCCATGACGCGCACGGGCGAAGAAACCCTTTTGATTATCTCAAAGGAACTGCCCACCGGCACGGTATGATCTTTGGCGCAATGCAGGGCAAGCACAGGCGCGCTCACTCTGCGCAGATTTTCACGCACGCGGTCCGCGCCTTCTTTAAGGGAGAGAAGTTGCCGCAGAGGAATGAAATCCTCATACGCCTGACGCGGAGCAAGCTCCAGCGCTTCGGGACGGATTCTTTTCTGAGGCCAGAGCGGCTTGATCTGAATCATAAGCGAAAGCATGGGAAGATACGGAGACGGCACTTCCCACGGAATGAACCGATACAAAAACACAGGAGCGGCGATGCACACCAGTCCATCGACGGCATGCCGGACCGCAAGGTCAAGGGCCAGGGTGCCGCCCATGGAAAATCCGCAGACAAACACCTTGTCCACGCGTTCGCGCAGAGCAAGAAAAGCGGTTTCCGCGCCTTTGGCCCAATCCTTGAACGAAGTTTTCTGAAACTCGGCAAGCGAGGTTCCGTGACCCGGCAAAAGCGGGTTTTCCACATCATGCCCGGTTTCGCGCAGGCCCTCTTCGAGATGCTTCATTTCATAAGGCGTTCCCGTAAAGCCATGCAACAACAACCACCCGATTTTCATGGATTCTCCTGTGACTGCTTCTTGATTCAAGAAGGAAAAATGCTTTTTGACCAAAATTCTTTTCCCGGCCGATTCACAGGCGGCCCGGCGCAAAGGCGCGCCTGCGCCGCCTGCGGCTATGGAAAACAGGCCCCCTTCCCACGGCCGCAAACCGTTGCTGAAAATGCGCCGTCCGGCATCGCTTTTGAACATCCAGGACGCAAAAACGACGCCGCGGCCTAAGATATAGCTCATCCGTCCGGTTGCCAAGCTTTTTTCATCGAAAGATGAAAGAAACAGCGCGCCATACCCCAAATGCGGCGCGCAAAACGGCAAAAGCGCGTCTCGCGGCATGGCGCGCATCCATAAAATATAGCTATCCATAACGTCGCGCCCTGCGGAAAAATCCGGCGCGCGCTCGCCGGACAGGAACGCCTTTCGTCCTTAATTAAGTCTACGACGCGCCCTGTTCTTTTTTGTTGACATCAGGTTCAATCTGTATCATGAAAACGTTTCTTTTTGAGCGGATTTTCTGACGCCGTCTTCAAACACTTGCCCATGCAAAGCGCATCCATGTCGGATACACGTACGGAGATTGCATGGATTGCGGCGTCTTTTGCATAGCTCTCAAATAAAAACACGCTGCGGCGCGTTTAGGAGGAAATAGCCATGAGCAACGTCAAAACCCTGGAAGGCGCGGTCAAGACGGAAGAAGGAATTGCCGTAAACGGCGTCCTTCTGTCTCCCATTGTGGATAAATGCGACACCTGCGACCGCATTCGCGAATTTGAAGATCAGAAGTTCTGCAGCAGCTACCCCAATCCCGCCCGCAAATGGGCCGCGGGCAGATGCAACTTCGCCACGCACATGAAGGCCGAAGCCGGCGGCTCCGCAAAGGTCAACCCGCTGAAGGCGTCCAAGCGTGCGGCGCGCGGCCGGTAAAACAGTTCCGGCGCATCCGTTTTTATGCAGGCACGTTTGAAAAAGGACGCAGGCGCGTCCTTTTTTCTTTTTTACGACAACGCGCGCCCCGCGACAGCGCCGCATGCAGGCCGTGTCGCGGCCAAACGCCGCAAAAACGAGCTCTTTGCCGAAAGGGCAGGATATCCGCCATGCAGGAACATCCATTCAAGACCTATCTGTCCGGTAAACGGGATCTGGTTATCGAACTGCAGAAAAATCTGAGCGCCCGGCCGGCCATAGGCCCGTCAAACGGCGGTCAGGGAGAAAAGGAAAAAGCGGACTGGATTCAATCCTGGTGCGCGGCCAATGGGTTTCCGGAACCCTTTGTGATCAACGCTCCGGATGCGCGCGTCGAGTCGGGCGTGCGGCCCAGCCTCGCCTACGTCATGCCCGGCGCGGACCAGGAACGCACCCTGTGGCTTGTGGCGCATATGGATATCGTGCCGCCCGGCGACCTGTCCTTATGGGAAAGCGATCCCTATGCCGTGCGCGTGGAGGGCGACACGCTTTACGGGCGGGGCGTGGAAGACAACCAGCAGGGGCTTGTTTCCGCGCTTTTGGCGTTCAAGGCCTTTTTGGACCTAAAGCGCGTCCCTGCCTGCAATTTCGGCCTTCTGCTCGTGGCTGACGAGGAAACCAGCGAAAACATGGGCGTTCCCTACATCCTTGAACGCCACGCGGCCCGGCTTTTTGGAAAAAACGACGCCTTTCTTGTGCCCGACGGCGGCTCTGATTCAGGGAAAACGGCGTGCGTGGCCGAAAAAAGCCTGATGTGGATGAAGGTCTCCGTCATTGGAAAGCAATGTCACGCATCCACGCCGGACGAAGGCGTGAATTCTCTGATCGCGGCCTCGGCCCTTGTGTTGAAAACGCGGGAGCTTCAGGCCCTGTTCCCGAAACAAGACGCCCTGTATTCTCCGCCGTATTCCACATTCGAGCCCACGCGCAAAGAAGAGAACGTCCCCAATGTGAACACCGTGCCCGGCCTGGATGTTTTGTACATTGATTGCCGCGTTCTGCCTGAATACAATCTGGACGACGTGCTTGCGGCCATGCGCGCGCTTGCGGCCGGCGTGGAAAAAACCTACGGCGCGCGCATTGAGGTGGAAGCCCTGCGCAAAGACCCCGCGCCCCGGCCCACGCAGACAGACTCGCCGGTTGTAAAAGCGCTGCGGCGCGCCGTGAACGCGGTATACGGGCACGATATCATCCCCGTCGGCGCAGGCGGGCTGACCGTGTCTTCCCAGTTCAGGGCCGCGGGATTTGACGCCGTGGTCTGGTCGCGCATGCATCATAACCCCCATGTCCCCAACGAGCGTTCTTCCATCGCCTGGACCCTTGAAGGAGCCGAAGTCATGGCCCTTATGGCTGAAACAGGATTGCAAACGGCGTCTTGCTGAAAAAACAAGAACAGGCCCGCTTGCCGTCTGGACGCATGGCGTCCGCATCATTCGCACTCTTCAACTGAAAGGCATGTCGTATGTCGTTTTCTTCCTCTTCCGCCGCCCCCCGGCTCATGCCCGCCCGCTTTGACGCGATTGTCGTCGGCAGCGGCCATGCAGGCTGCGAAGCGGCCATGGCCATGGCCAAACTGGGGCTTTCCACGCTCATGCTGACCGTCAATGCGGATCACATTGGACATCTTTCCTGCAATCCGGCTATCGGCGGCCTGGCCAAAGGCCATATGGTCCGGGAAATCGACGCCCTGGGCGGCATGATGGGGCTGTGGGCCGACCAGGCCGCCATTCAGTTTCGCCAGCTAAACGCCAGCAAGGGGCCGGCCGTGCGCGCAACCAGGGCGCAAATCGACCGTAGCGCCTACATGGCGGCGGTCAAGCGCGACGTGCTGAACCAGCCCGGCCTGTGGGTTCTTCAGGACACGGCGGAGGAAATCCTTGTGGAAAACGGCCGGGCCGCCGGGGTTGCAACGGCGTATGGCCAGAGATTCAAAGCCGGCGCCGTCATCCTGACCACCGGCACGTTTCTGTGCGGCATGCTGCACCTGGGAGAAAAAACCACGCCCGGCGGCCGCATGGGAGACCCGCCCGCAAACCGCCTTTCAGACTGCCTAAAACGCCTTGGCCTGCCCATAGGACGGCTCTCCACCAGCACCACGGCCCGCCTTTTGCGCTCCACCGTGGATTTTTCCCGCATGGAGATACAGCCCGGCGACGAAAATCCCAAGGGATTCAGCTTCCACGGGCCCGGTCCGGTATTGCCCCAGCTGCCCTGCCACATCACCTGGACCACGGAAAAAACAAATGAAATCATTGAAGAAGCCCTGCGCAACGGCCCGCTTCCCGCGGGCATGACCCAGGGCGCGGGGCCGCGGTATTGCCCGTCCATTGAAGACAAGGTCTACCGCTTTCCTGAAAAAAAACGGCACCAGGTCTTTGTGGAGCCCGAAGGGCTGAACAGCCCGGAATGCTACCCCAACGGCCTGACCAGCGGCCTTTCGCTTGAGGTGCAAAAAGCGTTTCTGGCCACCATCCCCGGATTCGAACACGCCGTCGTCATGCGGCCCGGCTACGCCATAGAATACGACTACGCCGACCCCACGGCCCTGCGTCCGACTCTGGAAAGCAAAGTCGTTCCGGGGTTGTGGCTTGCCGGACAGATCAACGGAACTTCCGGCTATGAAGAAGCCGCAGCCCAGGGGTTATGGGCCGGATTGAACGTCTTTTGCGCCCTTGCGGGCAAAAAGCCGTTTACGCCGGGCCGCGACCAGGCGTATATGGCCGTGCTTGTGGACGATCTGGTGACCAAGGGCACCAAAGAGCCCTACCGCATGTTCACATCCCGGGCCGAACACCGGCTCTTTTTGCGCGAAAGCAACGCGGACCTGCGCCTTACGCCCACAGGGCGCGAACTGGGTCTGGTCGCCGATGCGCAATGGGAACGCTTCGAGCGCAAACGCGCCGGCCTGCGCGCCCTGCTTGAAACCCTGTCGGAAACCCGCATCAAGCCGGACGCCCAAACCACGGCGCGCCTTGCGGACATGAACGAGCCCGCGCCTTCGTCAGCCGTATCGCTCGCGGATTTACTGCGGCGGCCCAAAATGACCATTCAGCATATCGCCGCGTTTTTGCCTGGAATCATGGATACGGAATCCGATGTTCTGGAAGAGGCGCAGACAACCGTCAAATATGAAGGGTATCTGAAACGCCAGCGCGAACTTGTCCGCCGGGCCGCCCAACAGGAAAAGGTCAAACTTCCGGAAGATCTGGATTACGCCCTGGTCCCCAGTCTCAGCGCCGAAGCCGTGGAAAAGCTCAACGCCTGCAAGCCCCATACCCTGGGACAGGCGGGCCGCATTTCCGGCATCACCCCCGCGGCTTTGAGCTGTATTGAAATATATCTGAAAAAAAACAAGAAATTATAAGAAAAAACGGCGTTCAGGCCATATTTGCACGCCCGTTTTCCGGCAGAAGATGCATTCGGGTTATAAAGAAAGCGCCCCGCTTATGGAGAGCCGTCTTTACCCTCAGCAACTCTTAGGGCGACACCCTCATGCGAAAAGCCCCAACCGCCTTTCGTACGGCTGGGGAATCTTCGTCCCTTTGGGGCATGCTAAGCAATAAGAGAGGCATTGAAGCACAATCAGGGCTTCGCCGTTTCGTTCACCTTGCAGACAAGCCGGTCCTCCTGATTGATGCGCCGCGACCAGCATCCGGCAAGATCGAATCGCAGAGGTTCCACAGCTTGCCCAGTCCTTCAAAGGGATTCCGCATGGCATCGCGCAATAATTCGCTGATCCGTTCGGCCGTGCGCTTGTCCGCGCGCTGCCAGTAGAGATAGTCTTCCCATGCCTGCGGCGTCCACGTGAGCGGCATGCTCAATCCGCCAGATCATGCCGCATGACCCTGCCCGCGACGGCGGCCTGCATCGCTTCCCTGAGCCGCGCGGCGTTGACGGGCGAACGGAGCAGATGCGCCGTCTCCATGATGCCGTTGCAGTCCTTCAGAGATATCATGACCACAGAGGACGATTTTTGCCGGGTTAATGATGACTGATTCATGATGAGCGCAGACGCGGCGCATGATTTCCGCAAGATTTTGCCGCGCTTCGGAGTAGGTGATGGCCTGTGGCATGGCGTTCCCCATTTACTGCTTTTGTACAAAAATACGTACAAGTTATGAGGCAGCAAAGCCCTGAAGGGCTTTGCTGCCTCATTGCCAGGTCTCTTTTCCCGGTGCAAGCGCCTTGTTCCAAAGGAAACGGCAGCATCCGACAAAACGCCGTACGAGGCTTTCCTGCCTGGCTTCTGGTCGAAGGCGAAACTTACTATACTTGCAGTCTTTCCATGTCGTAAGTATATTTGGCCTATGGAAAAAATCAGCGATATCAGGCGTGGAAGACACTGTGTTTTTCTTCTTCATGCTCATTTGGCATTTGTCACAAAATATCGCCATGGAGTCTTTACAAAGGCCATTCTTGACGACCTGAAGGAAATATTCGCCAGTGTTTGCCGGGATTTTGAGGCGGAACTTGTGGAGTTTGACGGGGAAGACGACCATGTCCATCTGCTTGTCGTCTATCCGCCCAAAGTTGCCATTTCGTCTTTGGTCAACAGCCTGAAAGGCGCATCCAGCAGAGTGATTCGCAAGAAGGGCTATCCTTGCGATTCAGAAAAAACTCTGGGACGGCTCTCTATGGTCGCCAAGCTATTTTGCCGGAAACTGCGGAGGAGCGTCCATCTCTATACTGCGCCAGTATATTGCATCACAAAGGACGCCGGACTAAAGACAAAAATTCCAGTCAAGGCGCGCCTTATATCCTCCCGCCTTCCGGGAGAGGTCTTACGCGCGTTGGATAAATTTTTCGTTGCTCTTTCCTGTGCCAGCCGCAGAGGGTTATCGGCGTACATACTGGCCGGACACGCGACACAGCGGGGCGGCATATCCAGCTTGCCGTGCAGCGGCTGCGGCGGCTCATGGAGAGGAAACCGCCATGAGTAAACTTCTCCCCTATAAAGTAGCGTCAAAGCGCATGAGGACGACCTGGAAGCCGTGGAAACAGTCCTATCCAACCACGCCGGATATATTAACTCCTTTTTCAAAATGAATGAACAGGTCAACTCGCTTTGACCGCTGAGTACGGATTATACAGCGAAAAAATGATTAAATTTTTTTGCAAGTCAATGGATCTTGAGGAGTTTTGTGATGGAGATAAAAGAAATTAAAGAAAACAAAAAGCAATTTCTTTCGCTGCTGCTATTAGCTGATGAGCAGGAAGATATGATTGATCGCTACATTGATAGAGGCACAATGTTTGTGTTAGATGATAATGGAGTCAAGTGTGAATGTGTGGTAACCGATGAAGGCAACGGCATTCTTGAAATCAAAAATATTGCTACCTGTCCGGAGTTTCAGGGGAATGGATATGGAAAAATATTGATTGATTTTGTCGCCATGAAATATAAAGGGCGGTATTCAATCCTGCAAGTAGGGACAGGAGATAGTCCATTGACTATTCCATTTTACGAAAAATGTGGTTTTAGACGCTCGCACAGTATCAAAAATTTCTTTACAGATAATTACAATCATCCAATTTATGAATGCGGCATTCAACTTGTCGACATGATTTATTTGCAAAAAAGACTATAGAGGACAGGTATGCCGCTGCAACAAGCAGGAATAAGCCGTTAGCATCATAGATTTTGTATGGCTTGTCTTTGGGCTTGGCGTTGCGTATGGCGGCATCAGAAAGGGGCATAAGGAAGACCATGTTTTGAAGGGTTGGGGGAACTGTTTTCGGGATAAGCATGTTGCCCCCAAAGTTGCCCCAATAAAAATACGGCTGTCAACGGACCCTCACGGATATTGACGAACAGGCGCTTACTCAAAAAGTAAAGTCCGCCAAGAACTTGCGAACCTTGGCGGACTTCTGTGGATTTCAGGCTGGTGGAGACGATGAGGATTGAACTCACGACCTCAGCGTTGCGAACGCTGCGCTCTCCCAGTTGAGCTACGTCCCCGTAATGTGGGGCTTTGTATATCCTTGTTTTTCGCTCTGCGCAAGTGCGAATCGGCCTTAAAATATATTTTTCATAAAAAATTTCAGAATATCCTTGGTTCCAAGAGCCTGTCCCGCGCAAAAACGCGCGGCGAGATCCAAACGGACCATCCCGCAACGCTTCCACCCTCAAAGAGGAGAAGAAACATCCGCCGCATGCCGCCTTTTTCCCTCTTGAATCCGGCATATGGCGGTGGTATATCCATATTGCTTCAAAGCGGAATCCGTCAAACCGCTTTTGTCCGATGAACGTCGCAGGCAACACGGCAGGACAAGAAAGATTCGGCGCGAATGCGGCGAGAGCGGCATTCGCCTGGACCAGAAAACAGGGCTTTCGCCATGGCTCCTTTTTTATTCAGACAATCCCGCACGGAAAAACGCCGCCTCAGGCGAAAAAAAACTTGCGCGGCATGGCCGGCTTTGATTCTGGCGGCCGCGCTTTTTTTATTCCCAGGCCTCATGACGTTCCCGCGGCCCGCCTCAGGCGCGCAAAAGAGCCTGTCTCCGCTTGACATGCCCATGCCGGACCCTTTGCCGCCGATTCCGCCTCTGGAAAAAACCTCGCCTGCAAAGCAGAACAGGCTGGCCCGCGAACGCATCAGAAAATCCGTGGAGCGGATGCGCGCGGTGATCCAGATGCACAGAGAAATGCGCGGCCTGAAGCCGATACGCGGCAATAGCGCCAAAGGCTCGCCGGGCGCTTTGTAGCCGGACAGCCATTATGATTGCAAGATATCCGTATTATTAAAAAAAGTCTTGTCCCCGACTGCTGAATATGAGAAAATTCAGTGCCTGATTATATAAAAATGTACTTATAGATGTAAGGATATATATGCGTGTCGCTATTTTAGTTGATGGAGCGTTTCTCAGGGTCAAGCATCGCCAGGCGCATTACAAACGCTATCCAACCGCGGATTTCGTCTATGATCTTTGCGTCAAACGAATCATGGAATCGGAAAAACTGGCCGGCGATACGCTCTTTAGAGTATATTATTATGATTGCCGCCCCTTTTCCGGAACCTTGCGCAATCCCATAACAGGCGATGAATCAGACTACACCATCAGCACGTCCTTTCTTGAGTCAGTGGGCCAGAAAGACCTGTTCCAGGTGCGTGCGGGAGAGATCAAATTCGGCGGATGGCGGCTGTCCGACGATTCTCTAAAACGCATCATCAATACGGGGCGAACCATCACCGGAGAAGATCTGCAGCCAAGCTTTCAGCAAAAAC
>CALUUT010000044.1 GCA_944324045.1 uncultured Desulfovibrionaceae bacterium | reverse complement strand
TTTGCCTTTCCAGGTAAACTCGTACTTCTCAAAGTCGTGCAGGATATATTCACCGCAGAGCGAGAGCAACTTGTCGATATCCAGCTTGCCTTCCACAAAACACTGCGGAAAAACCGAAGCCAGCTTTTCGCGCTCGGTCTGTTCGATATCCTTGGAGAGGCCGTCAAGTTTTTCCATATGCTTTTTCCGCGCGCCTTACGTCCATGCCGGAAGGAAACGCGGTCTCCTTGTTTTTTCCAGTATTCCCGCTATACTAAACGCATGTTTCAATCCACGCCTCGCCCCATCCGCCGGCAGACTGAATCCGCACGACGGACAGGGGGTGTACGGATTTTGCCGTCTCTAAAGGGCGAAAGTTACGGAAAAAGATTTCATCGGCTTCACCGTTTTGTCAACAGCTCTTTTCCCCCTGAAGGGGCGGTTTCAAAACATATTTGATGAAACGCATTGCGCCGTTGCACAATTCCGGCAGCATATAACGGACGCGGCTTGAATTTCCGTAAAAAACGCGCTGCAAAAGCCTGCGCGTTCGTTGTTCTCCCGACGGTCCGGAAATATTGCGGGATGCAGGCGCACTGCTTTATACGACAAAGCAACGCTCCGTTATGTTCACTTCAGAACAGGGGGACTACATGGGAACGGAAATTGAGCGAAAATTTCTGGTATGCGGGGAGCAGTGGCGTCAACGCGCCGCCGGGTCGTTATACTGTCAAGGATACCTGCGCCGGGACAGGACCTGCGTCGTCCGCGTGCGTCTGGCCGGCGAAAAGGGATTTCTGACCATCAAAGGAACGACAAAGGGCGCGGCGCGCCCGGAATTCGAATATGAAATAAACCCGGCGGATGCCCGATTCATGCTTGACAACCTTGCCGAAAAACCGCTCATTCAAAAAATGCGCTACCTTGTCCATGAACAGGGCTGTATTTGGGAAGTGGACGAATTTCTTGGCGAAAATAAAGGGCTTGTGCTTGCCGAAATAGAGCTTGAACGCGAAGACCAGCCTTTTGTCAAACCTGACTGGATAGGCGTCGAAGTGACGGGGGATGCGCGCTATTACAATTCCAACCTTGTTTCCAGCCCATTCAGCCGCTGGGGAAAATAAAAAGAGGCCCGCGCTTTTCCGCGTCCATGAAAAAAACAGACGGCCGGGGACGATATGGCTTTTTCTCTTTTTTTCGATGCGCAGGACCATGAACTTGTCAAAATGGTCAACGACTTCCTTGACCGGGACAAGGAAGAAAACTCCGCCGTGTATCGCATTGCGCCGGGGCTGCATCCGAACGGCATTCTCCAGCTTACGTCTTCCAGGGTTTACAGGGTGGCCTGGGCGCTCATCCTGCTTTTGAACCTTTCTGAACACTCGACCTCTGAAGAGCGGCTCACGGCCCTTCGCCGTCTCAGGGAAGAAACGCAGGCGTTCGCCCAGACCAGCTTTCGCTACAACACGGCGCGGGTTCTCGTGCAGCTTATGAAAGATATCCTGCGCAACAGGGACGACGTCGAAACGCAACTCAGGCTGGCGCATGACTTTTATCGCGCGGCCACCGGCAAGCCGCGCATCGTGCGCGCGCTCTTAAAACGGTATTTCCTGGTGGAAATGCCCGAAGATCTCAGCCAGAAAGCGTTTGATCATTATGTTCACGACGCCTGGACCTCTGGACGCAAATCGCCGACGCATCTTGTCATGGACGCCTGGGTCAAAGGCATCAACTATCTGACGGTCATCTACAATTACCGCATCCATCGCGACGGCGCCTATGAACTTGCGCGCGCCGCGGAAATAATGGGCGTGACCTTGCGCATGGGCGTCAAATTTCGAAGACTCTGGCGCGGCATCCCGGTGGGCGTTATCTGGATTCCAAGGGGATTCTCCGGCATCGACGGTTTTTTCAAATTTCTGGCCCAGCCGGACATGAAAAAAATGTCTGAAAAAGGCGACGCCGTTTTAAACAAACAATGGGAAGCATACGGCCCATTGATCGCTGAATATAACGACAGCTACCGCTTAACGCTCAACAAGCGGTTCGGCATAGAGGTCCCGCCCCTGACCAAAGAAGAATTCGCCGCATCCGTCAGCCGGGCGCATCCTTCGCGCATCCGTTTTGCCGAATGCATTCACAGGCGAACGATTCTGACCATGAAGGGCATGGAACCTTTCTGGCGAGAGGCCTATGCGACCGCGACAGATGAAGAACGCGCGGCCATGCGCAAGGCCATGCAGGAAAAAAACAGCTTCTCTCCGGTCAACGTGCTCCAGGAATGGCTGGAAGCGGCATATGCCGCTTCCGGCATTGAAAGCATCGGCCTTCTTCAGCCCGTCGAAGCCGGGAATCCGCGGGAAGAACGGAGCCTGCCCGGTCTTTTGCGCGCGCTTTCGCGCTTAAGTTCAGACTACCGGGCCGCATTGTGCATTGACGACATGAACCCGGCGCATGTGCTGCAAATTCTCTATGAGTGCGACGGATACATCACCCACCTTGAAATGGCCCATCCGCGGGACTGGACCAGCGACCAACTTAAAAACATGCGCACCATCAACAAAATCCGGGAAAATATCAATTCCGGAAACCCTGTGGCGCTTAAATACAGCATCTTACAACATCTGGAAACGCTGCCGGATTCAGCCTGCGACTATCATTGCCTGCATGAATTTCTGCGCAATATCCCTGAATTCATGCGTCAATATATGGAGCGCCCTCTGGCGGTTTTTGTGGGAAGCGGCTCGTCCGGGCGCTCGGATTGGGGGGCGCAATACGGCATGGGCTTCGTGGTCATGGAAACCCTGCCGCCGCACGCGCGCAATGAGCAATACGGCCGCAACGGACGGCCGCGTCTGCCGCTGCAATACAGCATATCGCGTCAGGAGGAACGAACCTATTCAGCGGATGAAACGATGGGCCCGCTTGGCCGTTTCCTGTCGCGCTGCGTCCCCATGCTCTATGGACGACGCAAACAAAAAAACATCAAATGGCTTTTGCATCTTGAGAGTTTCAAACTGGTCGAACAAGGCAACGTCATCGCGCTTGGCGGCTATATTCCCTTTGCGGGCAACAGGCTGAGCCTTGAGCCCGCGCCTGAAGAAAAATCCCGGCTGCCGCGCCGGCTCACGGATTTGAACACCAAAGCCTATGACATATTTATGGTCCTTGCCGGATTCATCCCGGCCTTCGCCACCTTTTGCTTCACCCAGGAAGGCCCTATGCGCTATCTGGGAGCGCCGCTCTGGTTCGGCATAACGGGCCTGCGCAACATCATTCAGGCCGTGGTTTCCGGCGGCGGCCTGTACCGCAAGTCCCACTTGAGCTGGAACGACTACATAAGCTGGACCCGCGTCGCGGAGTCCCTGTTTTATTCCGGCATGGCCGTGCCGCTTCTTGAGCTTGGGGTGCGCGTCCTTTTGCTCCGGCATTTTCTGGGCGTCGCCGCCGATACATGTCCATTTCTGGTCTTTCTGGTCATGGCCGCGGTCAATGGAGTGTATATCGCCTGCCATACCATCTACCGCGGCCTGCCCAAAAAAAGCGCGTACGTAAACGCCTTCCGCAACATTCTCGCCATTCCGCTGGTTATGGTCTATAGCGACGCGCTTGGAAGCCTGCTCGCCTTAATCGGATGCAGCGCGGTCATGATCGATTCCGTCATAAACAACATGGCGGCGGTTGTTTCAAAAACCGCGTCCAACACCATGGGCGGGCTGATAGGCGGCTATTTCGACCGAAAAAACATGATGCGGCTCAGATTCAACGATTACAACAACAAACTGAAAAAGCTCTCTGTCTGCCAGATACGCCTTGAGCTGCTTTTCCCCTATGAAAACAGCCTGTACGCGCTTATGCAGCCTGGAAGGCTTCTCAATTCTCCAGACGAGGCCGTGCGCGCTCTGGCCAAAGAACTCGCGGTGCATGCGCTTGACCTTATGTACTTCTGGTACCATCAGCCGCTGGCCATGCAGGCCGCGCGGCGCATCCTTCAGACGCGACAGGCGCATGAGCGCTTTTCCTTTGTCCATTTCCAATACATTCTTGAGCAGCACATGGAGTTGTCGCAGCTTATTCTTTCCGGTCTCATGGGACGGCGTTTTCGCTGGGCCCTGTCCTTTTATCTTGAAAACTCCACCAGATATCTGGCGGAAATCTCCCGAAAACTCCTTGGTCCCAACGATACGGCCCAGGCCCTGGCGCAGTTTCACAGGGAAGACGGCGAAAACGGCGACGCGCCCTTTCCGGCCGGCTGAGCGCGCCCAAAGCTCATTCCAATTCACTGCGGACCATGGTATTTCTGATTGCAACCACACAAATTTCAGCCATACAGCAGCCCTGTCATGGATAGTCAAACCAAAAGGAACATATCGTGAGCAATCCGGCCCGCATTCTGATCATTGACGATGAGGAAGGCATTCGCATGTCCCTGCGCGGCATTCTTGCCGAAGATGAAGGACACACCGTCTATGAGGCCGCGACCGCCGAAGAAGGGCTGCAACTCTTGGCCCGGGAAATGCCGGATATCGTATTTCTTGACATATGGCTTCCAGGCATGGACGGCCTTACGGCCTTAAGCCGTATTCGCGAGGCCTACCCCACTTTGCCGGTCATCATGATTTCCGGGCATGGAACCATTGAAACCGCGGTCAACGCAATCCTCCAGGGAGCTCACGATTTCATCGAAAAACCGCTGTCTCTGGAAAAAGTCGTCATCGCCACGGACAAGGCTCTTGAAGTGGCGACACTGCGCCGGGAAAACATGGTCCTTAAAACCAGACTCCAGCGTTCCGACACTGTGGAGCTGACAGGCGCATCCCCGGCCATGCTCAACGTGCGCGAACAAATAGAGCGCGTCGCCCCCACGGACGCCTGGGTGCTCATTACAGGCGAAAACGGAACGGGCAAAGAAATAGCGGCCCGCTCCCTGCATCGCCAAAGCCGCCGCAAAGACAAACCCATGGTTGCGGTCAATTGCGCGGCCATTCCTGAAGAGCTTATTGAAAGCGAGCTTTTCGGCCATGAAAAAGGCGCGTTCACCGGGGCGGAAGGAACCAAGGTGGGCCGTTTTGAAACCGCAAACCAGGGAACGCTGTTTCTGGACGAAATAGCGGACATGAGCTTGAAAACGCAGGCCAAGATACTGCGCATCCTTCAGGAACAGCGTTTCGAGCGCGTGGGCGGCAACAGAACCATCCATGTGGACGTCCGGGTCATTGCGGCCACAAATAAAAATCTTGAAAAGGAAATAGCCGAGGGACGGTTTCGCGAGGACTTATACTACCGGCTGAAAGTGTTCCCCCTGACCTTGCCGCCCCTGCGGGAACGCGGGCAGGATATCCTGCTTCTGGCCGAACTGTTTCAGAATACCTTCGCTGTCGAACACGGATTCCGGCCTCTGAAATTTACCGCGGATGCGGAGCAGTGTCTTCTTGCCTACGCATGGCCGGGCAATGTGCGGGAACTGAGAAATTTCATGGAACGAATGCTCATTCTCTACAGCGGCAAAGAAGTCGATTCAAGGATGCTGCCGGCGGAAATAACCGGCCGCTGTCCAAGCCCGGCCATAACCCGCGCAGAGGAAGAAGACCGCATCCAGATCCCCATTCCGCCTGGACCGCAGGATTTCAAACTCGCGCGGCAGGAATTTGAAACCCGCTTTCTGGCCGCAAAGCTCCAGGAATGCGGCAACAACATTTCCCGGTTGGCGGACTACATCGGCCTTGAAAGAAGCAATCTTTCCCGGAAACTCAAGGCCATTGGGCTGACCGCGGATGCGGAATGACCCAAAAGGCGCTGTTTACGATTCCGCGCGCGAAACGCCGCCGGCGCGTGCGACAAGGAATGCCGTCATGCCGTACATGTCTTTGACCAGCACGCATCGTCTTGTGTGGGTCGCCCTTATGGCGGCCCTCATTTCCGTGGGCGGGATGATCTTCATTCCCATCGGCCCGGTTCCCATATCCCTGCAAACCATGTTTGTGGCGCTGGCGGGCCTTTTGCTGGGGCCGCTCCATGGTTTTCTGGCGGTAGCCCTCTTTCTTGGGGCCGGGGTCATCGGGCTTCCCGTGTTCGCGGGCGGAAAAGCCGGGCTTGGCGTGCTGCTCGGGCCGACCGGCGGATATCTTGCGGCTTTTCTCCTGACCGCTTTTATCTACGGCCTGGCCGGCGGCCGCGCGCGCAAACCCCTGTGGCTCACCGTCATCCTGTGTCTGTGCGCGCTTCTTCTCACGTACGTTCTGGGCAGTCTGCGCCTTGCCTTCGTCATAGACGTGTCCGTCGCCAAGGCCCTGACCCTAGGCGCGCTTCCGTTCTTCATCGGCGACGTATTCAAGGTCAGCGTGGCCATAAGCGCATTCCGTTTTCTCCAGCGCAAACGCCTGATCCCATAGTGAACGTTCCGGCGGGCGCGAAAAAGGACGCCCCGGACAAGTCGGACATTCCGCGTTTTGCCCGCAATAAAAACAAATACAGCCCATCGGAAATGCCCCGCAGGCTGTTTTTCCGAATCCTTTGCATCCTGGACCGCAGCCATGCGCAACCGGCCCTTTTGCCGGTCGCACACCTCTACGCTGGCCCCAAAGGTTATTCCTTCACCCTGACGATGCGCGCGCCAAGGGGCCGAAGCTTGTCTTCAATCCGTTCATATCCCCTGTCCAGGTGATAAATACGCTGGATTTCAGTCACGCCGTCAGCCGCAAGCCCGGCAAGAACCAAAGACGCGCTGGCCCGCAAATCGGACGCCATGACCGGCGCGCCCTTGAATTCGACGCCGCCGCGCACGATTGCCGTATTGCCGGACAAACGAATATCCGCCCCAAGACGCGTCAATTCCTGAACGTGCATGAAACGATTTTCAAAAATGGTTTCCTTCATCGTGCTCGTCCCCAACGCCACGCACATAAGCGCCATGGTCTGGGCCTGAAGATCCGTAGGGAACCCCGGATAGGGCTGCGTGGTCACATCCACGGCCTGAAGCTGTCCTTCGCAGGCCACGCGCAGGTTCTCGCCTTCCTGAATCATCTCGATGCCCATGTCCGCAAATTTGGTCAAGACCGCGTCCATGCCCTCAACAGGGCACTGTTTCAGCAAAAGTTCCCCGCCGGTAATGGCCGCCGCGGCAATAAAGGTTCCAGCTTCGATGCGGTCGGCCATAATCGGGTATGTGCAGCCATGCAGCTCTTTCACGCCGCGAATCCGGATGACGCTCGTTCCCTGGCCTTCTATGTCCGCCCCGCAACGCACGAGAAATTGCGCAAGATCCACGACTTCCGGCTCGCGAGCCGCATTTTCAAGAACAGTCTCGCCTTTTGCGAGAACCGCCGCCATAAGCAGGTTTTCCGTTCCGCCCACTGTAGGGAAATCAAAATGAATATGCGCCCCGCGCAGGCCGCGACAGGTTCCATAAATATACCCGCCTTCCAGTTCGAATTTCGCTCCCATTTTTTCCAGGGCCGCGATATGCAAATCCACAGGACGCGCGCCTATGGCGCATCCGCCGGGAAGAGCCACTTTCGCCTTTCCCAGTCGCGCAAGAAGCGGCCCAAGGCACAAAACAGAGGCGCGCATGGTCTTCACCAGATCATACGGCGCTTCAGGATTGAGCGCGCCCGGCCGCGTATGCGCCGCGCCGTCTGAACATTCCGTTTCGCAGCCAAGAATATTCAACAGTCTGACCGTGGTGTGAATATCCCGAAGATTCGGAACATTTAAAAACGTCACGGGTTCGTCCGGCAGAATGGATGCAAAAAGAATGGGCAATGCCGCGTTTTTGGAGCCGCTGATGCGCACGGCTCCCCGCAGGGGAACGCCGCCCTCAATGATAAGTTTGTCCATGAAACAGCCTTTATGAGTAAAAATGACGGAAAAGTCCCGAAGAAAGGACTTGACCGGATGACAAGAGTTCGATAAGAACGGTGTCCTTCACGGCGGATGTAGCTCAGTTGGTAGAGCACCTGGTTGTGGCCCAGGTGGCCGTGGGTTCAAGCCCCATCATTCGCCCCAGAAATTATGCCCCGCTTAGGCGGGGTTTTTTCTTTTCGAAACGAGGTGCGGTTATACTCGCAATCCCATAAAAATAAAAGAGGAAGAATCCGCGCCGCCCTGAAAAATACGCATTTTCGGCGCAATGCCGGCAACCCGCGCCAAAAAATTATAAAAAAATAAAAAAAGACCTAAAGTTCTCTCCAGGGCTGCCGAAATAGCCAATGAGGGGAGAAAAATCGTGACCGTTAAATCGTTCTACGTCCGCACCATGCTGCGTCAGTACGACAAGCAGCTTATTGCCGGCCGGCGAATCAACCGGTATATGGGCATATCGCGGGCGCACGACAGAGAAGACAGCGCCAGCTCTCTGTCCATGAAACGACAGGCCATGATTGAACGCGTCAGCCGCGAAATTGTGGAAAATCTCATTTTCGTGGGCAGCACGAACCCCATTGTCCAGGAAATAAAGGAAGAGCTTGAAAAAGAGGTCCATGAAAAGCTGACGTTCACATTCCCGGTCGGAATGATGGATATGCAGATATTAAAAGATACCCCGAACGGCCCCCAGCCTGTTTCCGGGGCGGAGTTGGGGCGGATTCTCGACAAGCTTTGGGAAATAACCCTGGACAAGGTAAGCGCCACTATGCTTTAGGATTGCGAGCCGGGGAGGAGACTATGGAAATCAAACATATCCTGTCCAAAGAGATGGACAGTTACGCTAAACTTGAAAGGACGCGAACTGTTCATGCGGAGGAACTGTCCCGTAAAAACGCCGCGTCAACCCAGTCAGGAGACAGAGCGACGGTTTCAGCCGCGGCGAAACTGCGCGGGGAAGCGTTTGCCGCCGCGCTTTCCGCGCCGGATACCCGTTCCGCCAAGGTGGACGATTTGCGGGCCCAGGTGGAAAACGGCACATACCAGGTGGACAGCCGGAATATTGCCGCGAAAATTCTGGAAGAAGAGCGCCGCATCCTTGGTTGACGGCTAAAAGAATAAAGGAATGCGACACGCCGCTTAAAGAAAGCGATAAGGCCCGTTTTCAGCGAAACGGGCCTTGACCTTATTATCTGCCGGACAATAAAAAAACGCCGTTCTTTTTTAAGACGCCGCATTGCGCGCGCATCCGGGAGATATCCCCAGTCAGATATCGCGTGCCGCCGGGCCTTGCCGCACTTCAGCGCAACGCAGCGCGCCCCGCTCCAAAGCGCAAGGACAAAAAACAATAAGGCGACAAAGTCTGAAGGGCTTTGCGCCTGGACGGGGATACACACTCCGCCTAGGCGTAAAGCGCCCATCTGATGCCCCGCCCCGCGCCGTTCGGGCGGGGCTGTATGGCCTTTCGGCCTTCGGGCTCAAACCACAGAGTAAGATAGATGAAACGCGCATCTATTTATCGCACTGATACTCAATGGAAATGATCTCATAATGAATCTTTCCGCGCGGGGCATCCACCATGATTTCGTCGCCCTCCTCTTTTCCAAGCAACGCCTGCCCCACAGGCGAAAATACTGAGATGGACCCTTTGCTGTAGTCCGCCTCATCCGGACCAAGAAGAAGAAATTCCTTGCGCTCGCCGGTCTCAATATCTTCAATGCCCACTGTGGCCCCAAACCGGGCTTTGTCGCCGCTCAAGGTTTTCAGGTCAATAATGTTAAAACGCGCCATGCGCGATTCAATGTAATTGATTCGGGCTTCAAGCATCCCCTGGCGCTCGCGCGCCGCGTCGTACCCCGCGTTTTCCTTTAAGTCGCCCTCTTCGCGGGCCTCCTTAATGGCCTGGATGACAATCGGACGCTCCTTTTTCAGAGCCTCAAGCTCTTTTTCCAGATTTTTGAAGCCTTCAACGGAAATAGGAATGCTGCTATTCATTGCTTCCTCATGCTTTCTCAACACCGGACATGTTCAGAATCAAAAGTGTTAACCATCCATGCAAGACCGTTCCGCAGGATGTAAAAAAACAGCTTGCCCCAGCTTGGATATAAACGAAAAACGCAGGATGCCGGACAAAATGTTTTCAGGATGCCAGGCCGCCCGGACAGGCGAACGCTTTTCAGATCCGAAAAACATGCTTTTCAGAAAAACGACAGCCCATGTCGTCAATGGATTTAAGACAACGGCAAAAACCGTAAACAGCAGGGGCGCACGCGAAAAAAAGAAGTGCATGTCTCATTTTCCGGAAGAGATACGCACCATATGCAGCCCGAAGCTGTGCAAAGAAAAACAGCCGTTGCGGGAAGAAAACTCTTTGCTTTCCCGCAACAGAATACGAAGGCAATACAAATTGCCCCCATCCGTTTCCGGCTTGGGGGAAATTGCCTTGTCTTGCTTACATCGGTATCTGTGTGCCCCATAACCAGGGATTTGTCAATAGAAGATTTTAGACGGGAAACGCCGCCCCCTGACGGCACACGGGACATATTCCGTCCCCGGCCCTTTTATATTTGAAGCGAAAAAAATCAAAAACATCAAAACGCATCCGACTTTTTTACGCAAAAAGCATAGCCATACGCGGCATCCTCCGTCACTTCATATTCCAAAACGTCCTCAATGGCGTTATCGCCCGCAAACGTCAGCACCCTGGGCCGAATATGCAGCAATTCAGCGGGAGCGGCGGCATATTCCGAAGCCGCTATGATAAGCTCATCGCCTTTCTGGCAGGTTCGCGCCGCCGCGCCATTGAGAATGCAGCAACCGGAACCCGGCTCGCCATAAATGACATAGGTTTCGATTCTGGCCCCACTGTTCTTGTTCCATATTTCCACGAATTCCAGCGGAACAATGCCCGCTGCCCGGCAATATGCAGGATCCAGCGTTATGGAGCCGTGGTAATGAAGGTCGCATCCCGTCACCCGCAGGCCATGCAACTTCGCGCGCAGCACCTTAATCATGATTCCCCCATTACGGCGCAGTCATGCGCCCTTCAATCTCCTGATATCTCAAAACGGCATCGCCTTGCCATGCGAACGGCATACATCCGCCCCATATTCAGCAACCCTTTTCAAAGAGGCTTCATGCCTGAATCCGGCAACGGCCTTACACATGAGCGCGGCATGCGCATATACGCTTTTCAACGTCATAAAAAACTGTAATAGTCGTATCGCAGAAAACAACCACCACTTGATGAGGAGCGTCGGCATGAATACAAAACAAAATGATGATTATGAAAACCGCGACGCCTCGTCCGGCATACGGGACGGTTTCCCATACTCCGCCGGGCGGCATGAAGAACACGGCCCAAGCTGGGAAGAATTCGCCGCGGGACAATCCGGCGCAAACGAATCCGGCGCAACGCGCGCCCGTTTCAGCGAGGAACAAGCGGACAGAGAATCCCAGCCTTCAGACAATGGCTTTACAAAAGCGTCCGCCCCAAAAAGGCCGACTCTGCGCGACTGGCGCAAAGCCAGCCGCCCGCAATTCTACATCGCCACACTAATCCCGCTTATCCTGGGTTTTACGCTCGCAGGCAAAGATACCGACGTGTGGCGCATTCCCACATTCATACTTATCCTGTTCGTCTGTTTTCTCATTCACCTGGCGACCAATCTGGCCAACGACGTTTTTGACCTGTATGCAGGGGTCGATACAAAAGAAACCATCGGCGGCTCCAGCGGGCTTAAAGAAGGACGCCTGACAATAAAACACTACCGCATCGCCCTTATCGGGCTGTATGGACTCGCAATCGTCCTTACGCCGTTCATCATCATTCCATCCGGTCAGCCGGTCCTGTGGCTGTTCGGCGTTTTCGCCTTTCTTTCCAGCTTCTTTTATACCGCTCCGCCTATCCGCTATGGGTACCGCACTCTGGGCGAAGTCATGGTTTTCCTGAACATGGGCGTCATCATGGTCTGCGGCTCCTATATGGCGCTGGCCCGGACTTTCCAGCTCTATACCGTGGCTTTTGGGGTTGTAATCGGACTCATGACGGCCGGCATTCTGTATTTCCAAAGCCTTCCTGAAATACAAACGGACGGAAAGGCCGGAAAAAAGACCCTGGCCGTCGCGCTGGGCATGGACAGAGCCTTCTTTCTTTTCCAAATATGGTGGCCAATCGTATGTCTTCTTGCGCTCATGCTCTGGCTTACGGGAAAAGCCGCGTGGCCTGCGCTTTTGAGCCTGGGCGCCGCGCCCTTCTACCTTCTTGCGAACAGGGCGCTTCGGGAAACGACGGAACATACGCTTCTTGCCCTGGACAATAAAGGTTTTCTTGTCCGGCGCATATACCTTGTCATCGGAATCGCCCTGATCCTGGGCGTCATCTTCCAATAAGCAGAGAATCCTCCGGCGCGGCGTCAAGACATTTCATATCCAGGGAACGCCGCGCCGCTCGAAAAAACGCCTCAGGCGAATGCAATTTCGGCATAAAAGGGTCGCTGGCGGGCTGCAAGGCATCCCCGCCGGGGAACTCATGGGCTTTTGCGATGCAATATTCCCATGAAACCGGCGACGCCTGCACGGCTTTTCTGACCTGTTCCGGCGTCGTGGCCCGCAACCCCTCAAGCGACAGGGAGACAAACTGTATTCCAAGCCGCTTGAGCCCGCCGGGCAGAGTCCAAAGGGTGAACATGAGCGCGCCGCCCGGCGGCGTCTGGTCAGGGGCGTAACCGGGCTGTTTCCAGGTCAGGCCAAGCATCCCGCCGATATTGGCAAGATTGGTGTCATGTCCCACAAACACAACCACGCGCGCTGCGGCCGCCGCATGGTCTCCGGTTCCGCCAAGCGCGTCCAGAATGCGCGACGCAAGCATGGCGGACTGGCTTTTAGCCACGGATTCCGCGCGATTGACGGCGTTAAAAACCCGCATATGCACGGGCATGACGGTTTCCATCACATCCAGGCTGCCGCGGCCCCAGGCCGGAAGCGCATCAGGCCACTGCGCATATTCAAGCAGCCATATTTCGGCGAGACTCGAAGCGATGCCAAGCCCGCCGTTAATTCCTGTCTTGTCGCGTTTCGGGGAAAAGACCAGCCGCGACGGAAGAGCCGAAGCAAAACAAGGGCTTTTCACCCCATATTGCGCGCACAGTTTGGGAGCCGCCGGACCTGCAATCTTATTAATCAGCGCAAGCGCAGGTCCAAGGTCGCGCTCCAGCCCGCGAAGCCCGCCGGAATCCAGCAGGATGTCGCGCCGCACGCGTTGCTCGTCAAGAGCGCAAAGCCCCGCTTTCAGCGGATGAAACACAGCGTCCACATCCTGCCCGGAATAGACGTACGGCAAACCGCATCCGGACGCGAGACCGTCAAGCACGGCCTTTGCCGTGGCGCGGGTGCGCTGGTCCACGTCCGCGTGGACCCAGATATCGCCGGCATGCGGACAACCCTGCGGCAGCAGGCCCTTTTCCCGAAACCACGAGCCAAGGACCGACCATTGCATGTTCACAAGCCATGCTCCCCGCGCCGTAAGGTGCCCGCGCGGAGCAGGCCACTGCGGCCACTTCCTTGCGGACCACTCTTCAAGGGTATGCCGCGCCTGCGTGGGTGAACGAACCCCATGCCGGGAAACAACGACAACCTTGGTCAGGACCGGACCGGATGCCAAAACCTCGGCGGCCGGAGCCGAAACGCAAAAAATGCAGAACAGGACGGCAATACAAAAAAAAGACCTGAAAGAAAATGCGGCTGACATGGCGTACCTCTTTTGCAAATGAAATGAAAAACAGGGGCCTTTTCCCTTTCTACATCATTTCAGGGCAAAAAACCATGCCGGACAAAAACGCCGCATTCTCATCAAACGCGGCGAATAACAAAGGCGGCGTCTAAACTCCGCCCGCCTGCGGCTTATTTTTGCCGCAACGCTTCGGAATATTTCATGCAGTCAAGCATGGCCGCAACCATATCATCAATATGATCGCGCACATCATGCATCTTGGGGTTAAAAAGATCCTTGCGCAACATGCCGTCCAAAGCGCAGGTAAAAAACTGGGAAGCAAGGGCCACATCCAGGTTCTCGGAAAGCTGACCCTTGGCCTTGGCCTTTTCAATAAGCGTCACCAACCTGTCCATACGCACCTTTTGCAGTTTATGCGCGTATTCAAGCAGTTCGGCATTTTCCCCCACATGCTCGCATTTAAAATACGGAAGTTCGGAAAAACGCCGGAAACGGTCGTTCAAAAGCACGATGCGCATATAGGCGAGCGTCGCCAGACGCAACAGTCCAAGCGGATTTGTTTCCGTCATTGATTCATCAATAATGCCTGCTGCAAGTTCATTGAAAAATTTATGCATTCTGTCGCATATGCCTAGAAAAACCTGCGCCTTGCTCTTGTAATGTCCGTATACGGCGCCCCGCGACACGCCCGCGCAATCCGCGATATCCGCCATGGTTGCGCCGGATACGCCGCACCTGGAAAAAACATCCTCCGCCGCGTCCAATATCCGTTCTCTGGTTTTTTCCGCTTCTTCCCGTGTCTTTCTCACCATACGGACCTGTACCTGCTTTTTGAATTGCAGCCGTGCCAACCGGCAGCGCTGTTTTTTACAAAATATGACTATTTAACATCATATCATAAGCTTACCCCATTCATCCATTGCCAGTCAAGAAACAATGTCCATAAAACAAAAGGGATTCGCGCCGCCGCGAATCCCTTTTTGCAGCAGTAAAAAAAACATTCAAAAATCGCCTGTTCTTTCTACTTCCCGCACCATACGCTCCAATGTCCGGCCTCCCGGATACGACGCATGGCTTCCATGGTGTTCTCCCGACCGCCGAACGCGGTCAACCTGAAATACCCTTCGCCGCTTGGACCGAATCCCGCGCCCGGCGTGCCCACCAGGCCAAGACGCGTGAGCAGCGATTCAAAAAAAGTCCAGGAATCCATATCGCCCGGCGTCTTCAGCCATATATACGGGGCGTTGACTCCTCCGTAAACCTGAAGCCCTGATTCAGCGAGCCCTGTGCGAATCAACGCGGCGTTCTCCATATACCCGTCGATTGCGGCGCGAATCTGGGCCTGCCCCTCTTTCGTATAAACCGCGGCGGCCGCCTTTTGCACAATATACGGGCAGCCATTGTATTTCGTGGTTTGACGGCGATTCCAGAGAGGATTGAGCGCGCGCAGCGTATTTTGCGCATCCCTGGCCCTGACTTCTTTCGGCACCACGACAAACGCGCAACGCAGTCCCGTAAATCCGGCTGTTTTGGAAAAACTGCGAAACTCGACTGCAACCTCGCGCGCGCCCTCTATCTCATAAATGCTGTGGGGCACGTCGTCTTCCTGGATAAACGCCTCATATGCCGCGTCAAAAAGAATGAGGCATTCCTTTTCGCGCGCGTATTCCACAAAGCGGGCCAGTTCGTCATATTTCAGTGTCGTGCCGGTCGGGTTGTTTGGAAAACACAAATATAAAACATCCGGCCGTTTTTCCGGCAAAGCCGGAATGAAATTGTTCTCAGCCGTGCACGGCAAGTATACAAGTCTGGACCAACGTCCGTCCGGTCCCAATTCGCCGGCCCGGCCGGCCATGACGTTGGAATCCACGTAGACAGGATACACCGGGTCCGTCACGGCCACGACGCTGTCGCCGCCCAATATTTCCTGAAAATTGGCGACATCGCACTTCGCGCCGTCGCTTATGAAAATCTCATCCCCCGAAAGCTCAATCCCGCGCGGCAGAAAATCATGTTCGCGAATCGCGTCAATAAGAAAAGAATATCCCTGTTCCGGCCCATAGCCCTTAAAGGTCTTTGCGCAAGCCTGTTCATCGACGGCTTCATGCAATGCCCTGATCACGGCGGGCGGCAAAGGCTGCGTCACATCGCCGATGCCAAGACGGATAAGTTTCGCTTCCGGGTGCGCGGCCTGATATGCCGAAACCCGTCTGCTTATTTCCGAAAACAGATAACTTCCGGGAAGCTTCAGATAATTGTCGTTCACATGAACCATTGCAATTCCTTTTTTAAAAAAAGATGAAACAGCATCGCCGCTCCAGCGCCGCCCGCGCATATGAGGCGACAGCTAAAAAAACAAAAACGCGCGCTCGCCATGCGCCAAAGCGCGGCTATTTCAAAGGCCCCTGATATTCGCCGGTGAACACGACCTCAGCCCCGCCGGTCATAAACACATGCCCTTTGGCCTCATCCCATTCGACGCCGAGCTCGCCGCCGCGCAAAAGAACCGTGACCTTGCGCTCCGTATAATCATTGAGCACTGATGCGACCACAGACGCGCACGCCCCGGTTCCACACGCCAACGTTTCCCCCGCGCCGCGCTCCCAAACGCGCATTTTTATGGTCTTTCTGTCCAGAACTTCTACAAATTCCGTGTTGGTGCGTTTTGGAAAAAGCGGATGGTGTTCAAAAAGCGGTCCCAGTTCCGGCAGATTCAGCGCATCTATGCCGCGCGTATGCACAACCGCATGAGGATTTCCCATGGATACGGCCGTGACTCTCCAGTTGCCGCCATGAACGCGCAAAGGGCGGTCGATAAAATCAGAAGCCGGGTCCGCTACCGGTATTTTGCCAGGCTCCAGGAGCGGAATCCCCATATCCACGGTCACGGAATCCACTCTGCCGTTGCAGGTATGCAACTGAAGCGTCCGAACGCCCGCTTTGGTTTCAACCGTCAGCATGTCCTTGTGGACCTGTCTGTACTCATATACGTACTTGCCCACGCAGCGAATCGCATTGCCGCACATTTCCGCTTCGGTTCCATCCGCGTTAAACATGCGCATGCGGCAATCCGCCGTCTCTGACGGACAAATCAGCACAAGGCCGTCGCTTCCCACGCCGAAATGCCGGTCGCTTATACGCGGCGCCAGTTCCTCCGGACAGCGCACAGTTTCGACAAAAGCGTCGATATAGACGTAATCGTTTCCGGCAGCCTGCATTTTTATAAATTTCATGATGCGTTCCTTTCCAGGGTTCTAAAAACCTCTTCCGTTGCAGAAACCGTTTCCACACTGCGCTGTTCCGCCATTCTGCGGCGTTCCAGAGCGCGCTGATATTCAATGGGCATGACCTTGATGAACAGCGGCAAAGAGGATTCCCATGTCTCCAGAATCGCCGCGGCCTTGCGGCTTCCGGTCAGTTCAACGTGACGCGCCAAAAGCGTACGCAGTTCCGCCTCGTCTTCCGGATTGGAAACGCTTTCCAGATCAACGCTGTCCATATTGCAACGCGGCGGAAAATAATCGTCCGCGTCAAAAACATAGGCTGTTCCGCCGCTCATTCCAGCCGCGAAATTATATCCCGTGGGTCCAAGAACAACCACCACGCCGCCGGTCATATATTCGCAGCAGTGATCTCCAACGCCCTCGACCACAGCGTTCGCGCCGCTGTTTCGAACGCCGAAACGCTCGCCGGCGCGGCCATAAAAATAGGCCTCGCCGCTGATTGCTCCATAGAGGGCCACATTTCCCACAATGACCTGTTCTCCTGGCGTAAAGGGAACCGTCATGGGCGGACGCACGACCAGCGTTCCGCCGGAAAGCCCCTTGCCCACATAATCGTTGGCCTCGCCTTCCACTTTCAATATGACGCCCCGCGCCAAAAACGCGCCCAGGCTCTGCCCGGCCGCCCCTTCCAGATTGACGCGCAGGGCATTCGGCGCAAGCTCCGCTCCGCGCCTGGTCAATTCCCCGGAAAGACGCGCGCCCACGGCGCGATCCACATTGCGCACCGGACCGGTGTAGCACACTGGAATGCCCTCTCCAAGGCAACGTTCCGCAACTGCGAGCAATCCCTGTTCCAGCGACGTGTCTTTCTGCCTGTTCCAGGCTTTTGCCGCGGACGGCTCATGCCGCCGCATCGCGGGCGGAACATCCGGAATATGCAGCAAAGCCGACAAATCCAATGCGGACGCTTTTTCCCGAGCGTTTTCGCAAGGCGTGAAGGATTCCAGAAGCTCAACCCGTCCGATAAGCTCATCCAGACTGCGCGCTCCCATGGACGCCATCCACCGGCGCGCATCATCCGCCAGCATACGCAAAAAACGCTCAATATATTCCGGTTTTCCGGAAAAGCGGGAACGCAGCGCAGGATCCTGCGTGGCCACGCCGAACGGACAGGAATCCAAATGACAACGCCGCAGCATGGAGCAGCCAAGCGCCACCAGAAGAGACGTGCCAAAGGCGAATTCGTCCGCGCCCAACAGCGCGGCCACAATGATATCCCGTCCGGTCTTAAGCTGCCCATCCACCTGCAGCGCGACCTGCCGCCGCAACCCGCCTTGCGTCAAGGCGTTTTGCACCTCCGCAAGCCCCAATTCCCAGGGCAGTCCCACATGCCGTATGGCTGTGAGAGGAGATGCGCCGGTTCCGCCTTCAGCGCCCGATATAACGATAATGTCCGCTCCGGCCTTGACCACGCCGGTTGCAATGGTTCCGATTCCAGCTTCGGATACCAGCTTGACCGACACGCGAGCCGAAGGATTGACGCGCTTTAGGTCATAAATAAGCTGCGCCAGATCTTCGATGGAATAGATATCATGATGCGGCGGCGGAGAAACAAGCGTCACGCCCGCCGTGCTGTGGCGTATCCGGGCAATCTCGGCCGTGACCTTATGCGCCGGAAGCTGTCCGCCTTCGCCTGGTTTCGCGCCCTGAGCGATCTTGATCTGAAGCTCATCCGCATCCGCCAGGTACTCAAGGGTCACGCCGAAACGCCCGGAAGCAATCTGACGCACATGGGAACGCCGGTCCGTATTCCGGGAATCAGGACGGGCGCGCGCTGGGTCTTCGCCGCCTTCCCCGCTGTTGGAACGGCCGCCCACCCGATTTAACGCGATAGCCACAGCCTCATGCGCTTCCGGGCTGATGGAGCCAAGCGACATGGCCGCCCCCACGAACCGGCGCATGATGTTTTGAGCCGGCTCCACTTCCTCAAGGGGAAGCGCCCTGACGCATAAACGCGGCCGCAACAAACCGCGCAACGTGGCGTATGCGGCGTTGCATCCGTCAATAAGATCGACAAAGGCTTGAAAATCAGCATCTCCATGCTCCGCGCGTACAGCCTTATGGAACAGTCGCACCGCTTCCGGCGTCCACTGTCGGAGTTCTCCGTCGGAACGATACCGGTAGTCGCCGCCGGCCTCCAAAGGCGGCCATTCTTTCTCGTTCTCTTCACCGTCTTTCTGCGCCTGCGCCGCGTTCGCTGTTCCGGCAAAAGCCGCGCTGTGCCGGGCCAGCGTTTCAGCCGCCACTTCCTCAATGCCAATGCCGCCGATGCGCGTCGTGGTTCCGGTAAAATACCGCTCCACAAAGTTCCGTCCAAGACCAAGCGCCTCAAAGGCCTGGGTTCCCCAGAACCCGCGCAGAGTGGCGATGCCAAGCCGGGCCATGGTTTTCAAAAGCCCCTTGCGCAACGCCGCCACATACCCGGCGTCCGCCTCTTCCTCTGTTTTCCCGACCCCAAGCTGCCCCTCGCGAGCCAATTCGCGAATAATTTCAAAAGCCGTGGCCGGGCATACCGCATCCGCGCCAAACGCCAGAAGCTGAGCGACATGGATGACTTCCCGCGCATCTCCGGTTTCAACGATAAGACCGCAGCAATGCCGTAACCCTTTACGGCACAGATGCTGATGCAAACCGGATACAGCGAGCAAAGACGGAATGGACAACCGTTTTGCATCCATAAGACGGTCGGAAAGAAGAATGAAGGTCGAGCCCTGGGCAATGGCTTCTTCAGCTTCGCCGAACAAAGCGTTCAGCCGCGCCTCAAGTTCCCGGCCAGCGCCGGGTAAAGGATACGTCGCGGACAATTCCGCGACCTGTACGTCCGGATGCCGCGAGCCGCGTAACCGCCCCACTTCCTCAGGCGTCAGCACCGGATGAGGCAGACGAAGCCGCCGGGCATGGTCCGGCGTTTCCTCAAGAAGATTTTTCTGGCGTCCGGAGAAGGTCACAAGCGACATGACCAGCTCTTCGCGTAAAGGATCTATGGGCGGGTTCGTGACCTGCGCAAACTGTTGCCGGAAATAATGAAAAAGCAGTTGCGGCCGCTTTGACAAAACCGCAAGAGCGGCGTCGTTGCCCATGGAACCGACCGGCTCCTGAGCGTTCGCCGCCATGGGGCGCAGGATGAAGCGTATTTCTTCCTGCGTGTAGCCGTGGGCCCGCTCCCGCAACGGCAGAGGCGACACGGCCGGCAACAGACAGGCGCTGCAATGCAGTCCGGCCATGGTGATCTGGCCCTCATGCATCCAGCGCCGGTATGGCTGGGAATGGATGATCGCGTTTTTTATCTCCGCGTCGCTGATGACCCGATGCCGTTCAATGTCCACCATAAGCATCCGCCGGGGCTGAAGGCGCCCCCGTTGCAGAACCCCGTCCGCCGGAATATCCAGAACCCCGGCTTCCGAAGCAAGAATCACAAGCCCATCCCGCGTAATCGTATACCGCGACGGTCTTAAGCCGTTGCGATCCAGCATCGCGCCCACCTGATGCGCGCCGTCCGTAAACACCAGGGCGGACGGTCCGTCCCAGGGCTCCATTATCGCGGCGTGGTACCCGTAAAAGGCGCGCTTGTCCTCACCCATTATAAAACTATTTCCAAAAGGCTCAGGAACCAGCATCATCATGGAGTGGGCAAGGCCGCGGCCGCCCTGAAACAACAGTTCAAGAGCCCTGTCCAGATGCGCGGAGTCGCTTTCTCCACGCTCCAAAACCGGCAGAATGTCCGCCATGCGCTCCCCGAACAGAGGCGAGGCCAACAACGGCTCGCGTATGGCCATGCGTGTCGCATTGCCGCGTAAGGTATTGATTTCCCCATTGTGCGCAAGATGCCTAAACGGCTGGGCCAGCCGCCAAGCCGGCCGCGTGTTGGTGCTGAAACGCTCGTGAAACACGGCAAACGGCGCGGCAAGATCCGTGCTTTTCAGGTCGCGGTAAAAATCCGCAAGCATGCTTCCGGCCACCATGCCCTTATATATCACGCTGCGTGACGACAGGCTGACCGGATACAGAGCGTCCGGGTCATCCGGAAAACAGTCCCGCGCTTTTTTTTCAAGCGCGCGCCGGGCCACATACAGCTTTCGTTCCCACTCCTCGCCGGACATGCCGCCGGACTTCCCGCCCGGCGCCACAAGCGCCTGGCGAATATCCGGCATACTTTCATACGCGGACGCCCCCAGCGCCTCGGCATCGACCGGAACGACGCGCCAGCAAAGAAGCTCAAGGCCTTCGGCGGAAAGGACGTCTTCCGCAACCCGCATGGCTTTCGGCCCCTTGGCCGGATCGCGGGACATGAAAAACTGCCCAAGCGCCCACAAAAACGGCAACTCCACGCCCAACTCGCCAAAAACGCGCCGGAAAAAGCGCGCCGGAAGCGGGAACAAAAGGCCAGCTCCATCGCCGGTTTTTCCGTCGCGCCCTCTGGAACCGCGGTGGGCCAGACGAGTCAGGGAATGCAGGGCGTCCCGTATGACCTGATGCTCCGGCCGCCCGTCCAGACGGGCGATAAATCCAACGCCGCACGCGTCATGCTCTTCCCGGGGATCAAAGAGAATCTGTCCGCCGCGTTGTCCAAACGCCTGAGCATCCTCATCCCCGAATCCGTTTGCCGTCATGTTCCGCATGTTCATATGCATTCTCTTTCCGCGTTCACTGCCGCGCTTGGCATATGGCAAAACAGCGCATCATCGCCAAGCGCGTCTGTTCGGAAGGCTTTTCTAGTACATCCACAATAATTCCGCGTACAAAGGCAACGGCCAATCCCGGTCGCGGCACAGCCCTTCAAGGGCGTCGGCATGCTCGCGGCATGCCTGCATGGCCGGAAGCAGGCTGTCGCGCGCAAAACGGGCCTTTTCCACAGCGCAGCTTTTGCCGGACGCTTCGGCGCAAAGCGCCTCCAAAACGTCAAGCGCGCCAATAAGGCCGCTTGCGTGACCGCGCACTCTGCGGAAATACGTTGTTTCAACCCCGGCCTCTCCAGCCAGGGCCGCCGTGCGTTCCGCCACTTTGGCCAGATGTTCCTGGTAATCAAGCGCGGCGGGCAAGATGACGGCGCGGCCAAGGCGCAGGGCAAGATTGGCCTCTATGCCGATGCTGTGCGCATAATGTTCAAAAAGTATTTCCTGACGGGAAGCCATTTCCCGATCGCTTAAAATGCCCTGACTGGAAAAGACCGCCATGACCTCCGCATCGCTGTAATGCTCAAGCGCGGACACCGTGTCCGTTAAATTGGGCAGACCGCGACGCGCGGCCTCTTCAACCCATTCCGCGGAATAATTGTTTCCGTCAAACACGATAGGCATATGTTCCTGGAACAATTCAGCCAACAGCGTTTGAATGGCCGTATTCAAAGGCGTTCCGGCCGCAAGCGCCGTTTCAAGCCTTGTGGCGATATCGTCGAGCGCGCAGGCCATGGCGCCGTTTAGGGAAATATTGGCCGTCGCGATGTTCTGAGACGAGCCAAGGGCGCGAAATTCAAATTTGTTCCCGGTAAAGGCGAAAGGACTTGTCCTGTTGCGGTCTGAAACGTCTCTGGGTAACGACGGCAAGGCGGATACGCCGATTTCAATGTACGGACAATTCTTCGGACCTTCTTCTCCGCTGCCGCCGGCCATGCATTTGATGATAGAGGAAAGGCTTTCGCCAAGATATACGGATAAAATAGCCGGCGGCGCTTCATTGGCGCCCAACCGGTGATCATTGCTCGCGCCGATGATGCCTATGCGCAGGTTTATCGCATATTTGTGCACCGCGCGCAGAACTCCGGCCAAAAACAGCAGAAACTGGGCGTTTTTCATCGGAGTTTCGCCCGGATTCAACAGATTGTTGCCGTCGGAATCGCATAAGGACCAGTTATTGTGCTTGCCCGACCCATTTACGCCGGCAAACGGCTTTTCATGCAAAAGACAGGCAAATCCGTGCCGTCTTGCAGTCCGGCGCAAAACCTCCATGATCAGCATATTGTGATCCGTGGCGATATTCACATCCTCAAACACCGGCGCTATTTCAAACTGCCCGGGGGCGACCTCGTTGTGCCGGGTGTGAGCCGGGATGCCAAGCGCAAACAGACGCCGTTCCACATCCTGCATGAATGCAAGCACTCTGCTTGGGATGCTCCCGAAATAATGATCTTCCAGTTCCTGGCCTTTGGCCGGTCTGGCGCCGTACAACGTGCGCCCGCACAGCATCAAATCGGGACGCTGCACATAAAGACGGCGGTCCACAAGAAAATATTCCTGTTCCGCGCCCACCATGGCCCGCACATCCGTAGCCGTGGTGTTGCCCAAAAGTCGGAGAATGCGCAGAGCCTGCCGGGATACAGCATCCACGGAACGCATCAGCGGCGTCTTCCTGTCCAGGGCTTCGCCGGTATAGGAATAAAATACAGTGGGTATATAAAGGGTCCGGCCGGACCCTTCGCCCATGAGAAACGACGGCGTCGTCGGATCCCATGCCGTATAGCCGCGCGCTTCAAATGTGGAACGGATGCCGCCCGAAGGAAAAGAGGATGCGTCCGGCTCGCCGCGAATCAGCATTTTTCCCGCAAACTCGCTCAAAACCTGCCCGTCCGGCGTCGGCGCAAGAAAGGCGTCATGCTTTTCCGCGGTCAGACCGGTCATGGGCTGAAACCAGTGCGTATAATGCGTAGCGCCGCGTTCAATGGCCCAGTCCTTCATGGCGTTGGCGATGACGTCCGCATCCGCCGGATTCAGCGGAGCGCGCCGGCTCATGGTTTCCCGAAGGCGCTTATACACATCGCGCGGCAGACGCTCCCGCATAACGCGCTCATTGAACACATCGCATCCGAATTCGGCGGTAACGGACTCACGCGGCGCATCCGGCCTTTCAAAAGGCGGAACCGGCTGAGATGCGGCTATATCCCCAAGGGCTGTTTCACGGGCAGTGGCGCTCATACTTTGTTCTCCTGAAAAAATTGTTGCTGATGAAGGTGGATTGCCCTGAAGAAAAGCAACAACCGGGCCAATTTTGCGCAAAATGGCCCAAATCAGAAAAACATGCCATAACCTGTTCTATTTAAATATTTTTTATTGCATATGGCGCCTGCATTTTCATGCAGGCCGCATAGAACGCATGAGAGGGTTCAGACAATATATACATTAACGTAGATATTAACGTAACATGATAAATTTTATATATTTTTATAAATAAAACAGTATGCTGTCCCACAAGCCGCCCTTTAAAACGCTTGAACATCGCGATTTGAAAAAAACACAAAAATGTATCTTTTATGCCGCTATCTACGACTTTGTGGATTTATCCGAAAGAGCCGCCAGCCTCTCACACGCAAAACGGGCTCAGCGCTTTTTTCTGAATTGCTTGAAATGCAATCCGAATTTTTTCATACGCAGTCCCATGACCCGCTCGCTGATTCCAAGTTCGGCCGCGGCCTTGCCCATATTGCCTTCATGGGCGCATAAGGCTTCGGAAATGAGTTTGAATTCAAGCTGATCAAGGGCCTGAGGCAAATTTTTGGGGAAAGGCTGGCAGGTATTCGGCGGTTGCAGGGACGACGGCAAATGCTGGGGGTGAATGATGCCGTCCATGGTCAAAATAACCGCCCGCTCAATAACGTTTTCCAACTCCCGGATATTGCCCGGCCAGTCATAGCGCGACAGCAGCGTCATGGCTTCAGGCGCAATGCGCAATCCGGGCTTGCCGATTTCCTTGCTGTATTTGTCCAGGAAAAAATCGGCGAGAGGCGCAATATCGTCCTTGCGTTCCCGCAACGGCGGCATGTGTATGGGAAAGACGTTCAAACGATAATACAGATCCTGCCGGAAAAGATTGTCCGCAACCATCTTTTCCAGGTCGCGATTTGTCGCGGCCACGACGCGGACATCGACCTTCAGGGTTTCGCTGCCTCCAACGCGCTGAAGTTCATGCTCCTGAAGAACGCGCAACAGTTTGGCCTGAGTGGAAAGAGGCAGCTCGCCGATTTCATCCAGAAAAATCGTTCCGCCGGACGCCGCCTCAAAACGTCCCTTGCGGGTAGCGGCAGCGCCGGTAAACGCGCCTTTTTCATGTCCAAAAAGTTCGCTTTCGGCCAACCCGTCCGGCAACGTCGCGCAATTGACGCACACCATGGGCTGCCCTGCGCGCGGGCTGTTCGCATGAATGGTTTTGGCGACAAGTTCCTTGCCCGTGCCGCTTTCACCCCGGATAAGCACTGTAGCAGCCGTGGATGCGACCTGAGCCATTTGGGAAAGAACGGTCTGAAGACCGGCGGAAACACCGACGAATACGCCTGGTTTAAACTGCTCTTTAAGAGCGTTCTGCAAACGAGTGTTCTCCGCCAGCACCTCATTGCGCATGGCGTTTATGGCCTGTCGCGTTTTGACCGCGCGCGCAACCAGCGAGGCAAGAATGGACAAAACGCGCATATCTTCCTCAAGGGCCACAGAGACGCCGAACAACCGGTCGGCGGAAAGAGCGCCAATCACGCGCCCTTCTATTTTTATGGGAACACAGATAAAGGCGATTTCCTCTTTCTGCACGTTCCGGCTGCCGGTCCGATTCAAAAAAAGAGGCTCTTTGGAAATATTGGGAATAATCATGGGCTTTCCGCTTTGGATGACCATGCCCGTGATGCCTTCTCCCATCTTGTAGCGACCGCGGTTTTTTGCTTCCGGGCTCATGCCGTAGGCGACTTCAATCGCAATTTCGCCATGCTGTTCATCCAGAAGACTGATTACGCCGCGCATCATGCCTGTGTAGCGCGCGACCACCTCCAATACGGTATCCAGATTATCCGAAAGCTCCGAAGCGCCCTCAAGAATCTGGGAAACTTCAAAAAGCAGCCGTAATTCACCGACTTCATTTGGAATTTGCATATTGATATTCCATTTGTTGGACTTGAGACGCTTTGAGACGGACGCTAAAGCGGGCATGCCCTCTTCAAGGCCGCGCGCCTTATGCATGGGCAAAAGCCTGAATCATGAAAAAGCGTGTGATGAACGTGACATGAAAGATGCCGGCGCCGCAAGAACTTTATGGCATATGTTCCTGAAACATCCGGAAATTCTTTCGGCGAGACCATATCTAAGGGTGACTGAACAGACTTGCCGCATCCCATAATACATAACACGAGTCGCCAAAAACGCCTTCATAAAGTAACGCAATAAAAAATAGCGCCAACCAGGACGATGCTGACCGCACGCACGCATTGACTGACAAAAATAAGGTAAAGCGCCGTCCCCGGCCTGTAATATCCGGCATAGGAAGGAAACTGATGCCGAAACGCGCGAATGGGAGAAGAAAGCACATTGCCCGCAAGCAATGCGAGCACGACGTCGCGGCCGCCTAAGACGCCGCCGTCCAAAATCGAACCCGCTGCGGACAGCGCCGCGCCAAATTCGGCGGCCACATGCAGCATCACAATGCTTACCGCCTCAGGCCGCAGAAAAGGAAGCCCATCCGCATGCGTTGCAAGCCATGTCTCCAGGGACGTGAACCATCCGGTTTTAATGGCCAGGGCCATGAGAATATATATGGGAATGGTGAAGAAAAGAAATTTGGGCAGCCGTTTCAAAAAACGGGAAAGCCCCTTTTGTAATGCGCCGACCCAAAATTCACGGCCCGTACGCGGCTGTTCAGAGTCCACGGGCCCGTCTTCCACCGGCGCCGCAAGAAAACAACGCCCGGCGACGACGGTCAGACCGGTGCGCAAAAGCGCCGCGCCAAAAACCAGCCCGACATACGCAACCGCAGGCGCGCCCAAAGCAGAGACCGTCATAAAAAAAATTGTGGGCAAATGTAAAAAATACGCGGGAAAACTGTTGAACAGATTGGCAAACACAAGCTCTCTGCGCGTCAGTTCTCCCCTATGAAAACTGTCCGCCAGCAATGAATTGGCGGTCATGGTTGAAAAAAAGGCAATCGCGAACGATGCGGCGGATACAGGCCGCAAATGCGCCGCACGCGCCAGCGGCGAAGCGATTTTGGCTATATGTCTAGTCCAGCGGATGCTTTCAATGAGCGTGGCCATAAAAAGGCCGAACGTCATCATGCACACAAACCGCAACAGGGGTTTGCCCAACCCGATTGCAAAAGAGAGCCAGCCGCCGGTCAAAAAATCATGCCCCCTGCCGCAACCTGATGCCGTAAAGCAGGCCGCATATCCCGATTGACGCCGCGCCATCGCCCGGCTGAAGGCGTTTGCCTATTCCGGGAAACGCCGCGCCGCGCGGCCCAAACACAAATGTGGGCCGAAATCCTTCAGCCTCAGGCGGCAATTCAAGAAGCGCGCATCCGTGACCGCCCGCATTGCGCACGACCTCATCCGGCAACCATCCCAAACGAAATTCCTCAAGATTCCGCTGAAGGAGTTCAGTGGTCAGAAGTTGCGTATGCTGTTCATATACCCCCCACACCCGGCCCTGATACACAAGAAAGGCTACGGTATGCCTGTCGCCCGCGTTCAGCACGGTAACTCCCTCGCGCCAGGACCGTTCCGAAAGTTCCTGCATGGATAACGCCCCTAAAAGAACGGCGGCGTCGGCATCCGCAACCGGCCCATTGCTCCGTTCCTGAATCATGCGCAGGCGCGTCAGGTTTTTGGGGACAGCGCCGTTATAATACAGCAGTGTCGCGGGCTCGCCATGATCCCGGCAAAGAAAGTCCCGCCACATCTGCATCCGGCCCTCTCCTTCGCCTGATGCATGCCCCCCATGAGCCCGCGCGGCCACAACCGCACGCCGCGGCATGGCAAAGCCTGCATTCCCCAGAATATTCCGCCAAAATACGGGATCGAAATCGCCAAGCTCGACGCATTCCGCGCCTTTTGGGCATTCGCCGGACAATGTCATGCCCATGTCCGGCAACCGGCCATGTTCACTGTAAAGCGCTTCCGCCGTCCGGGGCGCAACGGTCACATCAAGGCCGGACCGGATATACTCCTGAAGCGCATCCATGAACGCTCCCCCCATGCTGCAACCGGAAAGATAAAGCGGCCGCCTTTTTGCGGCGGCGTCGCGAATGCGCTTTGCCGCACATTTCTCCGGGCTTGGCAGCGTAAACGCCGGGCAGCCGCCCCATTCACGCTCCGGCGCATACAGCAACGCATGCTGCGTTTCGCCGCCGATATCCAGGCATAATATGCATTCCTTTTCCATAATCGCTCCGCCATAACGTTTTTCATGAAAACCGGGACATTTTCTCTTTCATAAAGCCCGTAAGAACACAATAAAAAAAATCCGGGGAAATATTCAAAAAATACTTGCCAAACAGGGGCAGTTGCCGATAAAGAACATCCACCACGCCGAGGTGGTGGAACTGGTAGACACGCTATCTTGAGGGGGTAGTGGATTATGTCCGTGCGGGTTCGAGTCCCGCCCTCGGCACCACGCAAATATCCACAGAAATCCCAGGAAGTCCGCAAGGCTCAAAGCCAAGCGGACTTTTTCTTTATCTGGCATCCGTTTGCCCTAGAATAGTTCCGGGACGTGTTAAGGGCAACTACGGTTATAAAATAAAAAATTACTATAAATTGCTGCCGCGTAAACCCTGCCCCGCCTTCCTGTCGTAGACCGCGACACTTTTTTCATAATAAGGACGAACGTCCGCCGCGCCACCGCATTCTACGCCGCCCCATTTCCTCCGCTGTTTCTTTTCCGGCCAACGCTCACGTCTTTTGTATGCTATCCCATAGCAGCCTAAAATATTTTCCACTGGACGGCCATATCAAATTATGTAAGAGAACACATTGATATCATTGCAAAGACCAATAAAGCAGACCCGTCCTATGCAGGGTCCGGTCAAGGCCGTCAAGGAGAAACGCCTTTTGAAGCCCCAAGTTTCCGTGCTTATCCCGGCGTACAATTATGCGCGCTATTTGCCCGCATGCATCGAATGCGTTCTGGAGCAAGAGGGCGTCGCTGTGGAAATCATTGTTGTTGATGACGGCTCGACGGATGAAACGCCTGCGGTTGCGGCGCGTTACGCCCGGCACATCCGGTATGCGCGCCAACCCAACCAGGGCCTGTCCGCGGCCAGAAACACCGGGCTGGACATGGCCTCATGCGAGTATATCGTTGCGCTGGACGCGGACGACCTTCTTGCGCCGGGCACGCTCGCCTCGCAGTGCGCCGCGCTTGAGCGCCGGCCGGATGCGTCCCTCTGCGTTTGCCCCAACAATCTTGTCTGTTCTGAAACCCCGGACGGTCCTCTTGCGTTGACCGGCGTACTACCGCTTGTCCGCAACAACTATGAGATATATCTTTGCAATTTCAACATAGCCCCTGTTCACGCCTACATGCTGCGGCGCAAAGCGGCGAAAGCGACAGGCTATTTCGATATCTCGCTTAAAGCATGCGAAGACTACGACTACTGGGTGCGCTGCGTCGCGGCCGGATTTGTCCTGACGCACAATCCAAACGGCGCGGCCCTGTACAGACAGCATCCTGGAAGCATGTCCGCAAACAAAACAAACCAGTTCAAATACGACGCCATTATCCATCGGCGCATAGGACTCCGGCTCAGAGAAGGCATGATTGAAAAATCCCGTCGCGAAGGAGCATGGCTTTCCCATGCGGCGGGCTGCCTGAGCGCGGCCGGCAATCTCGCGGAACAGGACCTGGAGCTCTCCATCGCCTTTCTTAAGGAGACGCATTTCGCCCTTAAGCAGGCCGCGACATGCCATGTTCTTTGCAAAACTCAACCGGACTCCTCGCCCGCGTACCGTAACGCGCTGACGTTTTCCGCATTGCGCGTCTGCAGGGCGCTTTCTTCCCTGAAAAACTGCAGGGAACCCAGCGTCGAGGGCGCGCTGAACATTATGGAACGCCTGTCGCCTGAATGGGGGATTGAGGTCGCGCGCATGTATGACGCGCCCTATCTGAACCGGCTTGAATGCGAACTGTCCGAACAGATATACCTGCCGCAGGAAATCAATGGCAAAAAAGTCCGCTTCTTTTCTGCCTGAACTGTTCTGCCTACGCGAATTTGCCGCCAGAGCCCAAACTATATGCGTAGCCCCGACTGTTTTCACGATGCCGTAAGCCGATAGTCCGCTCTTAAGGAAGAAC